>SFEH01000003.1 GCA_004557315.1 Bacteroidales bacterium
ACGGGCTCTACGGGTAGTTCGTCTGCTGGCGGTAATAGTGGAGGCTCTTCATCAAAGAACGGCATAGGCGGTAAATCGGGAAAAAATAACAAGAGTACCACCACGCAGGCTGATATGACGAAGAAGGAGGCAGAGGAACTGAGGAAAGCGGAAGACCTACTCAACCAACTCGTGGAGGACTCCATGGAGAAGAGAAGGGCCAACATTGAGGTGCAGTACGATAGACAGATTGCAGACCTCAAACTCAGACTGACCTCCGAGAAAAACCTGACCGTCAAGATGCGTGACGCTATCAATGTTCAGATCGCAGCTCTGGAGCAAATCAAAATCAAGAAACTGGCTGAGTTCGACATCAAGGCTAAGGATGAGGCTATCAAGAGAGAGACTGCATACTTAGAGACATTGATTGCTGGCGTTGAGAAGGGAAGCGAGCAGGAATATCAACTGCAACTCAGAAAGATTGCTAACAACCACCAGTTGGAACTGGATGCGCTCGAGCAGTCTGTTATGACTGAGGAGGAGAAGGGACGACAGAGAGAGGCCATAAATCTCAAGTACAATAAGATTATAGAGGAGGCTGAGGTGGCATATGGTGAGGCTCTTATCAAGGCTCAGAAGGATGCCATTCAGAAGAGACTGGAGGAGCAGACACTGCAGGCTGAGGTGGACTACTTCAACGGAGACTCTGAGGAAGACCCAGAAATCGCTAAGTTACGCCTACAGATGGAGGCCAAACAACAGTTACTGGAGGAGGCTCAGATGGTAGAAGGCGAGACCATTGAGGAGTTTAACCGAAGGAAGTTGCAGTACGAGGACGACTTCCAGAAAGCGAAGGAGGCTCTGAGTCAGAAGGAAGTGCAAGTCGAAAAAGCTAAGTACGATGCGGTGTCTGGCATGATTAATGCTACCATGCAAGTAGCTGACGCTTTCGGTGAGGATAGCAAGGGACTGGCGAAGGCTGCAAAGGTTCTCTCTCTGGCTGAAATTGCCATCAACACTGGTGTGGCATTGGCTCAGGGTATCAAACAAGCGCAGAGCGTGCCATTTCCGGCCAATATCGCTGCCATCGCTACTACAGTGACTACTATCCTTGCCAATGTGGCAACGGCTATCAAAACGGTTAAATCGGCTAAGTTTGCCACAGGAGGTGATGTGACAGGACCGGGTACTGGTACGAGTGACTCCATCAATGCGAGACTGAGCAACGGCGAGTCTGTTCTGACTGCAGCAGCCACCTCCATGTTCGCACCTGCTCTGAGCGCCTTCAACCAAATCGGTGGCGGTGTGCCTATCATGGGACAGAACCCGAACCAGCAGATGGGAGAAGAGTTCCTGGCAAATGCAGTGGCAAGGGGCATGGCTATGGCTCCTGCACCAGTGGTGAGCGTGGAAGAGATAAACAACGTAAGTACAAGAGTGCAGGCCATTGAGAGGCTGAGCACAATCAAATAATAATTCAGATCCTGATACTATGACACAGTACGAAATGATGAAGGCAGCACAAAGCGTGCTGGAGATGTTGGCAAAGAATGATGTAGACATGAACGATGTGAAGCATATCGAGATGTATGAGGACTTCATGCGTTTGAAGAAGGAGGGGCACAAGGTCAGCTACGCTACCTACTACCTCAGTCAGCAGTATGGAGTTGGTCAGGCTACGGTATACCGAGTTGTCAAGAGGATGGAGAAAAAGATGCAAATCGTATAAATCATATACCAGTTTTTATGTTACGGAGGGGTGTTCTGTCTGAGAAGATGGTGCACCCCGTTTTTGGTTACTATCAAACCGCGATAGCGAAAAATGCTCCAGATAAAGAATTTCTTTATATCTTTCAAGTATCTTTGTGTCGTATTTAAAGAATTTCTTTCATAATTTATGGCAGTACTTAAAATTTACAACGACATTCAGACCGAGAACGAGCAGAAAATGTGCCAGTTCTGGGGAGACGCTGAGGGTATCACCTTCAAGGACGTAGATGAGTTCGTGAATAGTATTCCAGCCGACGATAATGAGATAGAGATACGCCTTCACTGCGATGGTGGCTCTGTTCTGGAGGGCTGGGCTATTTACGACAAGTTGCGTGCTACCGGAAAGGATATTTCAGCCATAGTTGAGGGTAACGCTGCCTCGATGGCAACCGTTATTCTGATGGCTGCACCAAAGGAGAGACGAAGAGCGTATGCGAGTGCACAGATACTCGTACACAATCCATGGGTCTATGGCTGGGCTGTAGGTGATAATGTAACAGCAGATGAGTTGCAGAAGGCAGCAGATAGCCTGAGAGCACAGCAAGACAAAATTCTCGACCTCTATGTGGAGCGTTGCGGTTGTGACCGAGACGAGATGCAGGCTCTTATGGACGAAGACAAGTTTATCGGAGTGAACAGAGCGAAGGAACTGGGTCTCATTGGAGATATTATCGCACCTGCGAGCGCCAAGTCGCGTGGTGCTATGTTTAATAATAATTCAAATACAGCAATGGCAAAGAAAGAAGACGAACAGAAGGTAGAGGTCAAGGCATCTCTGCTGGACAAGGTGCTCGCCAAACTCGGTATTAAGAGTATCGAGGAGGTAGCAATGGGAATGGATTTATCGACTGCCGATGGCAACACTCTGACCGTAGAACGTGAAGAGGGTGAGCCTCAGATAGGTGACAAGGCAAGTCCAGATGGTACATTCGTTATGCCTGATGGTAAGACTATCGTAGTCGAGGGTGGTGTTATCACCGACATTAAGACTGATAGCAACGAAGAAGGCGGTGACGAAGGTGGTGAAGGCTCTGATGAGGAGATGCAGATCGCAGACCTCCAGCAGAAGGTTTCAGACCTCGAGGCTGAGGTGGAGGAGCTCAAGAAGCAACTCGAAGATGCGAATGCGAAGGCGAAGACCAAAGAAGACCTCCTCATCCTCAATGCAGTGAAGATTGCAGGAGGCAAGAAGGCACTCGCTAAGTTGAGCTCAGACTACAAGCCTGAGGGTCGCCAGAAGGATGGTGCAAACGCACGTCAGAAGGCAGAGGGTCAGGCTGAGGTGAGTGCAATGCGTGCTGAAATTGAGGCTCGCCGTAACGGTACCTTCAAGAAGGAACAGAAGTAAAACTTTTAATTTTTATTAGACATGACAAAATGGTTTGAAAACATTTCTGTCGATCCAAAGGATGTGACAGACCTCAAGGAACTTATTCCATTGAGCATTGACCAGGACGAGGACTATCAGCGTTTCACCGCCCTGAAAAAAGTACGTAATGGAGACCCAGTAGCGTTCCTCGGTGAGGGTGACGATGTGGGTCTTGCTGGTAGTGGTTGCGACCCTGAGTATCAGGAGTACGGCGTTGCTAACTCTCAGAAGCGTTGGGCACTGGGTGATTGGCAGATCCCACTGAAGATTTGTTATGAGTCTCTGCAGGGAACTATCGCAGAGTACAGCTTGAAGACTGGAACACCAGTTGGTGACCTCACAAGCACAGAGTTCATGACCTACATCCTTCGCCCTGCTCTGGAGCGTCAGATGAAGCGCATGATTTGGCGTTTCGGCTGGTTCGGTGATACTGCTGCAGCCAACCTCAAGGACGGTGGTACTATCAAGGACACAGTGAAGAAGGAACTCTTCACCACTTGCGATGGTCTCTTCAAGCGTATCTTCGCTCAGGGTACTGCAAACCCAGACCAGGTGTCTACTATTGCAGCTAACGCACAGGCTTCATACAAGGCTCAGAAGAGCGCTATCCTCGGTTCTGGTGTTGCTACCGGTATCTTCGATGATATGCTGATGAACGCCGACTCTCGTATCACTTCTGATGGCTCTGCAGTTATCCTGACAACCAAGGGTCTGGCTGACGCTCTGACCTACGACCTCAAGGAGAAGTACAAGGTCATCATGCCATGGGAGACCCTGTTCGAGGGTCTTGACGTTGCTAAGTACAACGGTGTGACTATCGCCCGCGTATCTATCTGGGACCGTATGATTCGTGCATACGAGAACAATGGCACAGTGCTGAACAAGCCATATCGTGCCGTTTATGCTAACATTAACAACCTGCAGACTGCGACCGATGCTGATGGTCTAATTTCAGATCTCGACATCTGGTTCGACAAGAAGGAGCGTCGTAACTACGTTTACAGTACTGGCCGTATAGGTACTATGATACTCGAGGACGACATGTTCCACGCTGCATATTAATCAACGGAGGATTGAATTATGGCAGGAGTATGTGATTCATTGATTCAGAAGGGCATAGAGCTGAACTGCGAAAGCCCTATCGTTAAGGGTGTAGAGCCTGATGGTCTCATCATGAACCGTAGCGATATTGATTTTGCGAAGTCAGTTTTTGACACTACAAACAAGAATATCCTAACCACCCTTATTTTGAAGAGTGGCAAGAAGGCGTACCCAATTGTTCAGCAGGGTGCGACTCCTTTCACCGGAGCGAAGACAAGTCTGGCTACAGGCACATATCGTAACACGTTCACTAACGAGGTTCCAATCGCTGTGCTTGATAATGGTCCAGAGGTGGCTCAGAAGATTATTGACGGCCTTGCAAACGGCTCATTCGTGCTCATTTTGAAGAATGTGCATAAGGGAGTGAAGGGCAACGCCGAGTATCAGGTGTACGGCTACTTCCAGGGACTCCACGCAAGTGCTATCGAGAATGATAAGTACAGCGAGGACACCGATGGTGGTTGGCTGGTTACTCTGCAGGAGACTTCTGCACCGAAGTCAGCTCTGTTCTACTTTGACACTGACTCAGAGACAACGGCTACCAAATACGAGACTCTGACAACTGGGGCTGAGTAAATGGAGAAGGCAGAGGCTGAGAAACTTATCGAGGAGTTGAGGGGTCGCTTTGATGCGCCCTTCAATTCTGACGATAAGAGCACTATCGAGAAGTTGTACAATGCAGTGCTCGGTAAGCAATTCAAGCCTACGACGTGCCAGACGTGCTACCATGATGCACTCATTGAAGTTTATCACCATCTTAAAAAGAACGGACAAATGGCAAGTAAATTGAATTATCGATTGAAGGCTGGAGCGATTATCAATACTCCATCTTTCAAGAATGGTAAGATATTCACCAATGACAATCTCACTGATGCGATTGCGAAAGAATATCTCAAGAAGTTTCCACAACGTATTGACATCTTTCAGAAGTTGCCGAAGGATGCTAAGAGCTCAAAGGCAGTGAAGGACGAGGAGCCTGAGACTGAGGAGGCCGAAACAATGACCGAAGGTTCTGAGCCTGAGGAGGCCGAAGAAGAGTGTGAGGACGAACCAACAGAATAATTAACACGTAAGGAGTAAAGTTATGAACGTAAAGAATGCAAAGAAACCGCAGAAGCGAGTCGAAACGAACTACGAGCAGAGGTTCCGGATGCAGTCGTATGGTAGTGATAATCTATACCCGCAGAATATCATGGCCATCACAGGAGCATCTGGCACAGCGCAGTTGTGTCTGAACCGTTACGAGAAGTTTGTGGAGGGCTACGGCTTCGACGATGATATTCTGGCAGGCTGGCAGATAAATCGAGACGGAACAACTACGGACGATTTGTTGAAGTCGGTGGCTGGAGACCTTTGTCAGTTTGGTGGCTTTGCTCTTCACGTCAATTACAATGTTTTTGGTCAGATCACAGAGGTGAACTACATACCATTTGAGCAACTGAGACTCGAGGAGTTCGACGATGCCGGGTATGTGGCTCATATCCTGCAGCATATTGACTGGAAGGGAGAGAAGACAAGGAACGGCAAGAAACAGATGGTACAAGAGAGGTTCATCACCCGTTTCAATGTGTTCAATCCTGACCCAGTAGTTGTGATGGCACAGATAGAGAATTGCGGAGGAATAGAGAACTACAAGGGTCAGGTGCTTTGGGTCTCTCAGGACGGAAAGTACGACTATCCTACGCCAATCTACGACTCTGCAATAACCGAGATAAGCACAGACGAGGGACTTGGAAACATTAAGTACAGGAATGTGCGTAATAATTTCCTCGTTGCTTGTATGCTGATAGCAAAGAAGGGTTCGCCACGGATAAACGACAAGGGCGAACTGGAAGAGCGTCAAATGATAGCCGATGAAGACTTGAAGCAGTTCCAGGGTGACACAAAGGGTAGCAAAATTCTCTATGTGGAACTCGAGAACGATGAAGACGAACCGAAGGTGGTCAACTTCCCGGTGAAGAACTTCGACAAGGACTTTGAGACTACAGACTCAAGCGTTACCGAGCGCATATACGCCCAGTTTCATCAGGAACTCTTCTACGCTATCCGTATTGGCAAGCTCGGTTTCTCTGGAGATGTCATGCAGGATGCCTACGAATATTATGCTGGAGAGGTTACACCGGAGCAGAGGTTTATAGAAAGAGTCTTCGAGAAGGTCTTCGCGCATTGGGCTGATGAGACGATGCCAAAGAACTTCTCAATACGCCCATTAAAGTACATTTCTGCTACATCTAACAACAAGAGCAATGGCGAATAAGCATATTTTGACGGTCGAGGAGTTCAAGGAATTGGCTCGACCAACCTCGAAACACGTTGATGAGGACGAGGTGATAGCTTTCGTGAGAGAGTGCGAGGATATTCACATCATACCAGCAGTGGGGCTGGAAAAATACCAAGCACTTCTCGAAGAAAGCATTTCAGAACCTGACAAGATACTGCTCGAGGGAGGAATATACGAGAAAGATGGCAAGAAAGAGAAGTGTGCGGGACTGAAAACGGCTCTCGCATATTTTGTTTATGCAAAAATGGCGATGGCTGACGGTTCTATCATGACCCGTAGCGGAATGGTCCAGCACAACGACTCTTATGCCGAGCGAACTGACGATAAGAACAGGGTCAGAAGGTATGACGACGTTATGAATGTGGCGGAAGAGTATCTCAACACGGCTCTGTTGTATCTGAGAACACTCGAAGGGTATGAGGAGACGAAGCCCGTAAGAGGAACAAGATTAAAAATTCATTCAATTGGTGACTGATGGCTACAATAAATGATTTGAAAACAAAAGCCAACCTCGTGGCCAATGCTACGGAGGTTGGAGAGAACACCGCCGAGCGAGTTGGTGGTGCTCTGCAGGATGCTGCATCCCTTATTGCAGCACTTATCACGAGAGCAGAAGGTCATGACACTAAGGACACTCAGCACGAGGTCCGTATGGGGGGCATAGAGACCTCCATCACTAACCTGACTAAGGCAATCGCTAAGGAGGTTACAGACAGACAGAATGCGCTCACTGCTGAGGGACAGACAAGACATGAGGCTGATGAGGCGATGCAGACCGCTATCACCAACATTCAGAGGACTCTGTCAACTATGACTGGAGCAGACACGTCTAAGGCGATTGAGAACTTCCAAGAGGTCATTGAGTTCTTGACTGGTGTCAAGGACGAGGAGACTCTGACGGCTCTGCTCGATGCTATCAATGTTCGGATCACAGCTCTGGAGGGCAAATCGGAGATTATCTTCGTGCGTTCTTGGGAGACTGACGACCTTGAACAAGTGTGCGACTCATTCTCTTCTGCTGGCAAGTATTTCCTCGAGCCTGCAGGAGGTACTCTCTACATGACGGTGAAGAGTGAGGACGAGCCTCATTTGGCGTATGTGAACGGCGCAGGGCTGGCTCTTCGTGAGATGGAGTTCCAGCGCAATGTTCTCTACATCAATACTGATGAGAAGCGCATCCAATATTGGAATGGTTCGAGCCTCGTGGAGTTCATTATTAAGAAGTACGAGGACTTTATGGGTACGAAGGGCATGGCGGATGGTCTGGCACCTCTGAACGGGCTCAAGCAAATCCCATCCGAGTTCCTTCCGGATAGTGTCTACGATGTGCGTATGTGCTCGAAGTGGGACAACACCGTAACCGATGGAGGCTTAGTCTCAGTTTCTGTCTCTGGGCTTTACGCTTACAACCCTGACACAAAGAAGTGCTTCAAGTCTGTCTATAAGGCAGGCTCAACCCCTGATGGAACTACGTACAAGGGTTACTACTGGACCGAGGAGGATATGTCGATAGCACGTATCTATGTGAATTGCATTGAGAACGTACCTTACAGATGGACTGGCTTAGACTTGGCTGCACTCGCACCAAAGAACACTCCAGCCTCTATCTTCAATGCTACTACTGAGGTACCACTGCAGGGAGCATATTACACTCTCTATGACCCTGAGAACACAGAGCTCAGTGCCGTACATGCTGCTCTGAGTGCCGGGAAGGCGGTCAAGGGTCTGATACTCTCATTCCAGAAGTCGGAGAGTGTCTGGAAGACATACCAGTATATCGGTAAGACCACAGCCGATGCGAATTTCCTCAACCCTGACAACTGGAAGGACTTCGGTTCGTTGGCAAGTGGTTCAGAGGCTATGATTGACATCGACAGACTGGTTCCACTGTCTACTGGTTTCTACACTCTTGGAACGGCTCTGAACGCCCTCAAGAAGTATCAGGAAGATACAGCCGTAGACTATCGAAAGAGAGGTCTCGTTATCTCCTACTCTACTGCATCGAATGTTGTAGAGACAAAGCAGTTCCAGGGAGACAATGCTATTACAGACGATTTTTGGCAGGACGGGCTTTGGAAGGAGTTCGGGGATAGTTCTAAGGTCGAGACGAAAGACGAGCCTAAGGCGGGCGGAAAGGACGCTCTTTCAACTGGCGGTGCTTACAATGCTATCCCGACAGATATCAATGCAGAGGTGGAAGGTACAACATTGAAACTGAACCTCGTGCGTGCTGATGGTGAGCAGGTTGGCGATGGCAAGCAGGTGACTCTTCCAAGTGGAGGTGGCACTCTGACTGGTACAGTAGTTTCTATTGCTTACAAGGAGAGTCCGCTTTATACGAAGGCAGGTGGCTCTGTTGTGATTGAGGCAGCCATCAGATCTGTGACTACTCAGGGGCAGGTAGAGACCGAGAACAACATTGAGAAGTTGGAGCTCATAGACCGAGATACCAATCAGACTCTGGAGACTCTGACCGTTAACAAGGCATCATCGGCTTCTCTGACTACATACGATTACTTGATTGATGTCTCTTCATACTTCGTTACTGCAGGTAAGAGACGTTTCCGTATTATTGCTACTGATGACGGAGGCAATACTGGTTCCCGTAACATCAATGTGACTGCAGTAGATGTGACTATCCAGAGCGTACAGACTCTGAACTACACGAAGACCACTGCCCTCGTTGTAGGTGGAGGTTCGAAGACTCTTCCGATGTACAAGTTCCCTAATAACGCAAGTGACAAGGGTATAATGGCAACTACCGAAATCTACCTTGATAACAAGTGGCAGGTGCTCGGTGAGGCTACGGTGATGGATACGTACAGCCACTCTGTGACTATCGACCCAGCTAAGTGCCTGGGCAAGGCTCTGAGTCATGGCGCATACGCTATCCGTATTCATGGTGTAGATGTTGGCTCTGGTGTTGTAGGTAACTACCTGCATACAGCAGTGATGGTTGTAGAGGAAGGAAACACAGCTCCGATAGTGGTTTCTCGTTGGTACACTGATGATGTGACAGGACAGAAGAAACTCTACGAGACAATCAATGTCGATTATGCTGTCTACGACCCACAGAACGCAGAACCTGAGGCGATGGTCTATGAGGGTGCTGACTTGGTTGCTGAGCGTGTGGCATATCGTTCACAGACCTACACCTACACCCATAAGGTGACCGATGTCGCTTTTGATGGCTCCGTTACTATCTCGGTAGTCGTGAGAAGTGGAAGCAGTGCATCTCAGGAGGCAGACTTCGTTATCTCAGGAACTCTTCTCGCTATTGAGGAGGTGAAGACACAGAGACAGTTCAGTCTGGACTTCTCTTCGAGAAGTAACACCGAAGCGGATCACAGTATTAAGGATGGTGCAGTAACGATGGACGTAGAGGGAGTAAACTGGTCCACCAACGGCTTCGTTGCCGATAACTTTGGAACTAACAAGGCGGATGGAAATATGGCGCTCAGAATGGCAGAAAATGCGTCAGGCATTCTGCACTACAAACCATTCGCTGATGCAGCCATCGAGACAACCGGTATGGCTATCCAGTTCACTGTGATGAAGAAGAACATTGCGAATGAAGATTACAGACTGATGTCCTGCATTAAGAATGGCTTCGGCTTCTGGGTAGATGGCAATAATGTGGTCTTCACCTTCGATAACAATGCAACCGTAGAACACTCTATAGTGGCAGCTTTGGACGACTCTGAGACCACAAACGTGGCAATCGTCATTGAGCCTGCAGCCTTCGCTCCGTATACTGGTATAGGTGTCGCTAAAATGTACTTCGACGGTGAGGAGATTGGAGCATGTTACTACGAGGAAAATTCTATCATCCCACACGATGAGGAGGTATCTTGGCAGAGTGCTGAGGGTGACATGTACCTCTATAATATCAAGGCGTGGAAGACTTATTTCGGCTTCGAGCAGGAGTTCCATAACTATCTTCTCACTATGACTGATACAGAGGCCATGATTACGGAGTACAACTTCAATCAGGTGATGTCTTCCGTCACTGCTGAGAACACAACGAAAAACCGCCCAATGGCGCAGAAACTCTATGACATTGGTATTCCATATTTCGTGGTGTGCAAGAACCCTGACACAGCAGAGAACGATGCGAAGGACAATTATCCTGAGTATCTGGAGACTCTGGACGGAGATAAGAAGACAACCCGAGTACTGGACGTTTATGCGTACTTCCCGGATCGTCCATGGCAGGACTTCAAAGCGGTAGCAGCAGTATGTAGCAACCAGGGAACTACTTCGAGCAAAAGACCTATTAAGAATTTCAAGATGAAGTTCAAGAAAGCTCAGGCAATCGAACTCCTCCATAAGGAGAACGAATTTTCTGGTGAGGAACTGGAGAAGTTCAAGAGATGTGAGGCCAATGCAGCCGAGAAGCGTGTGCAGGTTCTCGAGACCTCTCTGCCTACGAATATCATCACAGTCAAGGTCGATTACTCTGAGTCAGGAGGTGCAAACAATGGAGCATCCACGAACTTGTATAATGACTTGCAGAGGGCGTTGGGCGCTGGCTATATCACACCAGCGCAGAAGGTGTACAACGCATCCGGTACTGGCTACATCATCAACACCTCTATTGCATCCGTCCCATGCGCTTTCTTCCGTACTGATAAGTACAGCCCTGATGCTACCAGCCCATCACATGGTTACTTCCATGCGAAAGGTAACTGGAATGAGGACAAGGGAGACGCTAAGGTCTACGGCTTCGAAGGTGTGAAGGGTTACAACAAGGAGACTCTCAGCTACGGCTCATTTATAGAGTTGGTTGCAGATCGCGATGAGACTCTGGACCACTTCGCTGGAAGAGTAGACAAGAAGGATTGGGTGCAGCTCAATGAAGACGGTGCAGAGAATGTGTACGTACTAAGCGAGTTCTGTGGTCCGAATCATAAAATATACCGCTACAGGGACAATGCTTGGACAGAGACAACAGGAAATATGAAGTACGTTGCAAACAAGTGGGTCTTCACTGGTGATGTTGTCAATCCGGTAGAGTGCTACGAGTTGTTGAAATATGACGCTCTCGACTGGTTCCAGGGCGTGGATAGTGTGGACGATATGCTCACCCTCGATACTGATGGCAAGCCAATCTGGCTGCAGTACTTCGAGAGTCGTTATCCTGACGATGACAACCTCAATGCTCTCTATGAGAAGGGCAAGAAGGTTCCGTACAACCTCTACAACTGGCTTCGTTTCTGTCAGGACTGCAATCACCACCTTACTGAGTCAAAGGGTCAGATCTCGCTCGGTGGTGAGATGGTGGCAGGAACCAAGGCGAACCGCTTGAAGAAGTGGCAGCAGGAACTGCATACGATTGCGAATGTACGTTCTATCCTATGTTATCATGTATTCACAGACTACATTGCTGCAGTAGACCAGAGAAGCAAGAATATGATGCTCGGTTTCTACCTTGATGAGGATGGAGTGGAAAGAGTCTACATGAACCATTTGTACGATGGAGATACGATTATGGGTAGTGATAATGACTGCGGTCTGACTATCCCAGCCCTCGTAGACCCTAACGACGACGATGCTGGTATCTATCAGGGGCATGACTCTGTGATGTTCACACAGACTGCAAAACTCGGTACTGGTGCGTTTTGGCTCAACGATGATGGCTCTGAGACTATTACAACGAGAGCAGTGGCGCAGGCAATGCGTTCTGTGGTTCTCTCTGATGGTCTCGTACCATTCTCGTATGCTGGTATCATCAAATATTGGGTGACTGACCGCCTGAGCAAGTGGCCAAAGTTGGTGAGCTCATTCGATGGTGAGAGAAAGTACATAGAGAACAGCAAGAGCACTGCCAATTACTTCTTTGCTCTTCATGGTCTGAGCATCCAGCGCTTGAAGGATTTCGTCAAGACTCGTTTCCTGTTCCGTGATGGCTTCTATCAGACCGGTGACTTGTATTCGAGTATGGTTTCAATGCGTGCTACTGGTACCAATGTAACGATTAAGATTACTGCAGCCAAGCAGGGCTATTTCGGTATCGGTGTAGATAGAGCAAATACAGCCACAGACAGTTGCTATTTAAAGGCTGGAGAGAGTTACACCCTCAAGTCTGGAATGACGAACACTGGCTCAGGAACGATGCTCTACATCTTCGGCGCAAATAGACTGGAGAAACTGGATATTTCAGGAGCGACCCCAAGTTCACAGTCTTGGGACATCTCAGAACTGACACTCGTGAAGGAGCTCATTATCGGTGGAGAGTATTACAACCCATCGAACAACAATGAGGGTTATCTGACCAACCTCGATTTGGGTAGTCTTCCATTCTTGGAGTCTCTCGATATTCAGAACACCTACGTAACGAATGTCAATGCGAGATATTGTCCTCGTTTGAAGACCGTACTCGCTAAGGGGTCAAAGTTGGTTCGTATTCAGTTGGCAGAGGCGAGTGGTCTGACCTCTCTGCAGGTGCCAAGCACATACAAGAACCTGATACTTCGCTACCTTCCAAGCCTGACCAACTCCGGTCTGGTCTTCGAGAGTGCTGCAAGTGTGGAGACTTTGGTCGTAGAAGGTTGTGCGAAGATTGATGCGTGGGCACTGCTGACGAAGTTGGCGAAGGCGAACAAGACAAACTTGAAGTACGTGCGTGTCACAGATGTTGATGTGAACGGCAACGGTTCAGATCTGACAACTCTGGCTGGTCTCGGCCTGCAGGGAGTAGATGCAACTCTGTCTGTCGTTACTACTCCAAACATCACTGGTCGTTATCAGTTGACAACCTACACTGAGGATGAGGTTATGGACGGATGGCGTGCAGCTCTGCCTCTGTTGGATATTGTTCAGCAGGCGTATTCTGACTATAAGGAATACGACAACGAGACGGATCCTGAGAACGTCACCAATACTGACAACTCTACTGGCTACGACTTCAATAATGACTACGAGCCAAGTGGTCACATTATGAAGATTCGTGCGAAGAGTGTTCCGGTGAAGGGCAAACTCAATGATGCTGGCAAGATGGTAATGACGAAGATGAGCGAGACCGACTACACCAAGTTGGCTACAGGAGAAGACTTCGACAACAAGGACTCTCTGGGCGAGATGTATGATTGTTTCATGTTCATTCCTCACTTCTGGTACAAGGGTATCAACGACTTCAAGACGCAGGAAAAACACACCCTCCTGAGTAGTAACAAGGAGGAACCAAGAGCGACTTGGAAGGTGAAGAAGGAAGCAAACCTCAGCGACATCCTCTATGCGGACATCAAGGGTATTGTGGCCAACAATGTGACAGTGGGTTCAACCTTCGGTGATGATTGCCTCGGAGACCTGACATCGTGTGCGGTCTATCGTCTCGATGTGGAAGGTATGAAGCAGGCTCGTTACATTGGTCTGAACAACGCATCATATTGCGCAGTGTTCGTCAATTCTGCTGGTAAGATACTCGAGAAGGATATTCTCGCCATCAGTGGCATTGCTGGCTCTCCTGTGGACTTCTCAAACGAGCAGGGTGATTATGTTTATCGTTCAGTTCCTACTGGTTCGAAGTATCTGTACTTCACTTGTATGCGAGGACTCTCTGACGAAGACCATCCAGTCTTTGCCGTAGACTCTGCAGACATTGAGGCTATTGAGCCGGGATGGGTAGAGCATAAGGCAGAGCTCATAGGTATCTATGGAGGCTCAATCGACGACCTCGGTAGATGGCGTTCTGTCTCTGGAAGAGTGACGAAGAGAGGTGACGGAACTTCCACCACTTCGACTGAGTGGCTCTACGATAAGGAGGGCAACCCAACCAATATGCCTGTGGGCACTATCCATTACACATACCAGGATATGCTGAACCTCGCTCGATACAGAGGCAAGGGCTATCACTCAATCAGCTATGAGCAGAGCAAGATTATTGCCGTACTCTCTCGCTGTTGGTATGGTAACAGAGACGACCAGCGCATCTATGGCTTCGGTACTTCTGCAGGTTACACTACTGGTACCAAGGACAGAATGGGTAAGGCAGATACAAGTTACCTGATTGACACCGGAGTCAACAAGGTCTGGGGTCTTGAAGGTTTCATCGCTTGTAACTGGGAGATTATGGACTTCGTGGGAGTTAACATCTCGACATTCGCTGAGTGGAAGGCACTCAAGAGAACCGATAACGATACCTCCATGCCTATCGATGCGAAGTATCATATCTTTGACCCTCGTACCAATACTGAGCGTGTTGTGCAGGGCTTGAAGGAAGTTCAAGGTAATAATATCGTTCGATTGAAGCATGGCAAGTATTGCGACTACATCGCTTCTGCAGTGACTACCGACAAGAGTGCCTATTCAACCGGATATGGTGCTGGAGTTTGGTACACTGCAGGTAGAGGGCGCTGCGTGGGGCGTGCGCTCAACAGTGCGGTCGCGGATGGCGGTCTCGTATGTGCGCTCGCGTGTTTCGCCTCTTCGGTCTCGAGCGCGCGCTACGGTGTGCGTCTTGCCTTCAGTGGAGAGTTGGAGAACGAAAGCGAAATCGATAAGGATGCGTAAAGCGTAGAGGTCTGGGGGTGGGCAACCACCTCCAGACTGATTGCTTGCGTGTGATAAGGTAGAGGACTTCACAGGGCGCTGCGTGGGGCGTGCGCTCAACAATGCGGTCGCGAATGGCGGTCTCGTATGTGCGCTCGCGTATTACGCCTCTTCGGTCTCGAACACGCACTACGGTGCGCGTCTTGCAATCTAAAAAGAATTTCAGATCTACGGAAAGACCTCACGGGATGAGGTACATCAGAGTCTGAGGAGTCCGAGCCTCGGCAAAAGCAGAGGAGACTCTGGAAAGCGGAAACATCAAGTGAGGTAGCCTACGACAGGTGAGTAGACAGAGCAATCTGACTGAAAGTCTCAACGGCTACGAGAAGAAGGAAAATTCATAATGACAAAGCGATATGGGTATCTGACCGCACAAGTCGTTGAAGATGGAAACATGAGAGACGCTTTTGATGAGGTGGTCGGAGACTTAGGAAAGGAACGGAAGGAGCACTACGAGGCAAGGAGGGAAACGATAATCGAAGAGCTCAAAACCTCGATAGGCTCTGGAAGGTTCCGAATTACAAAATTTCAGGAGTTCGAGGTCAGTGATGGACCGAAGAAGAGAATAGTTCAGTCACCGGTAGTGGTCGAGAGAATTGGCTGCAATGCTATTATGAGGGTCGTGGAGCGCTACGTATATCCCACAGTGGTAAGAACCTCAGCAGCCTCTATCAAGGGCAGAGGTATGCACAGACTCTACAGGAAGATGAGGAGCGACATACGCCATGACAGAGAGGGTACGAGGTACTATTACCAGTGCGACATAAAGAAGTTCTATCAGAGTATCGACCAGGAACTGATGGAGGAGTGCGTGAGAGGTTACATAAAAGACCCGCTACTCATGCCGATGCTGAAAGACTTCATTTATCTGATGGACGAGGGACTATCTATCGGGCTACGCTCATCGCAGTGCTACGGCAATATCCTGCTGAGTAGGCTCGACCATAGGATGAAGGAGCAGGAAGGTGTAAGGTATTACTACAGATATTGTGACGATATAGTCATTTTGGCTAATAGCAAGAAATTGCTCTGGAGGTTTCGAAATATCATCCATGAGGAAGTGAAGGGGCTCGGTCTTTCGATTAAGCAGAGCGAAGCAATACGCCCTATTTCGGAAGGTTTGGACTATCTCGGATATGTGGACTACGGTGACCACTCGAGACTGAGAAAAAGAACAAAGCAGAACGCTGCGAGGAAACTTGCGAAGGTGAAGAGCCGGAAGAGACGAATACAGATTATCGGATCCTTCAAAGGCATGGCCAAGTGGGGAGACTGCAAGAACTTGTACAAATCATTAACAGGTCAAGAAATGAAGAGTTTCAAAGATTTAGGGCTGCAGTATGTAGCGGAAGACGGAAAGAAGAGATTCGGAGGCAAACAGGTCTCTCTGAGGAGTCTCACGAATGTTCATATCAAGATTGTGGACTATGAGAAGGACGTGGACACAGAGAACGGTAAGCGAACAGTCGTTTCCTTCATGTACGACAACGGAGACATGGGCAAGTATTTTACTGCCGATAAACAGCAGTTGTGGTATCTGGAGAAAATAAAAGAGATGGGAGAGATACCTTTCGACACCACAATCATATCTGAGGTCTTCGGTAACGGTAAAGTAAGATATTTGTTCAACTAAAATTTTGAGCGTATGAAGTTTGACAAGATTTTCGGCGCTACTGAGCGTCAAGACGGTCTCTACAAGATAGGCCGTAGTAAGTATGAGGCTCGCTTCGGTTTCGGCAAGGACGAGAAGACTGGAGCAGGCTACGACTACCGAAAGCAGTACAAGTACAAGCCTGAGGTGGACGAGTTGAAAGATGAGATATTCGAGCTCGTTAATGAGGAGGTCGACAAGACTATTCTCTCCGGGTACGAGTACGATGGTAAGATGGTGTGGCTCTCTACTGAGAACCAGTTCAACTACAAGGCAGCCTACGACCTGGCAGTGCAGACTGGTGGGGCATCTCTGCCGGTGACTCTGAAACTGGGAACACTCGAGGAGCCAGAGTACGTGACCTTCGAGGACGTTGAGACATTCTCAGCATTCTATATCGGAGCCATCAAGTTCATCCAGAAGGTTCTCGAGGAGGGCTGGAACGAGAAGGACAAAGTCGACTGGACTAAATTCGAGTGCGATGAGTAAAGGATGCGGATGCCAGAGTGGACTACTGAGGTTCGTCAAGCCACCGTACGCAAAGAAGTTCTACGTACCATGCTGCATGCACGATGATGACTACGAGCGTGGAGGTGGGAAGGCAGAGAGGCTCATGTCAGATCGAGATTTGTTCCTGAGAATGATGCGTATCGTGAATGAGAACGAAATAAGTCCATGGAGAGTGACATGGTTCACTATGGTGGCTCTATTATATTACGTCAGTGTGCGGGTCTTTGGCTGGCAATTTTTTAACTTCAAAAACTAACGGTTATGGATTACAATCACATCACCAGAGCGTCAACCCCGGGACTTGCGTTCGGCTCTACGCTCGCAAATGAATATCTGGCTATGATATTCAACATGAGGTGGGTCATTGCGCTCGCCCTCATTCTCATTATCGTGGACTATCGTTTCGGTGTCCGCAAGTCTGAACTTCAAGGAGAGTCCTTCAGATGGTCTACGGCGCAGCGTAGGAGCCTCTCAAAGTTGCTCGATTACTTCTGCTGGATATTGGTCGCCTCGACGATGGCTCTGGCCATGGGCGAATGGTGTTCCGTTACCTTCGGTTGTACTGAGCACGTGGCGAAGATGGTCATTTGTATTGGCATCATGTTCTTTTGTATGCGACCGGATGCTGAGAGTATCTGGACGAACTACAGAATGTGCAAGGGTATGCCTCAGATGTCATTCTCGAAGTTTGTGACAAGGCTCTTCATTAACTTCCTGAAAGCATTCAATCCGAAGGTAGGTGATGCTGTCGAGGACACAGTGGAGGATATGGAGAAGGACGAAAAAGAACAAGAAAACAACGAGACTCCGAAGGGCCATTTTGGTGATAGGAGACGCTAAAACTTCAAAAGTTATGAAAATCGAATTAAAACGTATCTTCACTTGCAAGACCTACACGATAGGTCACATCTACGTAGATGGCAAGTTCGCGTGTGACTCTATAGAGGACACCGACAGAGGGTTACTGCAGACCACTCCTCTGGATGAGATAAAGGCAAAGAAGGTCTACTCTGAGACTGCAATCCCTCGAGGAACTTACAAGGTCACTCTGAACATTCAGTCACCTTCATTCTCAAAGAAGGCATACTACAAGCAGTTCTGCAATGGTTATCTTCCAAGACTCCTGAGAGTTCCGGGTTTCGATGGCATACTGATGCACAGAGGAACGACTGCCAAGAGTTCTGCTGGTTGCATCATCTGTGGATACAACAAGGTGAAGGGTCAGGTAGTAGACTCTCAGAAGGCGTGGGAGAAACTGATGCGGGAGTACCTGCAGCCAGCTCAGAAGAGAAACGAGTCAATAACAATTCAGATCACAGCTACGTATGCGTAAGTTACTTGGTTTATTGTGGGGCATCCTTGCTTGCATCCTCATTTCGATGCTGACTGGATGCCGTAGTGCGAAGGAGGTAGAGAGGTTCGAGACGAAAATCGTTCACGACAGCGTTTATCTCCACCGAGACAGTATAGTTTATAGGTTCGTCAAGGATAGCGTCTCACAGAGCGAAAAAACGACCATTCTGACAAAGCACGACACTATCACAGGTCGAGATACTGTGTTCAGTACAAAGGTACTGGAGAAAACGAAGTACACTATTCTGAGAGATACCATCAATACGATAGTGTATAACTACATCGAGAAGAAGGCAGAGGACAAAAAGGAGGTCACGAAGGAACAACAGAAGAGCCTCGGGTCACGAATTTGGGACAAGGCTCAATGGCCGTTCTTCATACTCCTCGTGCTGGGTGCGTTTATTTTATATTACCGGTTCAAAAGATAGGAGGTGATATTTTTCTTTCATACGAATGGTGTGGTGTCGTGAGATACTACACCATTATTTTTGTCAGTTTCGGTTCATACGGAGGTCTCGTCCTCTGGTGGTGTAGTTGTAGGTGCAGACAGATTATCGATGATTTGACGGATGGCAGCGTCTGCATGCTTTCTCATTATCTTCAGATAGTTGAAGATAGGACGATTCGCCTTCATACTCTGACCGATACAGTACTCCAGAGTTTCGAGGCTGATGCCAAGGTCAAAACCATGCTGGACGAAGGACTTACGGGCAGAGTAGAAACAGACCTTCTGAGCATCATCAATCTCCAGCTCTTCTGCCAGGGACTTGATGGAGCGAGTAACGTACGACAGAAAGTTCTTGTACTGGAACTTGTAACCGAAGTCGAGGCGACCAGTGTTGCGGTTCATGTACTTATCTATGAGGGCACGCGCCTCTGGCTGGATGGTGAACGATATGCGTTTATCAGATCTCTTCATATTGCGTGATTTGTATCTCGTGTATTCGAGTACCTTCACACCTTTGAAGTTGACGGAGAGCAGGTCGATGAGGTTCATCCCACCGAGGTAGTATGAGAGCATAAAAATATCCCGCCCGAGTCTCTGTTTTTTCAGATGAGGCTCTGAGTCTCTGATGAGGCGCACATCTTCAACCGAAATATCGAGTTCCCTGATATCATCGGCTGGTCTGGTCCAATAGATGAAGGGGTGCACCTCGTAGGTGATGAGTTGCGCACGTATGGCTCTGTTGATGATGGTGCGAACCATAGACATATTCATGTTGCAGTAGGACTGAGAGACCCCGGAGCGATGAAGGTACCGCTCGAACTGGCTGATGGTGTCCGGGCGTATCTCTGAGAGAAACACGTCACCATTGTTGAAGTCATGGAAGAGCCTCATGCAGTTGGCGAGCATCTTGGCATAAGAGCCTCGCCCATCCTCTGTGAGTTCCTTCTGATATTTCAGAGACACCTGCTCGAAGGTGGTAACTGAGGTGTGGGGCTTCATTCCTTTGAGGAGGTCTCTGAGTTCCTTGCAGGTGTAGTCCTCAGGAGAAGGGACACGGTCAAGCCTATCTTCATAATCGTTGAGGAGTTTGCGGAGCTCAATGTTCATCTGGTGAGCGTTTGGGAGTCTGACCACCACACCATCCACGAACTCGGAAGGCGAGTTCACTTTGTACTTCGTAACGATGTAGTGAGTTTCGGATCTGTGACCGATGGCGATGCGTATCTTGTATGTGCCATCTTTCGCCACTGTATGCCTGAGTATAGCGAGTTTTATTGTAGCCATGCAATTTGTCTATTATAAGGAGCGAATAAAAAATATTCGTTCGGTGGTCCAAAAGTGGGTTATTGTGTGTGTGATAGTAGCAGATTGTGTAGAACGAATATGTATCAATAGAGGAGTGATTCGGATGGGACTCGAACCCATAACCTACTGCTTAGAAGGCAGTTGCTCTATCCAGTTGAGCTACCGAACCTCGAAACTTGAAGACCCTTTCGAGTAGGTGTGTGGATGGTAGGCCGTTATCTTAGAAGACTATCCGAGGAAAACGACTCAAAACGCTGATGTACAAAGCGTTTGCGTGCTGCGGAATATAGTTATTTATTCGTTTTTTCGCGACCATCGTCTTCAATCACTCAATTTATGTAGTTATAAGTTACCTCAGAAATAGACGGAAAGACGGCAAATGACGGTTTCGAAGTTTCAATACCAAAATTTGGTACTGAAAAACGATACAATACCAAAATTTGGTACTGAAAGAGCGATACAATACCAATTTTTGGTACTGAAACGCTGATACAATACCAATTTTTGGTACTGAAACTTTTCGTCTTTCTTTTCTCTTTCTTTCTTCTTTTAATAACTATCATAAATAATATAGATAATATTATTATTCTTCTTATTATTATATTATTATTATATTATATAGACTATGTTACGTATATGAATAGGGCGAGGCTCAAATCTGGTCTCTGTTGAGACAGCCAACGACCTTGTATACGAACAGGATATTCTCGAAAGACACATCTCTATCTGGGTACAGTCTGTCACCTGCTGGGTTCAGGGCATTATTGAAGGAGCGAAGACAGAGGTACCCATCACCCTTCTCAGACTCGTATATCATTTTGAGCAGGCGGTCAGATCTTGTAATTATAAGATAGGTCCGTCCGTAGTCGATGTCGGTAAGAGATGTTACCTGGCGCACGAATATAACATCTCCTGGGCGATATTGTGGGTACATGCTCTCGCCATAGACGGTGAGGCCAATGCAACCCTTCAAGGCTGGGATGCTTACATACTCCACTATCTTATTCTCTTCACCTTCGAGGCCGATGCCATTACCGGCACAGACCCTAATGTCGATTATAGGCTGGCGGTTCTGTGAGTCAGCCACACCGATACCGAAAATGTCTTGGTTCAACAACTGCGTTATCTCAAGCAGATAACTCTTCTTAAAATCTCGGGCATTTAGTCTGGAGGAGAACGCCTGAGGCGTAAGTCCGAGTTGCTCTGAGAGCCACGACAGATTTATCTTGTTTTCTGTCAATATTCTCCTCACTTCTTTACCTTCCATTATCGCATTTTTATGTTACGGAACTTTAAAGCAAACGACTTTTCTGTTAAATCTCTGTTAAAAAACGAAGATTTTAAAGAAAACCGATACGGCATATAAAGAAAATCTTTAAATTTGCCAATGTTTTCTGAAACAAAGATACAACAAAATATTTAAATCTGCAATACCTCTTTAGAGGTAAAGCGCAAAAGAACAAAGATATGAAGGTTACAAAGCTCAATTACAGCACAAGTGAAATCAATAAGAACTTCAAGATGAAGGTCTACGGATATAATGAGAACGGCAAGAAGGTCGACACTCTGGTTGGTGTTTCTGGACTCATCGCGCTCATAGGTGTAGAGTTAGCCAACAAGCAGATTGAGAGAGCCTACAAGTCTGGAGCAGACAAGACCGTCTGTAAACTCAGAAGAGGTCTCAAGGTTACCTATTACGTTCACTAAGAACTGAGGGGAAGGCGAGAGGTGGTCGCAGAGCAGGTTCGATTCCTGCCTATCCCACAAGCATCATGATGAACGGTGGTACAGATTTTCGGTAAGCAATCTACCTATGAGCCATCCACCCTAAAAAAATGACTGATAGCGGAGAGAAGGACGGACACCTCAAACCAGCTTGACTGCAGCTATATGGCAGCGGTGTGGAGACCTGCCAAGAAGGTTCCGACTGGTAGAAGCCACAGGTCGTTAACTGGATGCTTCAAGGAGTGGCTGAGAAAGCAAACATGGCCGAGGAAAGGATATTTAGGAGGTAATGATTAACCACTCCAGGGTGTGGCCGAGAGGTCTGTAAGCGTTCCCACCGGAACACGCACACCCACGAAAAAACGGTTCCCCTGCCATTGATGGGGCTCGTACCTGCAAAGACTGGTCATGCTTAAAGCCAGATACATAGCGGAGAGAGAGGCCAACCGAAGAAGCAAGCAGCCCTCACTGAGGGTCGAGGCAAGCATCGGGGAAGAAAGTAACAAGAAACCAAAAGCAGTTGCCAAGAACATCATAGGCTGGTGCAGGTGTGGTCTCCGGATCACGAAAGCAACTCCTGCAGCATAGAGTGAAGTACAGTATCTCGAACAGAGCATCGGAGCTCAACCAGCCACGATACATTTTTTTAATTTTTGAAATATGGAAGAAATAAAGAACCAGCAGAACGATGTTCAAGGAACAGAGACTGCAGAGCAAATCATCGAGAGTTTACTTAACGAAGTAGAGAACCTCAAGAAGGAACTCAAGGAGGCCAAGAAGAACAGCGAGCAGTACAAGTCATGGTGGCTCGCATCTGACAAGAAGGTCAACGATATGAAAGACGACATCGTAGTCCTCGATGCTCTCTACTCAAAAATCAAACGAGCATGGTAGAAGAGAAGAAACCTATCACCCCGACACTCAAGAGTATGAAGGTCGGGGACGTAGAGGCATGGCCGATTGAGAGATTGGATGCAGTCCGTATCTCTGTGGGTCGTGTCTCTGCTATCAAACGCAGAGAGGGCTGGAAGTTTATAACACGTATCAATGGTCTCTCCTATGAGGTGACCAGAGAAGCGTAGCAGGCGCACTGCTCTCAGATAGCGAGCAAAGGGTTGCAGAGGAGTATTGCAAAGGACTATCCGACAAGGAGGTTGCAAGGAACCTATGCAAGTCCTTCTGGACTATCAAGACACAAAAGAGGAGCATCTACAGAAAGTTGGGTATCTCGAAGGATATAGAACTCATCTGGTGGATGGTATGTAATAGGCTGGGCATTCCGTTCGACTTGAAGGAGATACGGAGGCAGGGCATCACACTGATAGACAAGAACTGATGGAGTACAACGAAATACAAGAGAAGTTCGGGGTCATAATGCGAGTCATGAATAATAAATCATTCGGACTGAGGTTCAGCGAGCAGATTGTGGGTGGCAGGTCACGTCTGGAGCGTTTAATCACAGAGGGTAAGATAAGAGCCCAGAAGGGAAACGAGAGCGCACAGAATGGGAAATGGCAGTGCAATGCAGCCGATGTCCTTAGATATGCAAGAACGAAATAAAATGGAGACAATTAAATTTTCAGAAACAGATTATAGTAACAGCACTCCAATTGGTGAGTGGATGAAGAGAACGCGTAAAAGAGTTACGAACTGGTTAGATACGAAGAGCGAGTTTTACTCTCGGATCTGCGAGTTCGATTGCACACGTAGAACAGTTATCCGTATCAACCTCATAACCGTCTGCATGATTGTTGTGATTGGAGCCGTAGAGGAGCATCCACTGGTTGCTCTGATGGCTACAGCTGCAGCAGGCTACATTGTAAGGAGATTGAATAATTCCGAACCACATAAATAAATATAACGTTATTGGTTGGCTGACTCCTTTCTGCCAACCATTTTTGTAACCTTCAACGAAAGTTGTTGGTTGTATCTTTGTTAGACAGACTTACAACAAGGGTGTGGCCATGTGAATGGCTTGGAGGTTCGAAACCTCCGTAAGTCCCAAGAGATTTTAAACATAAGTTCAACATTTAAACAGATTTTGAAATGGAAGCAACAAAACTGAATTTCCGCACACTCCACGCTGACGAGATTGAGTGCAGAGTGGGAACATGTAACGACAAGGGCTGCAGCCTCTTGATGTACAAGAACGCCAGAGTAGATATGACCCTCCTCGATGAGGTTGTGGGTCCAGAGAACTGGAAGAGAGAACATGAGCTCATAAATGGCAACCTCTTCTGTACCGTATCGGTAAGGTCTGCCAGTGGTGACTGGGTGAGCAAACAGGACGTTGGTACTGAGAGCAACACAGAGAAGGAGAAGGGACAAGCCTCTGACGCATTCAAGCGTGCCTGCGTGAACTGGGGCATAGGACGAGAGTTGTACACCTGCCCATTAGTCTGGGTAAACCTCCGAGCTGATGAGTGGAGAACAGGCTTCAATGGCAAGAAACAGCCGAAGACACGTTTCTTTGTGAGCCACATAGAGTATGATGAGACCCGCAGAGCAGTGACCTATATTAGAGTCATTGATGATAAGGGAGCCGAGCGTTTCACTTGGGGCAAGAGTTCAGCCATGGACGATGCCAGAGAGAAGGTTATCGAGGAGGTCAAGAAGGTGACAACCCGCAAAGAACTGGAGGAGGTCTTCAAGGCTCATCCTGAGTTCAAGAACGACCAAGCAGTAATCGATGCCTGCACCGAGAAGGCTCACGAGATAGCAGCATAATTAAACCGTAACATAAAAATATTCAAATCATGGCAAAATTGAACATGAGCGGGGTGGTCTTCGATAAGACCTCTCACAGCTACAGCCTTTATGGCAACAAACTTTGCGGAGTGACTCCAATCGTAAAGTGGGTTTATCCTGATACGTACAAGGATATTCCTCAGGACATTCTGATGAAGGCAGCAGAGCATGGTAGCCTCATTCACTCGAAATGTGAGTTGTACGATAATACCGGCATCACAGACGAGACATGCCCTCAGCTGGTGGACTACATAAGACTGAAAGAGGAAAACAGCCTCACAACGGTCTGCAACGAGTATCTGGTCGATGATGGTCAGAACATTGCCTCCAGCATTGATGTGGTGTTCAAGGGCAAGGGGGCGAAGACCTTTGACCTCGGAGATATCAAGACAACCTCTTCTATCCACGTTCCGAATGTGACCCTGCAGCTCTCCATCTACGCTATGTTGTTTGAGCGTTGCAACCCGGGTATGAAGGCAGGAAAGTTGTTTGTCGTATGGTTGCCAAAGGCTCAGTACGGTGAAGCGAAACTCATGGAACTGGAGCGCATTCCTTCAGATCTGTGCGATGCTATCATTCAGGCGTTCCTGAACAAGGAGGACAGCACACCATTCCGTGACGTTCTGATGGGTAACACTCAGGTGGCTACGGAAGAGACTCTTCCAGCCGAGTTTCATGATGCTGAGGAGGAGGTCATTAAGATTGAGGAGACCGTCAAGAAGTTGAAGGAGCGCGAGGAGGAACTTCGTGCAGGACTTCTGGAGGTGATGAAGCAGAAGAACGTGAAGTCGTGGAAGAGCGACAGACTGCAGCTCATCCGTAAGGAGGCTACAGTGCGTGTGACCGTAGACTCTGCGAAACTCAAGAAGACACACCCAGATATCTTTGCTGAGTGCCAGAAGGTATCTAACGTCAAGGAAAGTTTAACTATCAAAATCAATTAGTCATGAGGTACAAAAATTCTGTATCGCTTATCGGTATCGTAGGCAAGGATGCTGAGGTAAGACAGACTCAGCAAGGAGTTCAGTACGCACGTTTCTCTCTGGCCACCTCCACTGGTGGCTACAAGAAGCAGGACGGAACAGAGGTGCCCGAAAAGACTGAGTGGCACAACATCGTATGCTGGCGAAATCTGGCTCAGATGGCTGGTCAGTACATCAAAAAGGGCATGAAGTTGGACGTTGAGGGTTCAATCACTTATGGCAAGTATACAGACCAGCAAGGTATAGAACGTATGTCAGTAGAGATATTGGCTACGGATCTGTGTCTAATGAGCAATCCACAGGGACAAGCCCAGAGACAGCAGGCACAGCAGCCTCATGGAGATTACAGACAGTCACCTCCTACTCAGCAAGCCTATCAGTCTCAGACAGCTCAGAATGCTGGAGGATATCAGCAGGCACCTGCTCAGGGAGGCTACCAAGCACAATATTCACAGCAGACCTATCAAGACCCATTCCCACCAGCGCAAGGTGATGGTCTTCCATTCTGATGGCGAAGCAAGTGACCGTAACGAAGAGAGATGGGAGAGTAACGGTAGACACTGACCTCAACTATCTCTTTTCAACAATGCGTAATGGAACTTATCACCTCATAATCAAGAGGGCATCTGAGGCTCGTACAATTGCGCAGAACGACCTAATGTGGATGTGGATGCAGTGTATAGAGCACGAGACTGGAACGCCTAAGCAAGACGTTTATTCGTACTACTGCAAGAAGTTCCTGATGAAGACCATACGCATCGGAGAGAGACTGGAGAAGGTATACGACACTACGAGTAAGTTGAACACTAAGCAGATGAGTGACTTCATGAACAAGGTGCAGGCTGATGCAGCAAGCGAATTGGGTATCCAATTACCTATCCCAGAGGACCGATATTTTGAAGAGTTTTATCAACAGTACAACGTATAATGGAAAAAGACGAAAAGAAAATAGAAGGCAGACTCAAGAAACAGGCTGCAGTAGTAAATCGAATGAGGGACTACAACCAGAAGGAATGGCAGGTCATAAACGACCTGAGAGAAAAGTTTAAGGATTTGATGAGGCTCGACCGAATGAAGATGGACGACCTCGTTAAGAGGACTCTCCGAAAGATGGCTGAGGAGGGTGATGCGAGAGTAAAGTGCAAGGAGTACACCGTCACAGAACGAGATGGGCTGGGTCGTGAGTACGTCCTAATTAAACAATTTAAATATATCGCATAATGGAATTTAAGAAAATTCAGATTTCGAAGACGAACACCCTAAATGTGGTGTATCGTAACGGTGATGGAGACACCATCACCATGGTAGGTGGTAACATTGTTCATCGTGACTTGAAGGAGGCATTCAAGGCTCTCATCCCTCATGTGGTGTTCCTGACTGAACAGAGAGAGGCTACAGGTGCAACGTTAAAGGAACTGCAGGAGCAGAGTGAGTGGGAGGAGAAGAGCATCTTCACCCGTATGCGCTGTGACCTCCTCAGTATCTCTGAGGACACCATCTCAATCTCTGGTACACGTATTCTGGATAGAGGAGACATCATTAAGGTGAACACTCCAAGTATCAACCTCGTGGACGATGAGAAGTACGAGTACAAGTCAGATCTCGCCCTGGCAGTTGAGAATATCAAGTACGAGGCTGAGGAGTACGTCAAAGAGAAGAAGTGGGGACTCAAGGAAGGTACACTCGACTTCGGTGAGGCTGGAGACCCATTCGAGGGCAAGGATGCCGGAGAGGTGCCCGACTTGAAAGTAGAGCTCAACACCTCTGAGAACCACAAGGAGAAGAAGAGCAAGAAGAAGAAAGAACCAGAGCCAGCAATGGCAGTGTAACAAACGCAAATGACTATGCGACCGATGTATTATACGTTGACACCCAACTGCTACAAGGTAAGTTTCACGTATCATCCTTTGCTGGTCAAGTGCATCCGTAGAATACCATCCGCCAATTATCGTGCGGATGGTCACTTCTGGGAAGTAGACCCCAAAGACGAATGGTACTTGAAGGCAATGGAAGAGTGGGCAGTCAGGTGTCATTTGGTTGGGTCTGTCTGTTGGAATAAGGACGAGGAGCCCGTGGAGTCCTACGAGGTTCCACCGATGCCGGAACTGACCGTACCACACAATATGACTCTCGAGCCGTACGAGTACCAAAAGCAAGGTATTGCCTACGCCCTCCAGAAGAAACGGTGCATCATGGGTGATGAGCCAGGACTGGGAAAGACAGCCCAAGCCATTGGAACCATGACCGCAAGCGGTGCGTGGCCGTGTCTGGTGGTCTGTCCTGCATCTCTCAAGGTCAATTGGATGAGAGAGTTCAAGAAGTTTGGAGGAGTGACTGCAATCATCCTCGATGATAGTAACAGGCAGGTGTGGCAGGAATACTGGAAGATTAAGAACATGAAGGGCGAACCCATGGCAAAGGTCTTCATTACCAACTATGAGTCGTTAAAGAAGTTCTTTGTCAAGAGGATAAAGAACCAGTCGCGGTTCACCCTCAAGAGCATAGAGTTCGATGAGCGTATAAACCTCTTCCGGAGCATCATTATTGATGAGAGCCACAAGTGCAAGAGTAGTAAGACCCAGCAGTCGAAATTTGTGCAGGGTATTGCTAAGGGTAAGGAGTTCGTTCTGGAGTTGACAGGTACTCCGGTAGTAAACAACAATACGGATCTGATACAGCAGCTCAATATTATGGACCGACTGGAAGACTTCGGGGGCTACACGAAGTTTCAGGAACGCTATTGTGCTGGAGAGAACCAGTCGAGCCATCTGAAAGAGCTCAATTTCTACCTAAACAAGTTCTGTTTCTTCAGGAGACAGAAGAAGGACGTACTCAAATGGTTGCCTGATAAGACGAGAGTCACCATTGTCACTGAGATTGACAACATGAAGGAGTACAGAGAGGCAGAGAAGGACGTTATCAAGTACCTGAGAGACTTCAAGGAGGCTGACGATGAGAAACTACAGAGAGCGATGAGAGGTGCCATAATGGTCAAGATGGGTATCTTGAAGCAGATATCGTCAAGGGGTAAGATTGCAAGCGCAGTCGAGTTCATCCATAACACCATTGATGGTGGCGAGAAATTGATTGTTTTCTGCTTTCTCAAGGAGGTAGTGAAGGAACTGAAAGAAGAGTTCAGGGATGCGGTCACAGTGACTGGAGACGACGACGACAAGGCCAAGCAGAGGTCTGTGGATGCGTTCCAGCAAGACCCAGACTGCAAACTAATAATCCTGAACTACAGAAGTGGTGGAACAGGTCTCACTCTGACTGCAGCCTCGAATGTTCTGTTCATTGAGTTTCCATGGACATACTCAGATTGTTGTCAGGCTGAGGATAGAGCGCACAGAAACGGACAGAAGAACGCTGTCACCTGCACTTATCTCCTCGGTATGGATACGATAGACGAGTACATGTATGAGCTCATACAGACGAAGAAGGATATTGCAAACGGAGTGACTGGAACAGTAGATAACGTTGAAGAGAAGAAGGTTAGCAAGTCCGAAATGATTATGGACGTGGCTGCAAAAATGTTCAAGGGTAAGATATGAAACCATTAACAGAAAGTCAGATACAGAAACAGTGCGTGGAGTGGTTCAGAAAGACCTATCCAAGCATCGAACCATTGTTCTTTGCCGTTCCGAATGGAGGTGCGAGGAACGCATGGACTGCGAAGATAATGAAGGACGAGGGAGTGAGGGCTGGAGTCGCAGACCTCATCCTGCAAGTCCCATGTGGGGGGTATGCTTCACTCGCTATTGAGATGAAGACCCCAGTCGGGAAGCAGTCTGACGCACAAAAGAAGTACGAACGACTCCTCAAGAAGATGAAGAGTCAATACGTTGTTTGTCATTCGCTCGAGGAGTTTCAGAGAGCGGTGAAAGAATATATCGGAGCATGAATTTTGAAGAGCGTACAGCAGAGTTCTGGAGCAAGGCTCAGGAGTTGCAACTGGACTGCACTCAGATTGCGTTGGGTCTGGGTCTTCTTGAGGTATGGCGTAGGAAAGATTTCCCGGCTCTCTGTGCGATTTCAAATGAGGAGTTGATAAAGTTATTAGGTATCAGTAAGAACACCTTCATAACGGCAAAAAAACGACTCATAGCGAATGGTCTCGTAATATGCCAGGATGGGAACGGGAGAAGGCAACCGATATACATATTCGACGTTGGTCTTCTGTCTGAGGTTGTGGAGGCTAAGAAACCACAGCCGAAGGTGGTGGAAGTTCCTGCAGAAGTGAAGGAGAAACCGAAACCTAAGCCGGTTGAGCCTCTGAGCCTCTTCGCACCAGAGAAACCGAAGAAGGTCACGAGACCGAAGAAGGAATACGAACCGCCTACTCTGGAGGAGGTAAAGAGACTATTCAGAGAGGCTGGAGGTACGGATGAGGAGGCAGAAAGGTTCTACTACTACTACGACTCGCAGGACTGGTACAAGGCGAATGGCAAGGTGCGAATAAGGCGTGTGGACAGCGCAATAAATAGTTGGTTACAAAAACAAGGAGAACGACATGGAAGAGATAAAGGCAGTACTTCAAAGAAGACAGACCGAAATGATGCAGTCAGGGACTTCGTCACAAATGGTCTGCTATAAGAGCAAGGAGGAGGCGGTCAGACTGCTGACTACATACAACCCTTCTGAGCAGGTGAAGTTCGCACGTTACCCTGAGAGGTGCGTGTGCGGATCTGCTCCGACTCTGGCAAAGATAAAGGCAGAGTACGGTGAGGAGGTCATGGTCAAGTGGCTGGTGATTGAGCTAAACGACTACAATAACTTCGTAGGAGTGAAGGAGGAGAACAAGAACAGCTTGGAGGTCATGAAGGAGGTGGCGCAGATGATATACAACAGATACTATCATTTGAAGCTCTCAGAGGTGATGTTATTCTTTCAGAGGCTCAAATATGGAGACTACGGAGAGATGTACGGAAGCGTTGATGCAGTCCGGATCCTGAGAGCGTTCAAGGACTTCATGTACGACAGAAACAGAATTATTGATAAAGTAGCCCAAGAGGAACGTGAGAAGGCTGAGGCTGAGAGCCGAAAGAACGCCATAACTCGTGAGCAGTGGGAAGAGATAAAGAAAACGAGAATTAAATGATATACTTCCAGACTCTATATTTCATGTGCGACCAAGTTACCCGATGGAAGATAGAAGACCATTTAGGTATGGAGAGACACATGACGGTAAACGGTGAGTGGCCAGTGGTGATGGGTGACAAGGGTGAAGAGTTACTACGAGAGATAGAGCGAAGAGGTTATATTCAAATACGTAACAAATTCATTAATACTGGTATGAAAGCAACAAAAGGTTTTATCGAAGCAATTAGATGCTATCTCGAGAAGGAGGCAGAGAAAGACCCCCTATTCGCTAAGAAGATAGAAGAGCATCCGGAGAAGACACCGGAGGCAGTGTGCAATTACATCATGGCTGAGGTCTCCAAGGCTGGGCAGAGTGGCTGGGCAGACGAGGAAATTTACGGCATGGCGAAGCACTTTATAGATGAGGATGAACTGAAAGACCCAGGGGACAAGGCTAACAAGGTCAGCCGTATGGTAATAAACCGGCATGTAGACCTGACTGAGGAGCAGAAGCAGGCAGCCATGGCCAAGGCAGAGATGGACTTCAAGAAGGAACTGGAGACCAAGCACGCCAAGGAGGAGGCAGCCAGAAGGGAGAAGGAGAAGGCTGCAGCCAACAAGAGAAAGCTGATAGCCGAGGAGAAGGCCAAGAAGGCTAAAGAAATGCAGTTGAACTTATTCGATTTTTGATTATGAAGTCATGTTATTGGGGACTCTGTGAGAGTTGCAAGTACTGCTATTGGAGGGTCCATACGTTGAGTGCAGCAAGGGTCTGTCCAATGCAGATTGTTCAGACGAGTACGAACCAATGGGCGATGAGCCATAGAACTGAACGACGATGAAAGCGAAGACTAAATTACAAAAGAAGGTTGTAGAGTTGTTTAGCCACCTTCCAGAGATTACTGAGAAGCAACTGCAGAAGGGCTTCGAGAAAGGCTGGGGATGGCGTGGTTATCTATGTAAGGGAGAGATTTGGTGCACCCATTGTGGAGAGGTATTCAGTTCAGATCTGAACGAGTTAGCTGTCTCTGTCTGCAACAATATATATGTTGTTTGCCCACATTGTGGTAAGAGAATCAAGGTAGAGAAAAGCCGAAAGAAGAGCTACAATGTCATGCAGTATGTGTGCTACATGACCACCTTCAAAGGGCTGCAGGTCTTCCGTTATCTCCTACTCTGTCAGGAAATGAAGAAGGGACAGAGAGAGCCATTAAGACGCACTCTGGAGGCATTTCAAGTATGGATGGATGAGAAGGGAAGCAAGGCGTATATAAGCCGTTCTGTGCGAGCATTTCCGAAGTATTCGGACGATTGGTTGTGGCAGAGTCCACTGGAGTTGAAGAGTGGCAACAGTTACTCCTACTCATACGGATATTATGGAGGCTACAACCGATACAACATAACTCCGAACGTCACCTTTGTTGGAGGTGTGTTGCCTATCCTGAGACAGAGGGGTATCAAGTCTTCTGTAATGGGTACAAACCCAGTAACTCTGTGTACGAACCTTATCAAGGGTGGACCGGTTACTGAGTCTCTGTTCAAGATGAAGCAGAGCTCATTACTGAGATACCACCTAAATGATGGTGGAGGCTCTACGGTCAAGTTCATGTATGCTATCAAGATAGCGAACAGGCATCACTACAAGGTGAGCGATGCCAACCTCTGGATGGATATGATACGAAGCCTCGAGGAACTTGGGAAGGACACCCACAATCCTGAGTATATTTGCCCGAAGGACTTGAAGAAAGCGCACGACAAGTGGCAACAAAAGGTGGAGGCAGTGAGAGCCAAGAAGAGACTGGAGGAGCGAAAGGCTGAGGCTGTGAAGTGGGAGAAGAAATACGCTGAGAGTAAGGGCGCGTTCATTGGTCTGTGTTTCGACGATGGCAAGGTCTTCATCTCTGTCCTGCCGAGTGTGGCAGCCTTCGCTGAGGAGGGAAGTCATATGCACCACTGCGTGTTTGCAAACTCCTATTACAAGAAGGAAGATGCGCTCATCATGAGTGCCAGGGACAAGATGGGCAACAGACTGGAGACAGTGGAGGTATCAATCAAAAATCTATCTATAGTGCAGAGCAGAGCAGTGAATAACGGCATAAGCGAGGCACACGACGAGATAATAAGTTTAGTCAATAAGTTTATGCCCGAGATAGCCAGACGCGCTAATTCGGGAAATCAGCAAAAAATAATATCAAAAGTTAAGTAACCATGGAAGAATCAATAAACTTTTCAAACAAGGTATTCAAGATACAAGTAGAACTTGAAGAGGTACACAGAAAATATGAGCACTCTGTTGAGGTGCTGATGAATATAGTATTTTTAATCTTGGCTATGTTGGCCGTAACTACATATTGCTTATCATGATAAAGGGGTTCGATAAACAAACTGAGACTCTGTCAGACTATGAGCGCAAGACACTGGTGCCAGTTATGGTAAGGAGTCTTGCAGGTCATATAGGGAAGGCTGCAGCCATCACGAACAAGTATATCTGTTCGAGGATGAGGCTCTGCGGTTATCAGATCTCAGATGCGAGGGTGCGTAAGATTGTAAACCACATCCGTACTAATGGTCTGGTGCAGTGTCTGATTGCTACGAGTGGAGGCTATTACGTAGCCGAGACAGAGGAGGAACTGAAAGAGTACGAAGACTCACTACTCGGAAGAGAGCAGGCAATCAGAGAGGTCCGTCTGAGTATTGAGAGACAAAGAAAAATAAAATATCACAAAGAACCATGGCAAGATTAGATTGGAAGAGGTTCCGGGATGAGGAACCAAAGGTCGGATCACGAATCATCCGAGCACTGTACGATAGGAACCGCAAAAACGTTCACGGGCTGAGAACTATTACGTACTACGTTGATACGTGGACTTCGGGAGCTGATATACAGAAGTTGAGAGACTGGGAGAGAGAGCACCCGAACCTCGAATATTACTTCGCAGAGTTCGAGGAGGTGGTTCCATGTGGCTGATATGTAATGAGCTAAAGAAGGGCAAGCCTGATGTGGGTATACGTCAATACACCTCCACGCTGGTGGTAGTGAACGAAAATGAATGAGAAAGAATAAAACAGAAAGAAAATGAATATTACAAAAGAACACAACTGCACCAAGTGCAAACTCTGTGGCATCCTGAAACAGGTAGACGAGAAGACCAAAGAAGAGTTTGAGGCACACGTATGCTCAGTCAATGACAATATGCGTGTGAATCATCACATGATATGCGAGGAGTTTACTTGATTGTGGACTCTTGGCTTTTTGTTGCTTTCGTGTGGGGTGTAGTCAAAGTGGCTGCACCCCACTTTTTTTTGTTTGTTTGTTTCTGAAAACTTGGAAAGTTTAAAGAAAATCAGTATATTTGCACCGATATATCTTTATAAGTTTAAACGAATTATTTATAGAACTGGTATGAGTGAATTTGAATTGAAGTTCGAATTACGGAACGTACCTATCGGAGAACTGGTAGAGAATGTTGGTCAGATCCCGAATGTTCCGAAAAATCCTCGTAAGATTACGAAGGAGAGAATGGCTGCACTCATCAAGTCCATCAAGGAGTCTCCTGAGATGGAGAAACTGAACGAAATTATCGTTTATCCTTACGATGGCAAGATGGTTGCGGTAAGTGGCAATCATAGACTGAGGGCGAGACGTGAGCTCGGCTGGCCAGTGGCTCTGTGCAAGGTGCTTGATGAGAACACGCCTGCAGAGAAACTGAGAGAATACGTACTCAAAGAAAATATGCTCTACGCTCAGAACGATGAGGACATCATGAAAAACCTCTGGAGCGAGGACGCTATGAAGTGGGACGTACCGCTTTCTATGCAACAGCAAAAGGTAACGGAGTACAGTCGTAAAATAGAGTCCCCGGTATATGTGCCTACTGGAGAGACTATCGAGGGACCATCAGCCCTATACGATGAGAGCGAGGTAAAAGACCTCGAATATCATATTAAGGCTGCAGACATTCCTGAGGACGTACGAGACATGCTATTGAAGAGTGCACAGAGGTTCCGTAAGTTCGACTTCTCGAAGGTGGCTGAGTATTACAGCCAATGTGAAGACCCCGTCATTCGTGCTCTGATGGAGCGCACGGCAATGGTGATTGTGGACTTCAAGCAAGCAATAGAAAATGGTTTCGTGGTTCTGACTGACGAAATCACACAAGAATATCTTAGAGAATACGAAGAATGATGAAGTACAATTTCGCTGCGTTTATCCTGACGCATGGCAGACCAGAGCACGTATACACATACAAGACTCTGAGGTCACAGGGGTACACCGGTAAGATTTACATAGTCATTGATGATGAAGACCCGACCGAGAATGAGTACCGAAAGAAATTTGGGACGGAGGTAGTCCAATTCTCGAAGACAGAGATAGGAAAGACCTTCGACCTGGGAGATAACTTCGTCGACAAGAGAGGAGTCATTATCTATGCCCGCAACGCTTGCTTTGAACTGGCCAAGCAACTGGGTGTGGAATACTTCATCGAACTGGACGACGACTACACCAATTTCAGTTTCAGGTTCAATGAGAAACTGGACTTCAAGGCGAAGACCATCAAGAACCTCGACCGGATCTTCGAAATCATGGTCAACTTCTACAATGCCTGTGGTGAGAAGTGCATCACCTTTGCTATGGCTCAGGGAGGTGACTTCATAGGCGGAGGAGCAGGAACCTACGGAAAGGAAATTGCATTGAAGCGGAAGGCGATGAACACCTTCGTCTGCTCTGTGCACAGACCTTTCAAGTTCGTGGGTCGTATCAATGAGGATGTAAACACGTACACCAGCCTGACCTATCGAGGGGCAATGATGCTATCCATGCCAATGCTCTGCATGAACCAGAAGAGGACACAGAGCAACGCTGGAGGCATGACGGAGGTGTATCTGGAGAGTGGAACATATCTAAAGTCGTTCTACTCTGTCATTTATCATCCTGCAGGTGTGCGCGTGAAACTGATGACTACAAAATACGTGAGGTTGCACCACGCTATTGGATGGCGTTACACTGCACCTCTGATAGTAAGAGAAAGGGGCAAGTAATATGGCTGGCAAGGACAATTTGAAGCCTCTCAAGAAGGATGCAGAACTGACGGAGAGTGCAAAGGAGAAGCAAAGGCAAATAAGGTCTAAGGGTGGCAAGGCTCGTGCTGAGAAGGCGAGGAAGGAAAGAAAGCTAAAAGACCTTATGAAAATGGCTCTGGAGATGAAGGAGCAACAGCCAGTGGTCAAGGAGATGATGAAGGGCAACGGCTGGGATGCTGACGACATAGACCAGATGGCAGTTATCACCCAGGGGCTCATTATGAGTGCCAAGAAGGGTGACGTATCTGCCTACAATGCCATTCGAGATATTATGGGAGAGAAACCAGTGGACGAGACAAAGTTGGCTGGAGGTCTCAGTCTTGATACTAACATTCAGATAGGGTTCGTGGAGACAGACAAGGTACCTGCATCTGACGAAAGCGAAGTAGATAGCGAAAGAGAATGATACCGTACAAGGTCATAGGTCCGTTATTTCGGGCTAACATAGAGCAAGGCTGGAGAACGTACATCAATCAAGGTGGAACGTCCTCTGGAAAGACCTACACCATCATGGAGGTCTTGTTTTACTTTGCTATGACCGAAGCGAGGACAGTCATTACAGTGGTAGGCCAGGACTTCCCAAACTTGAAGGTGGGCGCGTATCGTGATGCGAAGACCATCATCTCAGAGAGTGACTGGATGAGCCAGTACTTCAAGGTTAATGAGTCAGGCCACTTCATTACTGGTCGTAATGGTTCTGTGATTGAGTTCCAATCGTATGCTGATGCACAGGACGCAAAGAACGGTAAGAGAGACTATTTATTCGTCAACGAGGCGAATGGTGTAGGCTACGAGATATACTGGCAGCTCGCTATCCGTACCAGAAAGAAGATATACATCGACTACAACCCATCAGAGAGGTTCTGGGCACATAATAAGGTGAAGGGAACAAAGGGAACGAAGTTCATAATCTCGGATCACAGAGGCAATCCGTTCCTTAGCAGGGAAGAGCACGAGCGCATCGAGAATATTGAAGACCCAGAACTATGGAAGGTGTACGCTCGAGGACTCACTGGTCGTCTGTCTGGTCTGATATTCCCACACTACAACATAGTTGATGAGATGCCACCATTAGCAGACTGCAAGATACATGGCTATGGTCTCGACTTCGGTTTCACAAATGACCCTACGGCTCTGGTCGAGTGTGCGCTGGCTCATGGGGAACTATGGACAGACTTGCATATCTACTCCACAGGCATGACCAATCCGATGATTGCTCGAGAGGCTAAGGAGGGAGGAGTCACGAGAAGAGACCTCATAGTTGCAGATAGTGCCGAACCGAAGAGCATAGCAGAGCTCAAGGCAGAGGGTCTCTGGGTAGTGCCTACGGTGAAGGGTAACGACTCCATCTCTGTTGGTATTGATATTCTGAGGCGGTATAAATGGAACGTCACACGGCGCTCTGTTGGTCTCATTGAAGAGTTGAACGCCTACAAGTACAAGAAGGACAGAGACGGCAAGCAAACGAACACTCCGATTGATGCTTGGAACCATGCCATAGATGCCACTCGTTACTTCGCACAGATGAAGTTGAACCTAAAACGCTCTGGAACTGCCAGGGCACATTATAACAAACTCGATTAAAGGATGGAAGCAAAAACGAAATTCAAATCATGGCTCACTCTGGCTCTGTTCTCTCGGAGTCTGGAGAGTCTGAAACTGGAGACACTGACGAGACCATTGAAGGTGGGCAAGGTGGTGACTCCTGAGACGTTGAACGACATGACGATGGGTCAGATGGTCACCCTCTCATCGTGTGATGATGGTCGGAAGATGTTCTACGTTGTGTGCGAGACGTTGTTGGGTATGAAGGCGAAGGAGGTGGACAGATGCAAGGCCGTAGAGGTTGTCCGCTTCGTTGGCTGGGTAGTGGGAAGGGTGCAGCGCATCAATGCACTCTTTGATGGTGTGAAGAGCAAGCCAGAGCCTGAGGAGGTGAGGGCAGGCATCCATAAGCTCAATTTCGGCATCTTTGGACTGATAGACTGGTACGCTAAGCGAATGGGCATCTCGGATCACGAGGAGGTCATGCACGTCACTTGGGGAAGGGTCTACAAATGTCTCGAGATGGATAATAAGACAGCAGAGTATCAGAAACGACTTCAAAAAATATACATAGATGAGCATAGAAGATAAAATCAGGGAGGTAGCTAAGAAGGGCTGGCCATCACATGGGTTCGTACTGGAAGACTGGGAAGGGGTAGACAGAGCAGTGGACAAGACAGACCTTCCAGCAATAGTGTGCTTTCTCGTTGAGGATGGAACACTGGAGTTCAAAAACGGAAGGTGCAAGGACTCGGAAGACCTCATTCTCGCCTTCATTGATAAGGTTCCGAGGGATGCAGACGGAGACGAGAACAAGAGCGTATTCCTGAGCATGAAGGGACTGGCAAAGGACTTCATTGCAGCTCTCTCAAAGTGTGGCTATTTTGAGCCTATCGGCCAGCGAATCACATACCACTCTCTGTACGAGGTTCTCGCCTCAAACGTATCTGGTCTGTGGTGCCGTATCACATTGAAGGAACTTCAAGGCGTTTGCGTATGATAACGGGAGCAGTACCAAGGCAGATCCTGCAGGATGAGTTGGAGGAGTTGCGTGTGGCGATTATTGCGCACCACCTCTCTGCTGGTCAGAAGGCAAGCGGTAAGACTACAGCCAGCATGCACGTGGAGGTCACAGAGACGAGAGGAACGCTTTTCGGTAGGTCTGCGTTTGGTACTCTGGAGACAGGACGCAAGGCTGGCAAGGTTCCTGCTGGATTCACTGGTATTATCAAACAGTGGATGAAGGACAAGGGCATAGAGGCTGAGCCTATCCCGTACAAGACCGATAGACCGCACAAGTACACACCGAAGGAGAGAGGCGAAAACACTCTGGCGTTCCTGATTGCCAGAAAGATTAAAAAGTCGGGCACACAGCTCTTTAGACAAGGTGGTAGGTCTGACATATACTCGAATGAGGTTCCGGTAACTACACGTAAAATCGGTGAGAGATTACTGGAGATGCTGAGCACAGAGGTAAAATCGATAAAACTTAATAACAAGGAGGTTATCAAATGAGGAGCGAGACAAAGAATGGCATAACATTGAAGTTCCCGGATGAGGTGGGCTTCGTGTTCAATCCATGTCTGTTCATTGCTGAGGGTGAGAACATGGCACACATGCAGTTGACGATGACTGATGAGGAGGGCAACAGCGCCGATGTGACTTATCAGGCATTCGGAAATGGTTGCTACGCTGATGTGAGAGAGTACGTGCAGACGTTCTTTGATACAATGGCGTTTGGCAATGTGGACTACCAGAGAGTAGTCAAAACTTCTATGGGTAAGAACTTCACCATCAAGGTGTGGGTAGTTCAGAATGACGAGACAGAGGCATCTTTCGAGGTCTCTGTGTTCTATATCTGGGGAGCGTTGAAAATAGGAGGCCAAGAGACCTACAACGGGCACAGAGTCCTGACGTGGTTCCGTGGGTTCCCATTCTCATTTGGTATCTTCTCACTTGGCGGATCTCTTCTCTTCTGTAGGGATGGAGTTCCAGACCGCTTCGAGAACACTGATGGCAGAGGAGTGTACAATGTGCCGATGCTGGAGAGTGACGACTGCAAGAGTTTCTTCACCATCAAGGACTGCACAGGTGCGTTTGTAGCTATGACCTTCGACTCCACATTTGATATGACATTCAAGTACAGTGGAGGTGGCGAGAAGACTGAGAAACTACGTATCAATGTGATTGATGGAGAGGCAGACGGATATTATCTCAGATGGATAGACCGCCACGGCTTCTATTGTTACTATCTGTTTAAGGCCGGTGAGGAGTCACGCAAGACTACAGCCGAGGATAAGTTCGTACGTAATAACCTCCTGGCATACGATATGAGTTACGGCTACGAGGGATATACTGGAAGACAGCAACAGATGAGCAGAGAGGACACCATACCGGTGTGTGCACCTCTCGTAGACTCTGAGACATTCGACATGTTATTTGATGTGGCTACATCTCCATGTGTAGACCTCTTTGCTGGATATGATGAGGAGGGCACCCCGAAGTGGATAAGTGTCACAGTGCAGGCTGGAACGTATAAGAAGAGCACACAGGTACTGCAGGACTTCATTTGTCATATCGTGATGCCTGATGTATCAATTCAAAAATTATAGGCCATGACAGACGAAAGACTTTATATCGACGGTATGCTGGTCGATACTGATGAGGACACCAAAATCACGATGGATATCAAGAGCAATTTGTTTAGAGATGTGTCGAAGATAGCGAGTAACACCACCTATACGGTGAAACTACCGAAGACGGTACGCAATCAGATGTTGCTGAGACATTCAGATCTGGTGCAGAGCAATCAGGACTACCCGTATCAGAGGCACACAGCGCGTTATTTCCGTAATGGTGTAGAAGTTATCAAGGAAGGACGTGCGAGCGTTCTGGCAGTAACGAGCGAGGCCATAGAAGTGTCAATCGTGTGGGGTCTTTATCCGAACTTTTCAAACCTCCTGAGCAAGGGCACTACTCTGAACCAGCTCGAAAGCAATGACAAGATACTCTTTCAGAGTAGCAACACCCCGAGTGACTACACTGCAGCCCTAACCGAGGACTACTTCTACGCCATCTTCGATATGATTGTGCACGAGGTCACAGTCAACTACGACTGGAGAGGTTCAAGTGGCATGAGTTATCCTGAGGGAGGAGGTAGGAGTTTCGGGAGTAGCTCGACTTCTACTGGTAGCGTCTCGCTTGGTGGCTCTCGTCCTACTACCACCTACGGAGCATATCATCCAGTGGTCAAGGCTGCATGGGTGCTGAAACTTATCAAGGAAAAGGTGGGAGTCGATTTCAAGTTCACTGGTACTGCGAAGGAGTATCTCGATACTCTTGTGATACCTCTCATCAACAAGAAGAGTAACGAACTCACTTTCGGTTCACAGTTTGAGGCTACTGCAGCAGCAACTACGAATGTGGGTGTGGTGCCATTGACTATTGGAGTAGCAAGCAACGTGTTCAGTGGTGATGCTGGAAGTACAGTGCAGGAGTTGGTGGCAGTCTCTGATGCGAACGTATTGCTGGATTTCAACGGAGAGTGGCAGTTCGATATTACTGGTGCCCGTCCGAATGGTCACAGCTATACGACTGTCAATGGAGTGACCACAACCACAGACAGATATTCCTTCAGTGGTCTGTACTGGCTTCGTTTCCGAGTGCTGGATGCCAAAGGAAATGAGGTTGCAGTCTACAATATGGGAGACTACCGAAACAGCTACATGCCTGTATCAGTCCCAGGTGGGTACCAGGGCGTAGTGAAGTTCACCTCGAAGGGCTACGGAAAGATAGAGCTCAAGAAGGGTCAGAAGGTCGTTCTCGAGTGGGCTCATTCTGGTGGTGGTTTGAAGGGTGTGCAGTTCAATGGTGGTACTCTCAAGGCCACTCTGTCTTCTGATGAGTACGTTCCGAGTGGTGGCTACTTCCCTATCGCCTACAACCTTCCAAAGATTAAAATTATCGAGTTCGTGAAGTTCCTGAGCGTTATCACTGGAACGTTCCCATTGCAGATGAGTAAGGACAATGTGGTAGAGTTCGTTCCTCTTTCTACGGTCTGGAACAATAAGAAGGAGGCCAAGGACTGGACGAGAAGAGTTATCGCGCAGAAAGCAGAGAACAAGCCTTCGAGCCTCGAGTTCAAGATGAGTGACTACGCACAACATAATTACTACAAGTGGAAGGAGGACGACAAGGTCAGTGGCAACTACGATGGAGACATTCAGATCGCGAATGATACTCTGGAGACTGAGAGGACAATCTACACCTTCCCATTCTCTGCGTGTGATGGAAACAACGTACCGATGTACACTCCTGCGAAGAGAACAAGCGGAGGAGGAGGTTCTTTCGGTAGTGGCTCTTCATCCTCTTCTGACAGTTCTACTGATACGGAGAGCACAGAACCGGACTACAATGCTTGCAATGACCGCATCCTGAGACTCACAAAGGACGAGAATGGCAAGGCAACTCTGATGTTTGACATCAATATGCAGAACATCATAGACGAGAAATACGCTGAGGTTGTGCAGACTCTTCAAAATGCAAAGATAGTGAAGGAAAAGATGCGTATTCGAGACTTGGAACTCCTCGACTTTGATGAGACCAAACCGATATTCTTGGCTCAGTACGGTTGCTACTTTGCCGTTACTGAGATAAAGGCCGATACGAATGGTCTGGCAGATGTCACAATGTTACAACTTTCAATACGATAAGATATGGCACAGAATGAAGAACAGCGAATACTTGATATTCAAGTAAAGTACGAGGATGCCATCAATGGCATAGTAGAGTACAAAAAGAAAATAGATGAGCTCAAGGATGCGGAGAAGAGTCTGAGCGCACAATTCAAAGAGGGGTCCATCACCGAAGACGAATATCGTAAGGGTATGGTGGCATCCCAAGAGGCACAGAAGGACTACAAAAACGTGGTTCGTGAACTCTCGAAGGAGGTGCAGAATAATATCAAGCACCAGAAGGAGGCAGAGGGCAGTCTGCGTGGTCTGAGGGCTGAACTGAGCAACGCTACGAAGGCGTATGACTCGCTTTCAAAGGCAGAGCGAGAAGGAGCAAAGGGTCAGGAGTTGAAAAAGCATATCAACGAGATTACGACCCAACTCAAGGACGCTGAGGAGGAGACCCAGCGCTTTTATAGAAACGTAGGTAACTATGAGAACAGCATCAAGTCTGCTCTGGGTCTTAATAATGAGTTCGCCAACTCTCTGTTGAAGATGAGCCAGGACGGAGGAGGTGTCAAGGGCTTGATAGAAGGAGCCGGCACGAGTGTCAAGGCTTTCGGTGCTACGTTGATGGGACTACTCACCAATCCGGTCTTCATTGCTCTGGCTGGAATAGTTGGTGTGGGTGTTGCCTTCAAATGGTTCTATGACTACAACAATGGCATACTGGAAGCTACGAGACTCACAAAGGAGTTCTTGGGTCTGAGTGGTGACAGGTTGAAGGCGATGCGCTCTGAGATACAGGCTACTGCTGACACCTACGGCAAGGACTTCAAGGAGACTCTGGAAGGTGTGGACACCATCACCTCTCAGTGGAAGGTGGACGCAGAGGAGGCACTGCGGACGATGAATGATGGCTTCGCCTCTGGTGCGGATCTGAACGGTGACATGATTGACAAGATTAAGCAGTACGCCCCAGCCTTCCATGATGCTGGTATGAGCGCACAGCAGATGGTTGCCGTTATTCAGCAGACACGCAGTGGTATCTTCTCAGACAAGGGTCTTGATGCTATCTCGAAAGGTAGTCAGCGCATCCGAGAGATGAGCACCGCCACAGCCAGCTCGCTTGACAAGATTGGTATTTCATCCAAGCAGGTGCAGGCTGATTTGGAGAGCGGAAGCAAGACGACCTTCGATGTACTCCAGGAAGTAAGTCATAAGATTCAGACCCTGCCTCAGGACTCTCAGGCTGTCGGAGAGGTGATGAAGGACGTATTCGGTAAGACCGCAGCCTCTGGAGGTAAGCAACTCATCGAGGAACTTGGAAAGATGACTACGAGCCTCGATGAGGTCAAGAAGAGCACCGGAGAATGGGGCGAGATGATGGACAAGCAGAGAGAGGCCAATGAGGAGCTCAACAAGACGATGGCTGCACTCTTCGATATAAGTGATAAGGGCTTCGAGTCGATGAAGGCATCCGTCAAGTTGTTTGTTACTGATGCCATCACAAAACTCTTGAAGGGGCTCATCTCTGTTATCAATTACTTCATTGACCTCTACAATCAGAGTATTATATTCAGAGGAGTGATACAGGCCATTGTGACGAACTTCAAGCAGGCGTGGTCTGCAATAAAGTTGGTCTTCAATCTTATTATAGACTCAGCGAAGGCTGCAGGAAGGTCTCTCAAGGGCATTGCTGATATTCTGGAAGGTATCATAACTTTCTCGTGGGATAAGATTAAGGCGGGCTTCAATGGACTCGTAGACAACTACGTAAAGACCTTCAAGGAGGGCTGGGGAGATATTAAGAACTTCGGACAGGAGACGGCGAACAATTTCCTGACTGGTCTCAATAATACTCTGGAGAGGGGGAAGGTAGCTCATATCGAGATACCTTCCTCGATTGCTGGAGGCGGAGGCGAAGGAACGGGCTCTACGGGTAGTTCGTCTGCTGGCGGTAATAGTGGAGGCTCTTCATCAAAGAACGGCATAGGCGGTAAATCGGGAAAAAATAACAAGAGTACC
>SFEH01000189.1 GCA_004557315.1 Bacteroidales bacterium
TTCATAATGTTCATAATGTTAATAGTTTATTAGTGTTCAATAATTATCTTGTTCCAACCTAATAAACTCTGACCTTACGAAATCTTGCATGGCATAACCTCATATTTAACTTTTCTTAATAAATAGGTCGGAACATGTATCCATGCCCCGACCTCTTTCTTGCCTATGTTATGAAGAATCTATCTATCGACAATCTGCAAATCTGCCTTTTGTCAATCGAAGAATCCGCTTTCTTCCGACTCTGTTATAATCTCATTCTGAGGTAGATAGGTCTTGCTGCCACAAGGGTCATAATCCTCGGGGTAGAAGAACTGCTCATTCTCGTTGTATGGGAGAGTAGGATCGGCAAACACCTTTTGCCAGAACATTCCAGCTATAGGGAGTGCCATTGATGCTCCTTGACCAACTGCCATACGGTCGAAGTGGATGCTGCGTTCTTCACCACCTACCCATGTGCCACAAACGAGGCTTGGGGTAAACGACATGAACCAACCGTCGGAGTTGTCGTTGGTCGTACCGGTCTTTCCTCCCATGGCAGCCTTTATCTTGTGGCGCGAACGGATTCGTCCACCTGTACCTCTGTCAATTACATCGCGCAAGATAGGCAACATCTTGAGGTATGAATCGAACGAGAACACTTCCTTGCGCCGTGGTTCGAATGATGCCACTTCGAGTCCACTGTTGTCGCATATCGACTTCACATAGATAGGAGTGACACGCTGTCCGTGTCCAGGGAAGGCTGAATAGGCTGTGACCATCTCTTCAACTGAGAGGTCGCACACGCCGAGGCAGAGTGAGAGCACAGGGTCGAGCTGGTTGCGAATGCCAAACGAATGCAGGATACGCACGAAGGCTTCAGGAGAGAGTCGGCTCATGATGCGGGCAGAGATCCAGTTGTTTGACTTCATCAGTCCCCAGTGCAGGGTCACCATCTCGCCGATGCGTTCCTTACCGGTGTTGCGTGGTGTCCAGGCGCGTCCATTGCCATCATAGAGCACAGGCTGTGCATTCAGCTCCTCATCGCAAGGCGTGCGTCCCTCTTCCATGGCAAGGGTGTAGAGGAGAGGCTTGATGGTCGAACCGACCTGACGGCGTCCTGCGGTCACCATGTCATATTGGAAGAATGTGAAGTCTGGTCCGCCCACGTATGCTTTGACATGTCCGAGAGTATCCATGCACATGAAACCAGCACGGAGGAACTGCTTCTGCCATCGCAGAGAGTCGTAAGGTGTCATGATGGTGTCGATCTCGCCTTCCCAAGAGAAGAGCTTCATCTCGACTGGGGTCATGAATGCCTTTTCTATCTCCTCTTTCGAGCGTTTCTCGCCAAGCATCTTGTTGTAACGCTCACTTTGGCGCATCGCACGCTTGAGGCTTGCCTTTACCTCCTCTTCGGTCAGCGTCTTGCTGTAAGGCGCATTCTTCTGACCTTTCTTTTCTTTGAAGAACTCTGGCTGAAGGTTGTTGCGAAGCTGTTCGACCACTGCATTCTCGGCATAACGCTGCATGCGCGAGTTGATGGTCGTGTAGATGCGCAAGCCATCGGTAGTCAGGTTATAGTTAGATCCATCGGGCTTGGTGTTCTTGTTGCACCAGCCGTAGAGAGGGTCGGTCTCCCATGCCAGGCTGTCTTCATAGAACTGTTGTCCTTGCCATGAAGCATATCTCTTGCGTTCTGGTTTTTTTGCACGCATTATCTTGCGTAGGTATTCGCGCAAATATGGAGCAAGACCCGATTTGTGGTCAGCACTGTTGGCAAGCTTGTAACGTCCGTCCTTGTCGGTCTGAGGGAGCAGTGGAAGGCGCTTGAGGGAATCGTATTCTGCTCGTGTTAGGAAATTGGACTTGACCATCTGGTCGAGCACAACTGAACGGCGCTGCAAGGTCTTTTCAGGGCGCTTGATAGGATTGTAGAGCGAAGGGTTCTGGCACATGCCTATCAGCATGGCAGCCTCTTCGATCTTCAGGTCTTTTGGCAGCTTGTTGAAATAGATATGTGCAGCCGAACGGATGCCGACAGCATTGTAGCAGAAGTCAAACTTGTTGAGATACATGTTGATAATCTCTTCTTTGGTGTAGAGCTTCTCAAGCTTGACGGCAATCACCCATTCTATTGGCTTCTTCATCGCACGTTCCCATAGGCTGCTCGACTCAGGCGAGTAGAGCTGCTTGGCAAGCTGCTGAGTGATGGTCGAACCACCACCAGCAGATTGCTGTCCCAGGATCACCGTCTTGAATATCGCACGGAAGATGGCTTTGAAGTCGATACCCGAATGTTCGGCATAACGGGCATCTTCGGTCGAAACCAACGCCTGAACGAGATATGGCGATAGCTGGTTATAATTGATATACACGCGGTTCTCCTTAGCTTGACTGAATCGACCAAGCTCAACTGAGTCGCTTGAATATACGATGGTTGCAAACTTATTCTTTGGGTTCTCAAGTTCCTCGATAGGAGGCAGATAGCCTATTGCTCCGCTGTTGATCTGACTGAATAGAAAAACAGCACTGCCTAATCCTACGACAAACAGAACCCAGAGGATAATTACGACACTTCGGGTTATTTTGCTCATTATTTAATGAGGTTATGGGGTTATGAGGTTGTGAGGTTATGAGGTTGTGAGGTTGTGAGGTTTTGAGGTTATAAGGTTATAAGGGATTGAGGGAAGAGAATCTTGTCAGCGCGAAGCTAAAACCATAAAACCTCAAAACCTCATAACCTCAAAACCTTATAACCTTATAACCAAAGAATCAACTGAGTTCCTCGACAGCTGCCTTTACTCGGCGCATTGCCTCGACGATCTTCTCCTCGCTTGTAGCGTAAGAGAAACGGATGCAGTCAGGAGCTCCGAA
>SFEH01000190.1 GCA_004557315.1 Bacteroidales bacterium
AATATATGAGAACAATTTCTATGATCGTCGTTCATTGCTCAGATACAGAGGATGGCAAGAACTATACAGAGAAAGACATCGACCGCTGGCATCGTGCACAGGGATGGGCTTACGGCTGTGGCTACCACTATGTCGTTCAGATCGACGGCACTGTGGAGCGTGGCAGACCAGAAGACCTGAAAGGTGCCCATGTCAAGGATCACAACCTTCACAGCATTGGGGTATGCTATATTGGCGGAAAGCGCGACGGTGTCTATGCCGACACCCGCACCGAGGCACAGAAGCAATCGATGCTTGCCCTGCTAAAGGATCTCAAGCGCCGTTTCCCCAATGCCATCATCGTGGGTCACAACACGCTCAACAAGAACAAGGCCTGTCCGTGCTTCGATGCATATCAGGAATACAAGAACATCTGAGGCTTATGAAACATGCAACATTGATGCCGGCATTATTGTCTCTTCTCATCCCGCTGCTCTGCCTTTCATGCTCCGGACAGCAACATGCCATCCAGACTGTCGGAGAGACACACAGCGACACCGTCTATCTGACCAACGAGGCAGATACGGTGTATGTCGAGAAGACCATGGTCGAATATCGCTTCCGCCAGCTTCGTGACACCTTGCGTGTTCACAGTGTGGATAGCGTGCCGGTGATACGCGAAGTCGAAGTTGTCAGATGTGAGCGATACATCCCATGGTGGGTCAAGGTGCTGAGCACGGCAGGAGTCATTGCACTGATGGTGCTGGCAATAAGAATTCTGATGAAATATATCAGGCAAGGCCTCTGAGGCTGAGTCGATTGTAAATAACCATTATTGTTTAACTTTCAATCTTTTTGTATTATGATTAAGTATGTAGTTAAGAAGAACAACAACGAGGCGAGCCCCTGCTATGGCAAGTACTATGCTTATCCGGTTGTTGAGGAGACCATGGATCTTGAGGCTCTTGCAGAGCACATGGAGGAGCACAACAGCGGATTCAGCGGGGCTATGTGCCTCGGCATCATGACCGCCATGGTCAAGTGCATCAAGGAGCAGCTGCTCGCAGGCAAGAACGTGAAGGTCGATAACCTCGCCATCTTCTCTTGCGGAATCCGCAACCGCCAGGGCGCAGCCTCTGAGGAGGAGTTCACCGTTGCGAACATCGCCGGCGTCAAGCTCCGCGCTCGCGCTACCGGCACATTGAGCAACAGCAACCTCAATCTCGCTGCCACACTCCGCAAGGCCACTACCTATGTGGGCAAGACCAGCAGCACTGGCACTGCGGGTGGCAACGACTCGCCGACCACTCCTCCGACTGACAACACGCCGACCACTCCTCCGACCGACAATAATGAAGGCGGCAGCGATTCTGCTGGAGGCTCAGAGTATGAATAACCTCACGGCGTGAAGGTCTGTGACAGCGCGAAGGAATAACCTCACGGCGTGTATTCACGTAAATGACGAGGTGGTGTGTCAAAGCAACTGACACACCATCTTTTTTGTGCTTTTTGCAAATTGTCACTTGCTTATATGGCTTATCGGTGAAATTTGGCATGAAATTCAGCAAATTATCGGGTCAAATATTGAAACATTAAAAAAACTGTGTTATCTTTGCACATTGTATCAACACAATCAACTCTTGAACCAAGAAATGTCATCAAATATGAGCATTATGAAATACATTGACCAGAAGGGCTTTGGCCTTATCCTGTTGGCAGTATCTTTGCTGTTAGTGACATCTTGTGGCCATGGCATTGACAAGGACGTGGCGACAGGAGAGGACAAGTATGACTCGGAAAACTTCAACAACTTCGATGAGATAAACATCGATATCACTGGCAATGGTGACGGACATGTCTATTCCGTGTATTTCCACAATCCATACGACGAAACCGGGAACCTGAGAGGCGAGCCTGTGCTCTTGGCCCATACTCCAATCCACGAGGTGATGCGCCTGCCAAAGGGTGTGGACACCATCTTTGTGCTTGGCGACAATGCGTTGCAGACGCTGAAGCCAGGCAACATCAATCTCGGCGAGGTCTATGACTTCTCGTTCGCACCGGAACGTGCAGCAACGACGCGTTCAGCTGCAACGACACGCGCCAAGAAAGGTGAAGTGAGGGAGGCTGTCCAATATGTGAGCATACCGCAGAATGTGCTCAATGCCATTAATAATGTATGCTTCCCTGAGAGCAAATACAATGTGCAGAGAGAAGACCTCTACAAGTGTTGCGACCTTGAGATTCGCGAGGAGACAGAGCTGTGGCTCACATACGTCGGCAACGGACAGCCATTGACCAACAAAGACTTCGGTTCGATACAGAGCCGTCTGTTCATCTACACCTACGACCCTGCCAAGAAGGACAACCTGACGCTCGACGACATCACAATCTATGGAGGCAAAACCAACAACTCGTCTTACAGTGGCTTGAGAGTGGTGGATTATGCTTCGGACATCAATGGCACGCAGAATGCCAAAAATCCTCTTTTCTATGACAGAAGTGAGAACCAGAGAGTTTCGGAAACAGGACTTCACAGCAAGATATATCTTGGAAAGTTCCCTGCCGGTGTCAACATCGGCTTCCTCTTGGTTGCCGATTGGAACAGGTATGGCCAGCGATTCTCAACTCCTTCGCTCAATCATGACAATCATGGACGCAAGGAGTCATCATGCATGGATCCATATATTGGAACGGTGCTGAATTATGATGAAGGTGATTTCGAGATTACCCAGTATGTGTCGAGTGCTTTCGTCCAGGACATTCCTGTAGAAGGCTACAATGGCACAAACAGCGTTCTGCTCGCAATGGATAAGGACTATCCGAACTTCAGATATGGCTATTACTGCAAATACGACGGCGACTACAACGACATATTGGTGTTTGTCGAGAGCAGCACGCCGCTCAATTATGGCGATGCAAAGGTCAAGGCTCCCCAGATCAAGGACAAGCTCAGCGAACGAGGCTTCTACATCTTCGAAGACAGCTATCCTCTGGATGGCGACTGCGACTTCAACGATGTGGTGGTAGAATACTCGATCACCAACATCATAGGCACTAACAAGAAGATCATGAAGTTCAAGCTCTGGGCTATGGGATGCGATAATGAGAACGAGTTTGGCGTGTTTGCTGGTGGTGAGCGAATCCCAATCTTCAGGAACATCAAAGGCTATAAGAACGTCGATGACAATGTGGTCAAGAGTCCTATTAGGGAGCT
>SFEH01000051.1 GCA_004557315.1 Bacteroidales bacterium
TCCTCTGCAACCGCGTGACACCATCACGTACCAACCGCATGCTCATGTCAGAGAATTATCGCACGAGGATTCAGTCGATATTATATAAGAAGCTGGTTGCAGTAAAGCAATGAGCCAATAGATAATATCTATTTGCCACATATTATCCCATTCCGTTGCAAAATGCCACATTTAATGTGATTATTGTGCAAAAGAACAGTTTTTTTACTCATAAATTTTGATTTTGTGCATATTTTTTCTAACTTTGCACGAAATTTAAGGTTATGTATTGCCAGTCTGACCCACAAATCGGATGGTGACGCAAGTGTAAATTAAGGTCAATTAAAAATTTATTTAAGATATGGAAGGATTAACCTCAATGCAAACCGCCCTCCTGCTCATGATAGTAGGTATGGGTACGGTATTCGTAATTCTGATCCTGATCATCAACCTCTCAAAGCTGATGATCTTGGCAGTCAATAAGATTGCTCCTGAAGAAGCTCCAAAGAAGCCTGCGGAGGCTGCGCCGGCAGCAATAGCTCCAAATGTAGAAGCTGCCATCAAAGCCGCTATCAGCCAAGTTGCCCCAAAGGCTATGGTAACCTCAATCAAGAAGGGATAATCTCAAATTGGATAATAGATAAAAAAGAATATTACTATGGCAAAAGAAGTAAAATTGTCGTTGGTCTTCCGCGACATGTGGCAGAGTGCTGGCAAGTATCAGCCTCGTGTTGACCAACTCGTAAAGGTAGCTCCAAAGATCATCGAGATGGGCTGTTTCGACCGCGTTGAAACAAACGGTGGTGGCTTTGAGCAGGTTAACCTCCTCTATGGAGAGAACCCAAACAAGTCTGTACGTGAGTGGACAAAGCCATTCCATGAGGCAGGCATCCAGACTCACATGCTCGACCGTGCTCTCAATGGTCTTCGCATGTTCCCATGTCCAAAGGATCTCCGCAAGCTGTTCTATAAGGTCAAGAAGGCTCAGGGTACCGATATCACTCGTATCTTCTGCGGTCTCAACGACCCTCGCAACGTTATTCCATCAATCCAGTATGCAAAAGAGGCAGGCATGATTGCACAGGCTTCTCTCTGCATCACCTTCTCTCCTATCCACACAGTTGAATACTATGTCAACCTCGCCAAGAAGTTCATCGAGGCAGGTGCCGACGAAATCTGCTTGAAGGATATGGCTGGTATCGGCCGTCCAAAGAGCCTCGGCAAGATCGTTGCTGGCATCAAGGCTATCAAGAAGGACATCGTGATCCAGTATCACTCACACGCTGGTCCTGGCTTCAACATGGCTTCTATCCTCGAAGTTGCAGAGAACGGCTGCGACTATATCGACTGCGGTATGTCACCACTCTCTTGGGGTACAGGCCACGCTGATGTCATCACAGTAATCGAGACTCTCAAGGATGCTGGCTTCAAGGTGAAGGATGTCAACATGGCTGCATATATGGAGGTTCGCACTCAGATCCAGGAGATGATGGACGACTTCCTCGGCTACTATATCCCTGCATTGAACCACCTCAACAACTCTCTCCTCGTCAAGCCAGGTCTGCCAGGCGGTATGATGGGTTCGCTCATGACCGACCTCGAAGAGAACCTCGAAGGCCTCAACCGCTGGAAGGAGAAGAATGGTCAGCCAAAGCTCACTACCGACGAGCTACTCATCAAGCTCTTCGACGAAGTAGCATACGTATGGCCAAAGATGGGTTACCCATGTCTCGTGACTCCATTCTCACAGTATGTCAAGAACCAGGCACTCATGAACGTGATGCAGATGGAGAAGGGCAAGGAGCGCTGGAGCATCATCGCCGACAACCACTGGGATATGCTTCTCGGCAAGTCAGGTCAGCTGCCTGGTCCTGTTGCACCTGAACTCGTCAAGATGGCTGAAGAGAAGGGCTTGAAGTTCCAGACAGAGGATCCACAGACTTTCGCACCAGACAACCTCGACGACTTCCGTGCAAAGATGAAGGCCAACGGTTGGGAGCTTGGTCAGGACGACGAAGAACTCTTCGAATATGCAATGCACCCATCACAGTATGAGGCTTACAAGAGCGGCAAGGCAAAGGCAGACTTTGAGGCTGACCTCGCAGAGCGCAAGGCTAAGAAGGCTAATGCAGGCACAGGCGAAATCAAGGCACAGGAACTCAAGGTGACTGTCAACGGTGAGGTTTATACTGTCAGCATCGCACCAAACGACGGTTCTGCTCCTGCCGCACAGGCAGCTGGCGCTGCTGCACCTGTAGCTGCTGGCGAGGGCGCTGACGTTCTTGCTCCACTTGAGGGTAAGTTCTTCCTTGTAAAGAACGCAGCCGAGACTCCAGTCAAGGTTGGCGACATGGTCAAGAAGGGACAGACTATCGGTTACATCGAGGCAATGAAGACCTACAATGCTGTTGCTGCCGACTGTGACGGTCAGATCACTGCAATTCTTGCAAACCCAGGCGACAAGGTATTCGAGGACGATCCAATTTTCAAAATTAAGTAATAGACAATGGATTTTATAAACACAATATTCAGCAACCTGTATGAGATGACAGCGTTCAGCAACATCGCAGAACAGCCTCAGTTTCTCATCATGTATGCTCTCGGCTTCCTCTTCCTTTATTTAGGAATCGCGAAGCACTATGAGCCATTGCTTCTTATCCCTATAGCAATGGGTATCCTTCTTGCCAACTTCCCTGGCGGTGAGATGGGTGTCTATGGTGCTGATGGCAATGGCATCGTACATGCCAACGGACAGGAATATCACGTTTATGAGATGGGACTCCCAGAGATAGCTCACGAACTCGGTCTTATGAACATGATCTACTACTGGCTCATCAAGACAGGATTCATCCCACCTATCATCTTCATGGGTGTTGGTGCTATGACCGACTTCGGTCCTATGCTCCGCAATCTCAAGCTCGCCATATTCGGTGCTGCTGCTCAGATCGGTATCTTCGGTGTTATCCTCGTGGCTGTAGGTTCAGGCATGTTCACTCCAAAAGAGGCTGGTGCACTCGGCATCATCGGTGGCGCTGATGGCCCAACAGCTATCTATACTACCATCAAGCTGGCTCCACACCTCCTCGGTCCTATCGCTATCGCAGCTTACTCATACATGGCATTGGTCCCTGTGATTATCCCATTCGTAGTCAAGCTCTGCACAACTCAGAAGGAGCGCGAGATCAACATGAAGGAGCAGGATAAGCTCTATCCTAATACTCTCCAGATCAAGAACATGCGAGTTGCCAAGATCATCTTCCCTATCTTCGTGACTGTGCTCGTGGCAATCATCGTGCCTTCAGCAGTGTCACTCATCGGTATGTTGATGTTCGGTAACCTCATCAAGGAGATTGGTGCCGACACAGCTCGTATTGCCGACACAGCAAGCAACGCCCTGATGAACATCGCAACCATCTTCCTCGGTCTTTCAGTAGGTGCGACAATGACTGTCGATTCATTCCTCAACTGGCAGACTATCGGTATCGTTGCTGGTGGCTTCTGTGCATTTGCTGTTTCTATCGCTGGTGGTATCTTCCTTGTGAAGCTCTTTAACCTCTTCTCAAAGAAGAAGATCAACCCACTTGTAGGTGCATGTGGTCTGTCAGCAGTGCCAATGGCTTCTCGTGTTGCCAACGACATCGCAACAAAGATCAATCCAAAGAACAACATCCTCAACTACTGCATGTCAGCCAATATTTCGGGCGTTATCGGCTCTGCAGTTGCAGCAGGTGTATTGATTGCCTTCCTCGGATAATCAGTAATTCAGTCAGGATACATAGAGACGTACTTCGTTGTGAAGCACGTCTCTTTTTTATGCATATTTACTCTGATTTGGCCAAGATTAGAGAACAAATAAGGCAATAAATCGGTAAAACAATAGTTTCCTGATAACAAATACGACATATTAGGGAAAAAATCATTATATTTGCCCCAAATATCTAATTCAAAAACATCTGCAAATATGACATTACAAAGCCTCACACATCAAATCGCGACAGTATTTGTCTTGTTAGGTTTATTCTTCATATCTACTACTTCATTGGCAAACACAGACTCGTGGAACGGCACGGTCCATCGTCCGAGTAATGGTGCAGGTACCGAAGACAACCCTATCCTCATTAATTCTGCCGAGGAGTTTGCCTTCCTTCTCCAGAACTACGACTACAACAATGGTGTTTGCATCCACAAGCACTACAAGCTCACATGCGACATCGACATGAGTTCATGCCGATGGACCTATGGTGCTGCGGGCACGGAAAACAAGTCGTTCAGAGCGCATTTCGATGGTGACGGTCACAAGATCAGCAATATCGTGGTGCCTGTATTGAATTCCAACACCGAGCTGAATCTCGGAGTATTCCCTATGCTCGGAGGCGACGAAGTGTTCGAATCGGTGATTGAGAACCTTGAGATCGATGGCATCACGTTTGAGTTTGCCAACAAAGCATTCAACGCCAAGAAGCAATTCAACATCGGAGGCTTGGTAGGTCAGATGTACCGCAATTCGCGCATCGAGAACTGTATAGTGAATGGCATGACAGTGAAAGATGCCAACCCGTCGAATCTCTCATTTAACGATCGTGGCTTCCTGCGCATCGGTGGTCTTGTGGGCAATAGACAGGAGACCTTCGGTGGCAATTTCAACGAGGAATATCTCGAGACCATCAATATCGTGAACTGCTATGGTCTGGGTTCTGCCGACTTGAGCAACATCACTGGCAAGAAAGAGCATTTCCACATCGAACTCGAACAGGGTACAAAGTCAGAAGGCACACACAACGGCATCAAGTGGCACAAGATGCAGAACAACCGCTACTCTTTCTTCCCTGCTGTGGCAACCATCTCTGAAGAATCGTCAGATGCAAGCGGCCGACACTTCAAGGCTGTCATCGCAGAAGGCAGCGGAGCCAGAATGCGATGGACGGTTGATGGAAAGGAACACACATCGACCTCAACCGAATGTACCGTTCCGTTCGATGTCAAGGATCGCTCCATTGCCTTCGAACTTCTCGACAACAATGGCAACATAATAGCGAGCGATGCCGACCTTATTCAGCCTGCCGACCTGAAGCTCTCGATCACGAGCACTAAGAACGGCAACAGCTATGTGCTGAAAAGCGAGATCATAGGCGAAGGTTCAAATGCCCTCGCCAACGAGTTTGTATATTCATGGAAAGACTTGAGCAACGGCAATAAGGTAGTAGGCTCAAGCGCGACTCTGACTGGTGCACTCAATGGCCACACCTATTACCTGACTGCCACTCATCGCCGCTGGAAGTTCTGCACAATCTCTGGATTCTATTCTTTCAACAACCCAATTTTCGTTAGTCTCAATGGCATCAATGCCGACGATGCAAAGCGATATACCATCGACCGAAAGACAACCTATCCTGCAGGCAACGACAGCAACGACGGACTCTCGCCCGAGAAGGCTGTTCGCACAATGAAAAAAGCATACCAGCTGATCAAGTCATCGCAGATTGGCAACAACATCATTGTCATCATGGGCGACTATGACCAGAATATCTTCAATGTCTTCACCGACGAACAGTATAAGGAGAATAATCCTGACTATTTCAAGAAAGACAAGCCAGCCATCATCACAGGGCAATATGGAAATATCTGCAATGGCAAGCTCTTGCTGCGTTCCACTTCGTGCGTGATCGATGCCGACACCCGCTTCGAGAACCTCACTGTCCATGGCAATAATGACTATGTGCGCATCATGGCACAGGAGCACGACATCACCTTCGGACACGGCATGATGATGGAGCAATACAGCACGATAGAACCTGGACGCGGACTCATCGACGGATCGCTTGTGCCAAACATCTCCATTTATGGCGGATTCAAGGACCTCGACAATGCCACTGCCACACGCAGGGAGAACACCATCCACTTGATGTCGGGGTACTACGGACGTGTGACAGCGGGCAGTTTCTATTCTCGCGTCAACGAGGAGACTGGCAATGTGACAGGCACGCCTCGTGACCCAGTTCGCACACGCATCATCATCGACATCTCCAACCATAAGAACCCATCGGCTTTCACATTCGACGTTGGTCTTGCCATAGCAGGTCAGAGCAATGGCTCGTGCTATGCCGTGACAAGCATCGACGTGAGTGGCTCTTCGCGCGTTGGCCGTGCGATAGGCGGCAACTTGGGCTACGGACGAAAGTCTTGGGCAAAGAAAGCTGACGGCAGCAAGAGCGACCGTCCTTCCGACTCTTTCTTCGGACAAAGCACCATCAACATCCGTGGAGGCAACATCAACGAAATCTACGGAACAAGCCTCGGACGAAGCGGTAAAGTCATCAATCCTGACGAGAATGTCACCGACTCCATCTCAACTTATTTCTATGGCAAGTCGGTCATCAATATCAGTGGCGGCATGGTGCGCAACACCATCTACGGAGCTGGAGGCAGCGGCGTGACAGGTCTCTCGCTCAAGAACGACTATCATACCTTCGACCCATTCATCCCTTATAGCCAGAGCAATGGAGAGATTGCCTATGGATCATTCGACAAGATCCGCAACAGAATGCCGAAGGTGGTCGTATCTGCCGACTCCCTCATCGACCTCAACAAGTCGTCGGTGACCATCAACGTGATGGACAAGGCCTTCCTTCGCGGTTCGGTTTACGGAGGCGGCTATGGCTTCAGCAATCAGATCTACACCTCGATGGCTCTGTGTCAGGCAGGCGATATCTTCGGCGACACCTACATCAACATCTCGGGCGGAACCATCGACGGTCATGTCTTCGGTGGCGGCAAGGGCACTACCAGCTATCTTGACAACAACGACTTGACAGGCTATCCAGTCATCAACGGCGTGCAGCAGGGCAAGGACTATTTCAACAGTCTCGCCTTTGTCTATGGCTCCACACATATCAATATCTCGGGCGGAACCATCAAGGGCATGGTATTCTCTGGCGGAGAAGGCTCATTCTACCGTCCGACATCAGAGTACAATTCTGCCAATCTCACATCCAACATGGCGAGCGTAGTCGGCAACACCTACCTCAACATCAGTGGCGATGCCAAGCTCAACGACTTCGTGTTCGGTGGAGGCAACTATGGCAATATCCTTCGCTCGAAGTCTGTCCACGAGTCGGGATCAACCTACGTCACCATCGATGGCGGCAAAATCCAGAACTCAATCTTCGGTGGCGGACACGGACACATCGACATCGAACACCCCGAACGCTCCATCATTGCCGAGATAGAAGGAGATGCCCATGTCCTGATAAAGAACGGAGAGTTCGACTGGATTCCTGAATCTTCGAAATTCGACACCATACGTTATTATGGCATATATGGAAGTGGCCTGACAGCCAGCATCGTCCATGGCGACACATACGTCGAGGCTCGGCGAAGCCTCTTCTCGAAGGAGTTCCTCGAAAAGGCAGGTCTGAACCTTTGGGATTACGGCAAGCCATGGGACAAGCGCTTCACCCTATGTGGCGGAGGGTTCGGCGAGATGACCGACGTGATGGGCAATACCAATGTGCTCATCGATGTCGATGGTGACTTTGACTTCGACCCTTCTATCTTCACCGATGCCGACAATGCAAAAGACATTACAGCCAAGCCATATCTCAACTTCATGGACATCTTCGGAGGCGGACTCTTGGGCAATGTCGAGGGTAGCTCGAATGTGACGATCAAGGGACGTCCGTTCATAAGGAATGTCTATGGAGGCAGCCTCGTTGGTAATATCGGACTGATGGACATGGATCTCAACGGCAATATCTATACTCCGAGCAATGAGCACCGCAACTATCTGACCAGCACAACAGTCAACTTCATCTCTGGTTCGGCTCACTGCGTCTTCGGAGGCGGACTCATGGGCAATATCTGCGGTGAGACGCAGGTCAATATCGGTTCTGATGACCCAGAAAGCAACAAGAACATCTTCATCAAGACCGTGTATGGTGGCAACGACGTGACAGGCTCCATCGCTGGCAGCAATAATGCCCTCTATGGCACCAACATCAACATCTACGGCGGAACCATCAACGGCAATGTCTATGGTTCGGGCAATGGACAATACGGACACTACGACCAGCCGACATCCGACTTTGAGCTGAACAGCGTACTGAATGCTTCGATCGGACGCGAGCATCCTCATGTTGCTTCAGCAAGCATCAGCATATCCGGCATCGACGAGAACAACAGAACTACCATCAATGGCACGGTGTATCTCGGAGGCAACAACACCACTGTCGGACAGTTTGTGCGCGACATCAACGACCGCCCTCAATACGGACAGCTGCGCGAGGTGCTTGTGCCTAACTCTGGACGCGCCCGTCTCAACCTCGGCGACCATGTCACCATTGCCAACCTCTCGATGGGCTCGAATGGCGGCAACCTTATGGAATATATTCCTTCCTACACCCTCGATGGCACACATTGGACCAAAGGCTACGAGAGTCAGAAAGACTTCGAGCATTTCTGCCGCACTGTCGATATGTCGTGCGTGCCTCTGCTCACGTTCAATTCCGACCGTTCATTCGACAATCAGTTTGCCATCAACGACCTTTACGGCAAGCAGAAGGTCTTCGACACTCACGACGAGATGGATGCCAAGGACATCATCATAGGCAACTTCATCGGTGGCGGCTTCAGCGGATCAATGACTGCCGACAGCGTCTATAACTACACTCTGCCTGCTGGACTCACCATCACAGGCAATGTCATCGGTGGCTGCCAGAACGCCTATTTCAGATATGTCGAGACTCAAGGCGACAGCATCGGAGCAGTCAGGGAATACATCGGAGGCTTCATGCCTTACAACAAGGACATCAAGCAGTACCACCGACTCCAGCTCAACATCTTCTGCAAGTTTGCCCCTGCCAAGCTGACCAAGGGCGACGATGGCACAAGCCTTTTGAGCGGTTCGAACATCTTCGGCGGCTGTTATGAATATGGCATCATCCATGGTGCAGCAAGCATCAACATGCACAGCGACCTGATAGGCGCAAGCGATGCGTCGGCCGAGATGCTTGCCAACCTTGCATCCGACACCTACGACTGCTGTCAGATCTTCGGAGCAGGCAAGGGTCAGAACACCGAGGTCATCGGCAATACCTATGTTTCGCTCAGCGGTGCCGACTTCAATGGCATCAAGTCCATACCAAATGTCATCAATGTTTATGGCGGCAGCATGGAAGGCCGCGTCATCGGCAAGAGCAATGTAGTCTGCGACTTACAGACAATGGGTGCTACAGCCCAGGATGCAGCAACCCATGGCGTGTGGAACAAGATCTTTGGTGGAGGCAAGATGGGCGACGTGGTGGCAGAGAGCCGACTCGTACCAGGGCTCCAGGCTCCTGCAGGAGTGGGCACTACGGTGCGCATCTTCAGTGGTCAGTTCAACGAAGTCTTCGGCGGTTCGCGCATTGCCGACATCGAGGGCGGCTCGTTTGTCGAAATCAACGATAAGGGTCAGGATCATTTCCACACGGTCATCAATCGCGTATATGGTGGCAGCGACGTGAGTGGAAACATCGGCATCGGAACCTACAAGAACACCGAGGGCGAAGAAATCACGACCAACACATACGTCCGCATTACCGAATCGCCTGAAGAGGGAACTGCCTATTCTGGCTTCCCATTCATCGGCGAGCTCTATGCTGGCGGCAATGGCAAGGCATCTGGAGTCAACGAGCAGCATCCTGATGTCGATATGACATATCTCGACATCGCAGGAGGCACTTTGCTCGATGTCTATGGAGGTGCCAACAACAGCCATGTGCGCAAAGCCACTAACATCCTTGTCAACTATAAGGACAGCGAGGCTATTGCCAAAACCGACCTGATACCTGCGGTTCAGAAGATTATCCGCGGACAGGAAGTCAAGTACAACATCAACCGTCTGTTTGGCGGCAACAACCAGATGGACATGACCATCCAGCCAGAATGGCAGCTCAAGAAAGGCTCTGTCGGTTCGGTCTATGGCGGCTGCAACAAGTCGGATGCCGTAATCTACAACGAGGAGGGCGACAGCAACCTCCATCCTGACACCACCGTCAAAGCAGGTCTGGTGCTCAACCTCGACTACCCTGACTTCAGTGCCGCCAACGTGTTCGGAGGCTGCCGCATGGGCAATGTCCACACCCGAAAGATTGAAGATGGCAAGCCTGTCAATGTGATGCTTGCCAACAACCAGTACGGCACCATCATCAAAGTCAGAGCTGGCAAATACGGCAGAATCTTTGGCGGCAACGATGTGTCGGGCAGAATATACAATGGCACGCACGTCCTTCTCGAAGGCGGCGAGATCAATGAGGTGTTCGGTGCAGGAAATGGCGAATATATCTACCAGTATTCGCCTGATGTCAACGAGATAACCGAGTGCTACGACCCTGATGCCAAGATGTATTACTACAAGATCCCAGCAAGTCCTGACTATGAGGGAGCCTATGCCAACGACTTCCAGAAGATGCAGGCCATCACTGCTGCGCGTCCGAACATCATCAAGACTCTGGTCGAGATCTCTGGCGGCATGAGAGACGGCAAGCGTCAGATTGTCAAAGTCAACGATGCCATATATGGAGGTGGCAACTGTGCCACAGTCTATAGCAACAAGCAGCATGGCAGAATCACACTTCAGATTGGCGACTACTGCTCGATCGAGAATCTGTATCTCGGCTCGAATGGAGCTCCGCACATCCGTCCCGACTATATGTCGCATTTGCTCAAATACAACAATATGGGAAGTCTCTCCCAGACCGACAGCGATGGTCGAACCCTACTCGACTACCACATGGATGCTGTTATCATGTATGGTCTGCCAGAGCACTTCACCTTCCACCGCAACTACGAGCACTGCCATATCGGCTCATTCTTCATGGGCGGCAACCGAGGTTCGCTGTGTACCCATGGCGAGCTCAGCCTTGTCTTCCCTCCTTCCCTCAAGATCCGCGACAAGATCGTAGGAGGCTCAAATCAGGCCGACATCCTCATCAAGGGTTCTGACGATCAGGCCGACATCATCCACTTGGGCGGCATCCTGTGGGATGGCATCGGCACCAAGCCAAAGATCATGCTCGAAGTCAACAGTATGTTCGAGAACGAGAACGGTGAAGAGTCAGTCGCCCAGGTCTATCCTGGATGCTATCAGAGCGGAAAGATCGAAGGAGAAGTGAATGTCTCAATAAAATAATGACAGAGTGGGAATATGTTCACCATTATCCTCATCATGCTCAGCGGCATGGCTGCAGGTTACCTGTTCCGTCATCACCGTTGCGTCTTTCTGCCTGTGGTCATCACCACTCTCATCTGGGTACTGCTGTTCCTGTTAGGACTGGAAGTTGGCTCAAATCAGCAACTCATCCATGCCCTTCCTACATTGGGTGTCGAGGCTCTTGCAATCACATTTGCAGCCTTGGCAGGATGTATGGTGGGATCATGGTTGCTGTGTAAATATGTCAGTAAAAGCACTGGAGGCAGGACAAAGAAGAATGTCACCGAGACTGACCGCACCGAAGAAGGCAACCCACTGAAAGGCAGTCTCATCATTGTCTCATTCTTCATCTTTGGCTGTCTTGTGGCATATTTCGGTTGGCTTCCTTTCGATCCTACTTCCATCGACTTCAGTTTCTATGCTCTATGCTGTCTCATGTGCTGCGTAGGGTTCAGCATAGGCAATGACCCCGAGACTATCCGCAAGTTCCGTCATCTCAGCCCTCGGCTTCTGCTGTTGCCGTTGGTCACCATACTCGGCACCTGGGCAGGATGCGCATTGATTAGCCTTGTACTGAATGGGCGTTCGGTGTTCGACTGCTTGGCTATCGGTTCTGGCTTCGGCTATTATTCACTCAGCAGCATCTTCATCACCGAATACAAAGGACCCGAACTCGGCACCATTGCTCTGTTGAGTAACATCATCCGCGAGATAGCCACATTGCTTCTTGCGCCTTGGATGGCTTCTGTTTTCGGACGACTTGCGCCAATCTCGGCTGGTGGTGCCACCACGATGGACACCACACTGCCCATCATCATCAAATCCTGCGGTCAAGATCTTGTCATCGTCTCAATCTTCCATGGTTTCGTGGTCGATTTCACAGTTCCATTCTTAGTCACTCTATTTTGTTCATTATAAGCAGATGTTGTTCAACTAACATTAACCGCCTTTTTGACGTCTATTCTGCGATCTTCTATATACGTTCAACTCGCTATCAAAGTTTTGATAAAAAATCATTTGTTTTTTAGACAGAAAAGGTGTATCTTTGCCACGCTGTTTGGACATCAGCGTGCCTGCAGCATATAGTTCGGAGATTATGAAGCATATAGAAGAACATCCCAATACCTCTACAGTCGTGCCAGATGTGCTGGCACTGGCCTGCGAACCGATTCCCTGCGTGCGTATAGCCTTCATCGGACTGGGCAAGCGGGGCAAGGAGTCCATACACCACTTCCTGCACATGCAGGGAGTAGTCATTCAGGCGGTATGCGACCTCAATGAGGAGAACCTCCACTTTGCCCGTTGCCTCGTGGCCAGCCATGGCAAGGCCTTGCCATGTGAGTACAGACGTGCTGAAGATTGGCGCGAAGTGTGCAGCCGTGAGGATATCGATCTGGTTTATGTCTGCACCAACCGTGAGCTCCATACGAAGATAGCCCTCTACGCCATGGCGCAGGGCAAGCATGTGGCATTGGAGGTGCCGGCAGCCAATACGGTGGCCGAGTGCTGGGCTCTGGTTGATGCGGCTGAGGCAACACGCCGCCACTGCATGATGCTCGAAAACTGCTGCTACGACTGGTTTGAGCTCACTGTGCTCAACATGATTCAGCAAGGACTGCTGGGTGAGGTGTTTCATGTAGAGGGAAGCTATGTACACGACCTGCGTCACCTGAATTTTGACGAGCGTCTATCCTACCATCGTCTCTGGCAGATGGAAGGCAATCCCTACCCCACGCACGGTCTGGGACCCATCTGTCAGGCATTAGGTATCCACCGTGGCGACCGTATGACTTGGCTCACCTCCGTCTCAGGCGGACAGTTCAACTATCCTACGCTAAGTCAGCCGCTCTCTCCCGAAGCCTACACGTTAGGCAATATCAATACGACCATCATCAAGACAGCACGCAACAAGACCATCCTGTTGCAACACGACATCTCCAGTCCTCGTCCATATACCCGCCGCTACCTGATCAGTGGCACCGAGGGCTTTGCTCAAAAAGGATCACCCCATGTGCTGACGCTCTCATCCCAACCTGATGCCAGCGTAGAAGAGCTGATGAACCTTTACGAGCACCCCTTTGCAAAAGAGATTGGCGAATTGGCTCGTCGCGTGGGCACCCACGGAGGAATGGACTTCATCATGGATTACCGACTTATCTATTGCCTGCAGCATGGTCTGCCACTCGATATGGATGTCTATGATGCCGCCGAGTGGTCGTGCATCATCGAGCTTTCGGCACGTTCGGTAGCGAACGGCTCCCAGCCCGTCGAGATACCAGACTTCACCCGAGGCCGCTGGAAGTGAATAGAAAATGGATAGATATATTTCACTTGTGTCCAAAACACTCTATGAACTCACGATAGTCTCTGATAGGCATGACGTATCGATAGTAGAAGAATGAGGATGAGAAGAATAGAAGCGAAGAAGCAGATGAGGTAAGATGTGAAGGAGAGAAGGTGTTAAGATGTTCATTGTCTTTGTAAGGTTTTTTATTAGGTTTTAAGGTTTTGAGGTTTTAAGGTTCTTTGACAGCGCGGAGCTACCTCACAACCTTATAACCATATAACCATATAACCTCACAACCTTATAACCATATCAGTAGTTTTCCCCCACAAAATCCCTACATTTCCCCGAGAATTAGTAAGGGATGCGTGGGTAATTCGTGGGTGTTTATAAGGGTTTTTAGGTTCTTTATGAGGTTTTTAGGTTTTAAGGTTCTTTGACAGCGCGGAGCTACCTTATAACCTCAAAACCATAAAACCTTATAACCTCACAACCTTATAAGACGGTGCAAAGATAGGGCTAAAAAATGGGTGCTAATCCGTATTTGTCCGTATTTGTGAAAATAATATCTAAATTTCTTATTATTAATGCCTTCAAGCCCCATATAATACGGAATTTTCTTGCAAAACAGGAGAAAATTATCAAAGAAAAAGAATTGGGATTTGAAGAACTTGTTAATGATACTTTCGAAGCAGGCTTGAAATCTGAAACAAACAATGTTTCAAAAAAATACAGCTTCTTTGTAAAAGATACAGCTGAGTTTGAACAGTTTGCTGATTTTGAACCGATTACAAATCTTTCTGCAGAAGAAGCTGTTAAAACTTTTATTGAACAGAAAAACAAAGACTTAAGTGCCGGCATCG
>SFEH01000052.1 GCA_004557315.1 Bacteroidales bacterium
TTGAGAAATACCAATTAATGAGTTGCAAATACCAATTCATAATAGCATAATTTTGGCACAAATTTAATAAAAAGTATTAACTTCTCAAAATAATTGTATAAGAAATGATACTTGACAAGCATCTACATTATATACTTACAAGCATAACTGCCAAAATCAGCAAATAAAATGGTGTGCCGATAGCCACTCAAATGACTTTTGGCACACCATTGTTTGTGTGAAAATTATATCTTTTTAAGCGATCAAGGCACTGTGATAGTTACACCCATCCAGCCACCGATAGTATAAGAAGAACCAGACTGAAGACCCTTCATGAAGAGCATTGACTTCTCTGGGTAAGCTGCCTTATACTTAGCGATTGTTGAGTTGTAAGAAGCCTTCTTCTCTGGATCCTCCTCGCGAGCTGCAGCCTGCTGCATTTCAGAAACTGCTGCTACGAATACGAGACCCTGGATATTAGCGTCAAGTCCAGACTCTCTTGCTGAAGTAGCATAGAGGTTAGCAATCATTACGTGTGGCTCTGCCTGCTCTGGATCAAGCGCGAGAGACTTGCGGAGAGCCTCGCGAGCTGCAGACTTGCGTCCGCGCTGCTGGTGAATAGCTGCTTCATACTTAAGAATCTCACACTTGTCATCTGGCTGGATAGCGAGCTTGAGAGCCTCCTCATAGTAATCCATAGCGCGATCCCAATCCTGCTTCTTGAGGGCAGCCTGTGCAAGACCCTTGGCAGCTTCCATTGATGGAGAGATCTGATATGAATAGTCGGCACAAGTTGTATAGAGCTCTGTCTCACGACCTTCCTTCGAACGGCCAAGAAGCTTTGATACGTTGTTGAGGAACACCTGGTCGTTCTTCTTCTCCTCTACCTGTGGAGTAAAAATCTCAACGAGTGTAGCAACATCAGCAGCACCTGAACCAGCGAACTGTGTCACAAGACCCATCTTTGCCTTACGGGTATAGTCGATAAACTGCTTTGCGAGAGTTGAGTCCTTGGCAGCCTTCTCTGGAGTGTTAGCCTTTGTTGTAGGATCAGAAGCCTTAACGCCAGCGCAGATGTCGCGGTCTGCCTCAAGACGAAGCTGATAGCGGTCGAGCGCACCGTCAAGATATTCAGTACCCTTCATGTAGTTAGCGATGTAGGTTGGCTTGTAAGTAGGATCATCCTTGAACTTATCATAAGAAATGCTGACATACTGTGTCAAAACCTTTGCATCAGCATCATCCTTCTGCTCAAGCACATTCTGCTCAATCCATCCGAAAGCCAGATCCTTGTCGGCATTCTTGCCCATGATGGTAAGGTAGTCAGTAGCCTTCTTTCCAAGAATCTCTGGTGAAGGGAAGTACTTCATACGATTGTCGTAGAGAGCCATAAGGTCATCTACCGCAGCCTGACGTGCTGCAGGGTCAGCCTTAACCTTGTTGATGCGATCCTTGAGGATGTTTACGCCATAGACATAGACATTCTTGTTGAAGTTTGGAACGGCATCATAGAGAGCCTTCCAGAACTCGTAAGCATCGCCCCAGTTCTTCTGCTTGGCATACTCTGTGTAGAGAGAGTTGTTCTCACCCACTGTGTTACCATTGGCACACTGGATCTCCAGCTGTTCTGGAGTCTGTGCAAATACTGATGAAGCACCCATTGCAAGGATAGCTCCAAAAAGGAATTTTGCAGATGTTTTCATTGTGTTTTGTTTTATATGATTAATATTGTTTTTTTTAACGAAGTCTATTGCGGAAGAACATCATCTCATTGAACGTTACGCCAATCGTGAGATTGATATAGTCCTCACTCATGAGTTTCTTCTCTGAAGGCTCCACATGAGTATATTCAAGTGAGAGATTGAGCAGACTGCGGCGACGAGACATGAATCCGACAGGAAGTCCAATACCACATGATGCCGTATATTCATTGTTCTGACTGCCAAAGGTCTCAACATACGAATTCTTGAAATTCAAGCCCGCACGGTAACGGCAAGTCTTAAAGTAATTCTGATCAAAAGAACTTGGCTGATACTCCACACCGACTGCAAATTTAGAAATATTTTTATAAATTCCGTCAGTTTTGCTCATATTTGCGTCCAATCCTGCCACTTTTGACCAGTTTTCCATCGAAAACTCAGCACCAACTTGCAATTTTCTATCAATATGATACGATGCACCAACTCCAACCTTCATCGGAGCGTTGACATTAAACTTCTCATTAACGGATACTGTATCGGTATTGCTGAACTTGACATTGTCGGCACTGACATGAATAGGAGTCTTTGGAGAGAACGTCGCACCTAAGAGAAGAGTACGTCCTGCATTGAGTCGATGCAGATACTGGATTCCTATCCCGAGATCAAATCCCTTGGCAGTATAGCCACGTGTCACATAAGTGCTTTTTGCCTGACCGCTTGAGATATAGACCGAGCTCGAATGGCTCACCGATCCTGTAATCAGAGCCGCATTGAGTCCGACATTGAGCATCGTCGTCTTGGTAGTAATCGGACGCCAGCCAATGCTTGCCATAATCTTCTGCAAGCCGCCATTGCCCTGATATGTATTACTATAGGCTAATGTATCAACAGTGCTGATCGAATTGTCGATAGGCTCTTTAGTAGTATTTCCATAATAATAGCCCACCATCGAATAAGGTGTAAGCGAAAGAGCTCCTGCAAAATTGTGCCAGAGAGGAAAATGCAGAGAGAGGTAGTTGAAACCTGAATTGACATGCTTCTCGTGCTTACCATTCTCACTCACGAACTGCCATTCACAGTTCAAGCCTGCTTCAACAAGCATTGTCAGAGTATCAATAGCAGTGAGTGAAGCCGGATTGTAGAGATTGGTAGTTGAATTGGAATACGTCACAACACCGAGGCCTCCCATTGCCCTGGTCGAAGCATTGCCAACGCTTCCCAGCTTACCGAAACCATAACGTGAATAGGCGCTGTTTGTAAGGTTGCTCGGATTCTCATTCTGCGCAAAGACAGAAGGGACCGAAAGGAAAAGCATCACAAAAAATGCGAAAAGTATCTTTGAAAACGACTTGTTCATAGACATATTTTATATTACAAGACGCGAATATACTCATTAATAATGAGAATACAAAGCAATTTTTGATTTTTTAAGGTTTCATCATTCATTTTAAAAGGAAAAGTGCCCAGGCTCGCAAGCCTGAACACCAAAATCATACATGTATTATGAATAATGACATTATTCCCACTCGATTGTCGAAGGTGGTTTTGACGAAATGTCATAGCAAACGCGATTCACTCCCTTAACCTTGTTGATGATGTCATTCGATACCTTGGCAAGGAAGTCGTAAGGGAGGTGAGCCCAATCGGCAGTCATGGCATCACTTGATGTCACAGCACGCAAAGCAACTGGATTCTCATAAGTACGCTCATCGCCCATCACGCCTACACTGCGCACATCACTGAGCAGGATAGCACCTGCCTGCCATACCTGATCGTACAGTGAGACCTCAATCTCTCCATTCTGCATATCGGCAGGAACACCAGCTGCCAGCACTCGGCGTGCTTCTTCTCCCGAGAGTCTAACCTTATATTCGCGGAGTCCACGGATGTAGATATCGTCGGCTTCCTGAAGGATGGCAACCTTCTCGCGAGTGATGTCGCCAAGAATACGCACCGCAAGGCCTGGTCCAGGGAAAGGATGACGGGTAATGAGATGCTCTGGCATACCCATCGAACGACCGACGCGACGCACTTCATCCTTGAACAGCCATTTCAGAGGCTCGCAGAGCGAAAGATGCATCTCTTCTGGGAGTCCACCCACATTGTGATGGCTCTTGATAACCTTTCCTGTGATATTGAGCGACTCGATACGGTCAGGATAGATAGTACCCTGAGCAAGCCACTTGACCTCACTTTCTCCATCCTTGCTTTCTGCAATGATGCGCTTTGCCTCGGCATCGAACACCTCTACGAAGTCGCGACCTATAATCTTTCGTTTCTTCTCTGGCTCGCGCACTCCTGCAAGGTCACCAAGGAACTTGTCACTGGCATCCACGCCGACAACGTTGAGTCCAAGGCACTCATAGTCTTTCATCACATCGCGGAACTCGTTCTTGCGCAACATTCCATGGTCCACGAAGATACATGTTAGCTGACTACCGATAGCCTTATTGAGCAATACTGCTGCAACAGAAGAATCAACGCCACCACTAAGGCCAAGAATCACACGGTCATTGCCAATCTGCTCCTTCAGTTCCTTGACTGTGCTCTCAACAAAGGCATCGGCGCTCCAGTCCTGATGGCTGTGACACACATCAACCACAAAGTTCTTGAGCAATAAAGTTCCCTGCAATGAGTGGAACACCTCTGGGTGGAACTGTGTGCCAAAGATTGGCATTGGTTCAGCACTGTCGGTCTCTGCACCCTGACGAGCATCCGGAATATAGTATGCGGCATTCTGAACGGTCTCTGTCGATGCCACTACCTTTGCTCCTTCAGGAACACATGTGATACTGTCGCCATGTGACATCCAGACCTGGGAATTATCGTCAAAGCCACGGAACAGCGGACATTCCTTGTCGATGAACTGCAGATTCTGACGTCCGTACTCGCGAGTGCCCGCACTCTCTACCTTTCCGCCATAGATATGGCTCATATACTGAGCGCCATAACAAATACCGAGAATAGGCAAACGGCCACGGATGCGAGATAGATCGACATGGAAGGCATCGTCGGCATAAACACTGAGCGGAGAGCCCGATAGAATGACACCTATGACACTCGGATCATCGTGTGGAAACTTGTTGTAAGGCAAGATTTCGCAGAAAGTGTCGAGTTCTCGTACACGGCGTCCAATGAGCTGTGTGGTTTGAGAACCAAAGTCCAAGATGATGATTTTCTGTTGCATAGCAATTTGTATAATTAGTTTCTGATTAATCGGAGTTGGCACGTTTCAACACACTATAAGCCACCGCAAGACCAAGCTCTCCAGCCTTCGACAAATCCTGAATGCCAAGACGTGTCTTGCCCATGCGCAGATAGATGAGTCCTCGGTTATAATATGCCTCGGCAAACGATGGGTAAAGCTCAATTGCCCTGTTGAGATCGTTGAGGGCAGCATCGAGATTGTTCATCTTTGACGAGATATATGCTCGGTTATAATATGCATAGACAAATGTCGGAGACAATTCGATCACCTTGTCAAGGTCGCGCATGGCAAGGTCACATTCCACCTTGCGAGCCTGCTGCTGGCGTTCTGCCTCTATTTTTGCCCGCTCTTGAGCAGTGAGCACATTCGAATTGATCCTGATATTTCCGAAATTACCCATTTGCGTAGCTTGGCTCGACTGCGTGCCTACTGCCGTCAGGGCACTGTTTCGCAAGTCATCATCGCCAGTCTTGGCATTTGCCGATACCACGCCTGCCCTGTCCTGAATCTCAATCTGGCGGAAACGCACAACTGCACGATTGAAATAAGCAAGAATGAAATTGTCCTTGCGCATCAGGATCTGGTTCAGGTCTGCAATGGCATTCTGATAATCCTGCACCAGCATAAAGTCGAGGCTTCGTCCGAAGAAATGTATGAGGTTTCCTCCCGAAACACCAATGGCACGCGAGTAGTCATCTATTGAAGCGAAGTGTGCCTGAACCTGATCCTTGGTGAGCATCGGTTCATTGCATACCACTTTCAAGCGACGGCTGAGGAGTCCGGCACGGTTGAAGTCCGACAATGTCTTCTCAAAATATATGTTCTGACGCACCTCATCATTCTTCTCATAATATGAGAGGATGAACATAGGCTGCAGCTCGACAGTGAAGTTTCGGTCCTGAATACGTCCACGGATATTACTCTCATAACGGCTTGTGCGGTCATCAGTATTTGCCGTCATTATGCGGTTGAACTTCCTGATGTTACGGTCGCTCTCCCTTCGGGTGCGGGCATCATCATCCATATCCTCGTCACGAGTGCTCGGATCGGCATACAGGATGCTGTCAGGATTCTGCACGCCCTGTGCCAGCAGTTCCTGGCGTTGCTTCTCACGCTGGTCGCGTTCTTTCTTGACACGTTGTTCAACAAGAAAAGCCTGCTTGAAATCATCGTCGGCTGCAGTGCTGTTTCCGAGCTTGCGGTTGTCTTCCGAGCGTGCATAAAGTGCAGGGAAGAAATTAGGATGCTGGGCAAACACCGCCGTATAATCGTCGATTGCGCCACGCAAGTCACCAACCTCATCGCGTAGAATGGCGCGGTTATAGCTTGCAAACGTATTGTCAGGCTCGAGTTCCAGCACTGCGCTGAAGTCGCTGATTGCCCTGTTGCGATCGCCAATCTGCGCACGGAGCAAGCCTCGGTTGTACAGTGATATTACACTCTGCGGGTCAATCTGTATAGCCTGATCATAGTCAGCCAAAGCTCCTCGAAGATCGTTGACATTGTATTTGATCAGACCTCGGTTGATGTAATATGCCGACTGCTCAGGATCGAGCTTGATTGCCATGTCAAGATCCTTCAAGGCTTCCGAATGATTCTCCTGTCCTTCGAGTATCATGCCACGGAGTCCAAAAGCATACGACGAACTTTTGTCGAGATCGATAGCCTTGTTGAGATTGGCAAGTGCCTGTAAGCTATCGTTCATCTCCATCTTCAACTGTGCACGTGTGATGTAGGCCGATGGCTCGGAAGGGAAGATCCTGACGAAACTGTCGAAACATGAATCAGCCTTTGCAAAATCATCCTTCAGCGCATACGACACGCCAAGACTGCGCAGGAACACCTTGTTCTCTGGCTGAATCTTCAAGCCTTTGAGGAAATCTTCGATGGCTCCATCATAGTCCTTGAGGTTCTGACGCGCTATGCCTCGCACCTGATAAGCCGTTGCGATGAAAGGATTGCGTTCGAGACACTCCGTCGCATCTTCCTCTGCTCCTGTATAATCATCAAGATAGACCTTGGCTATCGAGCGATAGAGATATGGCTCTGGGAGATATGGCTTGACAGATATTACATTATTGAAATACTGTATCGACAGTACATAGTCCTCGAAATAGAGTGCATTTCGTCCGATGGCAAGCACACGATCAGTGTTGATCTGGGCAAAGCCGCAGACCACCATCGAGATCATTAACAATATGGTTGAGATAAATCGTTTCATCATAATAAAATACGCGCAAAGGTAATACTTTTCTCTCACATTAGCAAAATTAGGTATCGAAAGTTTGCATTTGTTACGGAGTTTCTATATTTTTGCAACAATTTTTAATATGGAGTTAGCGGGAGTTAACTCGCATCATACGGATATGAACAAAAACTACTACCCACAGCACTGGCCATGGATATTGTCGGCCTATCTTGGCGAAGGACTTCCCTATGCCATCGTAAACACCCTCATGGTAGCATTGCTTGCCGACATGGGCATGAGCAACGGCTCGGTTGCAGCAATCACCGGCATGTTGAGCATCCCCTGGTCACTGAAGTTCCTGTGGAGTCCGCTGGTCGATTCCATCAGCACCAAGCGTCGCTGGATGATGCTTATGGAGGCTGGGCTTGCCATCGTCTTCCTTGCCACTTCCCTATCGCTTTCTTCTGGCATCTGGCAATATGCCGTGACTATATTTGCGGCAACGGCTGCCATCCTCTCTGCCACTTACGACATCTCTTGCGACGGTTTCTACATGAAGGCTCTGTCGCAGGATGCCCAGTCGTTCTTTGTGGGGATCCGCAACATGGCCTATCGCATGGGCTGGCTTCTTGCCACAGGAGCTCTTGTCTGGGTCACAGGACGATTCGAGATGTCGGGCTTCAGCACAACGACCTCATGGCAACTGACTTTCGGCATTATCGCGTCGCTCTTCTTCTTATTATATATAGGCTATCAATTCATGTTGCCAAAAGTCGAGACCGAGAACAAAGGAGTGGTCAAGACTGGCATCATGGGTGACGTCGATGCAATCAAGTCGAGCTATATCAAGAGCATCGTTACATTCTTCACCAACCGTTCGTTCAAGGATCTTGTCTTCCTTCTTCTCTTCATCTTCACCTATCGCTTGGGCGAAGCTTTTCTGTCGAAGGTGACATTGCTCTTCCTGAAAGACTCGGTCGAGAATGGCGGCATTGGGCTCAACAATGAGCAATATGGACTTCTCTATGGCACTCTGGGAATGTTGTCGCTCACCATTGGCGGCATCTTGGGAGGCATCTGCATTTCTCGCTATTCCTTGCGTCGGTGCATCATCCCTATGGCTCTCGCTCTCAATATTCCCGATTTGCTCTATGTTTACCTGTCAATCATTCAGCCGAACGACATGACAGTCATTGGCACATGCATCTCGGTCGAGCAATTCGGCTACGGTTTTGGATTCACTGCCTACACGGTTTATCTCCTGCAATGTGCCAAAGGCGAGTATGAGACCGTCCACTATGCTTTCCTGACAGCTCTGATGGCAATAGGCATGGCCTTGCCTACGATAATCTCGGGCTATTGGCAACAGGACATCGGATACCCCGAATTTTTCATCCGTGCATGCTGGCTCACTCTCCCAGGCATGGCAATGTCAATCTGGTATGTTCTGAAACATGAAAACAAGAAATAACAGCAGAAATTGGACTGAAAAAGGCAGAAAAAAAGAGAGGTTCTCGCCAATTTCGCCATTTTTTTCAAGAAAAAAGCTTTTTTTTTGAAAAAAGTCTCTAAAAAATTTGGATAATAAAAAAAACCGCCCTATCTTTGCGGCACATTATGGTAACAATAAGTGAATGATTATTGAGATCCTTCTAGCTCGTGAGAGTCGGAAGGATTTTTTATTTCTCTGTTTTGGCGAGGAAACTCTCTACTCGTTCTACGTATTCATCCCATGCTTTATGAATCGAACGTGCGTGCTTCGCGCCTGGCACCACCATCAGTTCTTTGTAGCCGCTTATCTTTGCATCATAGTTGCGATAGACCATCTCTGTAGGAACATAATCGTCGGCATCGCCATGAATGAAAAGCATCGGACGTGTACACTTTGCCAATTGCTTCACCGCACTGCTCTCCTTCATGTCCCATCCGTACTTCATGCGGCAAAGCAAGTTTGCAACATACAGCACAGGGAACTCAGGCATGTTCATCTCCTTGGCCTGATATGCAAGCTGATCCCATGTCGAGGTATAGCCACAGTCTTCGATAAATGCCGTGAGGTTAAGCGAATCTGGAATTTCCTCTCCCGAAACGAACATCGTTATAGCTCCACCCATCGACAGACCGTGTATGACAATGCTCTGGTCTTTCCAGAGTTCGTGGGTAAGTGGAAGCCACAGGTCTTTGATGTCAAGACGGTCAAGCCAACCAAAACGTATGTCATCTCCGTCGCTTTCTCCATGAGCATAATGTTCGGGCACCACCACATTGCGACCCAACGTCTCATAATGCAGATATGCATAGCGCATCATGATAGGCGCATTGTCGGTATAGCCATGCACCACGATTGAAGCTCCTGTAGCCAACGAGTCGTGCTGGAGTATCACGCCATGACGCTTCGAGCCATCGCTTGCCACGAGCATGGTGTCGCGCCACAGGCCATTGGCAACGAGCGAATCGTGCCATTGCTCCAGTTCGGGATAGGCGTTATAGACCTTCTCATAACACGTCTCAATGTCGCGCGTCTTGTTGTTTTCGGGATGCACTGCCATCTCAAGAGCGATATTGGCAATCACCACAACGGCAATGAGGATTGCCGTAATGATACCTGTGAGAATAATAGCAAATTTCTTCATAGTCAAAAAGCATTAAATTATAAACAAAAGCATTAATTGATAAAACAAATCACATACAGCCTGCCATCATCTTTCGTCGCCACTGCCATGTATCTTGTCGCGTTTCATGCGTGAGGCAAGCTTGTCAAGATTCATCTGTGCCACCTCGTCGAGCGTGAAGCCCAAGTCGTGCGCAAGCGTAGCGGCATACCAGAGCACGTCACCGAGTTCGAGCGCAATCTGTCGCTTGTGTTCGTCGCTAAACTCATCATTATTGTCTCTTATCACTTTCTTCACCTTGTCCGACACCTCTCCTGCTTCGCCTGTCAAACCCAATGTCGGATAGATGATCTTTCTCGATTCCGGATAGATTGCGGTGCTGAGTGCACCATCCTGATATTCGTTCAATGTCATTGCTTTCAGTTATTAAGTTATGTTGAAAAATAGTTATTTGTTCCTGCTTTCTGTGCCAATCAGCACTTCCACCACCTTCTCAAGCCATTCAGCATCTACCTCATCGAAGGTATTGAGTTCGGCACTGTCAATGTCGAGCACTCCCACCACCTCTCCATTGAGCTTGATCGGAACGACGATCTCGCTCCTCGATGCCGACGAACAAGCGATGTGGCCAGGGAAGAGATCCACGTCAGGCACGACTTGAGTCCTAGCCTCTCGCCATGCAGTGCCGCACACTCCTTTGCCATATTTAATGCGCGTACACGCGAGCGGACCTTGAAACGGACCAAGCACTAACATGCCATCCAGCACGCGGTAGAAACCAGTCCACCAGAAACCGAAAGTCGCATGTATCATTGCAGATACGTTTGCCATATTGGCAATAAGGTCGGATTCTGACTCTATGAGCGACTTGATCTGCGGAAACAGTTCCTCATACTTCTCTCTCTTCGAGCCAGTAGGGACAAAAAGATGTTCAGCCATATTATCTATTTATTACATATAATGAGCGACAAAGATATTGAAAATAAATGGCAATGACAAAAAATTAACCTCTGTTATTGGGAAATACTGTGAAATTCCTTATCTTTGCACTCTCAATTTTACTAATATGAAAAATCTCAAAGCAGCACTTTTCGATCTCGATGGCACTCTCATCGACACCGAAAACCAATATACAGTGATATGGGGAAACATCGCACGGCGGCTTCGTCCCGACATTCCCGGGTTGGAATACATGATCAAGGGCACCACGCTTGTCCAGATCTTCGAAAAGTATTTTCCTGACCCGAACGACCAGCAGCAGGTCAAGGAGATGCTCAACGAGGGAGAATCGCACATGTCCTACGAGTTCTACCCTGGAGCACTCGACTTCATCGACGATCTGAAGCGCCATGGAGTGAAATGCGCCATAGTGACTTCTTCCGACAAGAACAAGATGTCGTGTGTCGAAAGAGCCATTCCTCATTTCTACGACCTCTTCGACCGTGTCCTCACAGCCGAGGATTTCACTGCTTCCAAGCCTGCGCCCGACTGTTACCTTCAAGGTGCGAGAGTCTTTGGCTGCAACATTGACGAGTGCGTGGTGTTTGAAGATGCCTTCACTGGCTTGCAGGCAGGAACGTCGGCTGGGATTTTTACAATCGGTCTTTCGACGGTCAACAGTGCTGAGGCCATCAAGGACAAATGCGACTATGTGCTCGATGGCTATGTAGGCTTCAATTACGACAAGCTAATGGAAATATTAAGAATCAAATAAGCAAATAACGATGATCTATCAGTGTGGCGGAAGGATTCCTTCCGTCACATTTTCTTTCTTTTCGTCACATTCTTCCATCCATTCGTCACATTTTTTAACCATTCATCACAATTTTCAAACAATCTCTTGCAATTTATCATCTTTTTTTCGAATTTTGCATCGTCAATCAATTTGACAGATGTCGCTTGACATATCTAACTAAAATATTATAATAAACTCAAAAAATGAAAACTACAATGATGATTTGTGCTGCAGCACTGATGAATGCCGCAGCGATGGGAGCTAAACAGCCCGATGTTAAGGGAACAATAGTTGATGCCAATGGCAAGCCTTTCGACTGTGCCAATGTGGTCTTGATGTCACTGCCCGACTCTACATTCGTACAAGGTGCGACAAGTGGCCTCGACGGAAATTTCTGCATTACCACCAATGTTGACAAAGGTGTGCTGAAGGTATCGAGCATCGGTTATGAGACTATATATATAAATATGAGCGAATTCACGGGTAAGATCGTGATGAAGGAAGATGCTCACATGCTCAGCGAGATCACAGTCAACAGCATGTTGCCCAAGACCAAGCTCACAGGCAATTCAATGGTGACAACAGTCAAGGGCACAGTGCTCGAAAAGTCGGGTACTGCCAAGGACATGCTCTCGAAAGTACCTGGCATGACCAAGAAAGGCGATGACCTTGAGGTTTTGGGCAAAGGCACTCCTGTTGTCTATATCAACGGCCGAAAGATGACCGATCCTGACGAGCTGAAGCGACTGCGTAGTGAGGAAATCAAGGAGGTGGAAGTAATCACCAACCCTGGCGCTCAGTATGACGCCACAGTATCGTCGGTGGTGCGCATCAAGACCATCAAGCGCAAGGGCAACGGCTTCGGCTACGACCTTTCGCTCGTGAGCGACAACGACCTGCTTTACGGCAACTACGACCCAAGCGCTACGCTCAACCTGCGCTATCGCCACAACAATGTCGATGTGTTCGGAATGGTCAACTACTGGCAATGGAGCACTGTCAACGAGGCCTCTCCTAATCAATGGAGCTACTTCAAGCAGAAAGGCGAATTGATGAACATCACCCAGATGATGAAACTTGACTCCGAATGGAAGGGCGATGGCTTGAATGCCAACATCGGCTTCAACTGGCAGATTGCCGAAAACCACTCTGTAGGTATGCGCATCGAGCGCAACGACATGTTCGACCCACACACCGACCTCTGGCAGACAACAGAGATGACCAAGACCCGAATGTCGGACAACAGCCTTGTTGAGAAGGCTCTGAGCAATAACTCTCAGCGTGCGACTTCATCCATACCTTTCAACTGGTCAGGCAACGCATATTACAATGGCAAGGTGGGCAACCTCGGCATCGACCTCAATGTTGATTTCCTGACTCGCAAGAACACCGACCGCACTTCCATCCAGGACGTGACCGATGGTGTGACCAGCCACATGAGTTCGGTCAACCCTGGTTCGAGCCACATGATTGCTACCAAGCTCGTGCTCAGCTATCCAATCTGGAAAGGTATGCTCAACTTCGGTTCTGAAAATTCGTTCGTGACCCGCAACTCAAGCTACCAAATCGATGGTGTCAACATCCCGAGCACAAAATCGGAAGTTCAGGAAAACAACATCGCCTTCTTTGCCGAATATGGCATGATGTTGCCTAAGATCGGTAGCCTCAGCGCTGGCCTCCGCTACGAGCATGTGGGCTTCGACTATACCGACCTCATCGACGGCAAGGGATCGATGTCGCGCTACACCGACGATTTCTTCCCGACCTTCTCGTGGGCCAACCGCTTCGGCATGGTTCAGGCATCGCTCAACTACAGCATCAAGACCGAGCGTCCTAACTATCAGGTGCTCGATGAGTCGATGGTCTATATCAACCCTTACTCTTACCAGCAGGGTGATCCAAAGCTCAAGAACACCACCATCCAGCAGGTTGGAGCAAGCATCAACTACAAGTGGATCAATCTCTACCTGTCGTATTCAAAGACCGATGATGCTCTGTCACAGTGGTCGTATATCTACAACGACGAGGGTGTGATCCTGCTCAAGAACATCAACCTCGAGAATCCTGTCCACATGCGTGGTGCGTTCATCAGCCTCTTCCCTACATGGGGTTGTTACAGCCTCAACGGAACAGTGGGCATTCAGGCCATCAAGTATTCGCAGACTCTTGCTGACCCTCGCGAGGCAAGCGGCAGCCGCAAGATCTCCTACGACGATCCGCTCTTTGTGCTCAATCTCAGCCACACCGTACGTCTGAAGAAGTCATGGCAATTAGAGTGCAACATGAATTATCTGAGCAAGGGCGACGTGATGAATGCCCGCATCGACAACACCACTTGCAACCTCGGATTCGTAGTGCAGAAGAGCTGGTTGGCTAACGATGCCCTCTGCCTCCGCGCCTCAATCTCTGACGTGCTCAATCACGCAGGACAGCGCATCAAGCTCGACTGCGGCTACTATGAGATCGAACAGTTTACTCGCCGCAACAGCCAGCGCCTGAACATCTCGCTGCGCTACACCTTCAATGCTACTCCTAACAAGTACAAGGGTACAGGTGCAGGTAAGGATGCTGCAAGCCGTCTTGGAAATTGAGACCTATAGCACGAATAGTTGCATTGTCTGTTTCTTGTTGGGAAGATAAAGCAAGAGATATTATCTTTGACAAAAATCATTTGTCTTTATCTCCTTTATCTTCCTAAAACTCATTTTATCGCATAATATTGCAATCGGGTAGGAGGTAAATGCTAATCATAAAAGGCATTTGCCTCCTACTTTCGCATTTACCGACCTCCCACACCACCGTACAAGCGGTTCCGCATACGGCGGTTTCGCGCTTTCTCATCTCACGATGTGTGGCAAGTTGTTTTCAGCCATCC
>SFEH01000191.1 GCA_004557315.1 Bacteroidales bacterium
TTGCCCTTGATGAAGCCTTCGCCCTTGCATGGACGCTTGTCGTAGATGCCGCCAGGATAGTCGGTGCGCTTGGCAAGAGTCATGTTGACGTTCTCAAGATATATGTTGTGGACTTTCTCCGGTACATCGCCACCGATGAACGCTCCGTTTTCGGAGTTGCAGATGATGTCGCGGAACCATATGTTACTTACTTCGCCACAGCGGCCTTCGGTCACACCCTTTGGGAAGCGCCAGTTGCCATCCTTATGGTTGGAAGATGCGCGAGGGTAGGAAGTGACATAGATAGGTTCGGCCTTGCCCCACCACACGTCGCTGAAGAAATAGCCTTCGATGATGATATTTGAGAACACCACGTTGGTCACAGTGCCCTCGTCGCGGTTCTGTATGCCGATGCCGCGGTTGCTTGCCTTGATGATGCAGTTGTCGATGAGCACGTCGCTGATGCTGTCCATATTCTCTGATCCAATCTTGATGGCGCAAGAACGGCCAGACATGACGCAGTTGGTGACAGTGATGTCCTGACATGGGCCATATTCCTCAAACTCGCGACGGTTCTTGAGGCAGATGCAGTCGTCGCCTGAAGTGATGTAGCAGTCGGAGATGCGAACCTTGCGCGAATGGTCGATGTCGATGCCGTCGCCATTGCGTATCTTGAGGTTGTTAATGAGGCTGATGCCAATGATCGAAGCATCGTAGCAGCCGATGAGGTGAACGGTCCAGTAGGCTCCGTTGCAGATGGTCACGTCGCGTATCTGAAGCTTCTCGACACCCATGAGAGTGAGCACGTGCGGACGAGGGTCAAAGCTTGGGTCGGCAAGTTCCTTGAGCTCGTAGCTGTCATGCAATTCTGCACCCATGAAGGCAATGCCATTGCCATCGATGGTGCCTTGTCCTGTGATAGAGATGTTCTTGGTGTCTTTGGTCCATATCCACATCATGCCTTCGCCCTTGTTCTCATTGAAAGCCGAGAGATGGTAGATGCTCTCGTCGGGATTGGCACGCCATACGGAGTTGATTTCGAGGTGATAATCGACATTCGACTTCAGCTCGACCGGACCAGAGAGGAAGGTTTTGCCAGAAGGGAAAATGACTTGTCCGCCACCGTCGGCCGAACATTTGTCGATGGCCTCCTGAATGGCAACGGCATCGTCGGTGACGCCATCGCCCACAGCACCATAATCGAGGACATTATAAACACCTGGAGTCTTTTGCTGACAGCAAGCGCTCAACAAAAGAGCCGAAACAAAGATTAGGCTTTTTATGATATTTCTCATTGTATGATAGTGTTTTAGATTTTAATTATTATCTTCTTCCTAAACAGCAGCCATGCGAGAAATGCCATCATTGCTACGAGCGTAAGGGCATAGAAAAGGAACGACCACGGACTTCCAGGACCGAAGATCGATGCCCAGCCGTCGAACAGAAGACCCGAAATGCCAGTCACGCCAAAGACTGAAGGGAATATCTCGCTGACGATATAGACGAAGAGCGCGTTCATGCCGAACCACTGGAAAACAGTGCTCCACTTGGTGTACCCCTTGAGGTCGATGAGCCATGTGAACAGGCCAAGCAGACAGGCTCCCATGCCGCAGGTGACGAGCACATAGCTTGGTGACCAGATGCGCTTGTTGATTGGCAAGCCGTAGCTGATTAGATAACCAACGATGCCCAATGCTGCTCCGATGACCACGACGTTCATGATCTTCTCTCCGACATCCTTGCCCTTCATTATGGCTTTTCCGCATATCACGCCAATCATGGCATGAGCAATGCCCGATATCACACCTACCAGGCCTTCAGGATCGACAGGAGTGCGTCCGTCGAGCACCTTGCTATAGATATGATTGCCGAACAATGCACGATCCACCTTGCCGAGCCAGTTCTCTTCTGCTCTTCCGAATAGCCGTTACCCACAAGCAGTATTACGGCATAGATGGCTAGCAGGGAGAAGGAGATCTTCCAGAGATGGCGCCCTTGGAATGCAAGGAAGAGGAGGGAAGCACCACAGTAGGAGAGGGCTATGCGCTGAAGGACACCCCAGATGCGCAGGTAGCCAGGGATGTTGGCAGCGTCGCCCCAGATGAGCATGTCCCAAGCGTGAAGCAGGACACCGATGGCGAACATGATGACGGTGCGCTTGATGATCTTGGTCACGATGCCTGGCTCGCCAGCATGACGGCTCAACGAGATGAAGATCGAGACACCGACCATGAAGAGGAAGAATGGAAAGACAAGGTCGCAAGGAGTCAGACCGTTCCATGCCGAATGGTTGAGAGGCTCGAAGCTGTAGCGGCCTCCACCGTTGTTCACTAAAATCATGCCTGCTACTGTCATGCCTCGCAGCACGTCGAGTGACAACAGACGCTTGTTTTTTGTTTCTGCCATAAGTATAGATTTTTTATTAACCTCAAGTTTTGCTTTTGCCATTTCAGGGCGTATTTCTATTTTATAATACACTCACTTTCCAGTTGATCTCAACAGGGTTGTCCTTCATCTCCCAGATGAGCGGCAGAGATTTGTCGTCGGCAACCCACATCTCCGCGCCTTCGTCGCTGTCCTTCAGATGAAGAAGCGACGGATGGGTGTCGGTGGCAGGCAGCTGGTCAACAAGCGTGAAGGTCGTGTTGTTGAAGACGCAAGTGCCGTTGCTCTTTATGCTGTCGAGAGCTTTCTGCGAGAGGATGGCGAAGAGCTCTTTGTCGCCAAGCGTGATGTGCTGACGGTCGAGTGGCTGCTCATAGTTGAGGCACGATGCTTCGGCAAGAGCTTTCTGGCTCATGATGTATGAACCGTGCCACCACTTCAGATTGCGCTCTATGCCCCATTTGAGGGTCACGCCCTTGTCGGAAGTGTCAATGTTGACCGTGAATCGGCGAGTCTGTCCATGAAGCGAATATGTAAACAGATACTTGCCTTCGCGCGATGGCTCTGTTTGGTCTCTCGTCGGTGTTAGTGCTACAGTCTCATTGACCGTAGTCTTGCCCTTTACCATTTCAAACTGCAGCACTCCTCCTTCCATTATCTGCTGATGAGTGATGCGATGGTCGGAGAGAGGCATGCCATTGAGCGAAACACTCTTCACGCGGAAGTTCTTGTCGCTCAACTTCGGAGCTTTGATGGTCAATGTCTTGCCATTGCGCAACTTGATGGTCGCCTCCTTGACCATTGGGGTATGGAGAAGATAATAGTTGTGTCCGGCATTCGGGTAGAGTCCAAGGATGTGGAAGGCAAGCCACGATGACATTGATCCTGAATCGTCGTTGCCGGGGATGCCGCTTGGAGAATCGTTGAAGTTGTTGCGGATGATCTGGAGCACGCGGTCGCTCGTCTTGTCGGGACGGCCAATCCAGTGATAGAGACATGGAGTGAGGAACGATGGTTCGTTTGCCACATTATAATATCGGTGTTCGAAGAAGGTGTCGAGTCGCTTGTCGAAGGTCTCTTTGCCGCCACACGCTTCAATCAGGGCAGGAATGTCGTGAGGCATACTTAACGAATATTCCCAAGAGCTTGCCTCATAGAAGAAGCAATCCCACCAAGCCACATACCAAGGTCCTTCGTACGACACATTAGGAGTATAGACAAAGCTTCGTGGCTGGTTCTTGCTATGGCCGAAAGGCACGCGGTCGAGCCAATTGCCGTTCTTGTCTTTTGGGAGGATAAAGCCCTTGACTCCGTCTTGCGTGAAGTCGCTTCGCCATAGATGCTGCCAGTTCTTTGCCCGCTTGTAATATTGCTGCGCGAGTGCTTCCTTGCCAAGACCTTTGGCTACTTCGGCAATGGCATAGTCGCAGAAAGCATATTCGATGGTGCGGTTGCCTGCACGAGGAATGCCATATGGGATATAGCCGTATTGCAGATATTGCACGAGTCCGCCACGGCCTTCTGCCTCTTCGTTGCCGCCTGGAGGAGTAGTGGCATCCTTTAGCATTGCCTCAAGAGCCAGCTCATAGTCGATTGTGCTGCGCTCGTTGCCCAGGCCAAGACCTTTGACAAAAGCATCGGCAATGACAATCTCTGCATTCGAGCCTCCTTGTGTGCGTCCATTGCTGTTGCCGCTTCGTGCATCAGGCATATAGCCATCACGCTTGTAGATATTGAGCAAGGCATTGACAATCTCCACTTCGCGGTCAGGGTCGAGCAAGGTGATGAGAGGCGAAGACGTGCGATAGGTGTCCCAGATGGCATAGAAGTCATCGTAGTAGCAGTCGTCATCGCTCCATCCGGGGTTCTCACCGCTGCGATCGACAGGCATTATCATAGTGTGATAGAGTCCTGTATAGAACATGTGCTTGGTGGCTTCTGGTGTCGATGGGTCGAGATCGACACGGCTCAAGAGGTCTTCCCATCGGTCGATCAGCTGCTGATAGACGGCCTCAAATGACCAGTGAGGAATCTCCTGAAAAGCATTGGCCTTGGCTTTCAGTTGACTTATGAAAGAGATGCCAATCTTGAGATTGACCGTCGCAGCATCGTCGGCAAACTGCACGAGCGCACCAGTCTTATGATGCGAGTCGTACTGCTGCAAGGCACTTGAGATGCTCTCCATAGAAATAGACGGTATAGGCCTTGCCATTGTTCCATCCGCCACGGATACGGCTGTAACCAGTTATTTCGTTGTCAGAGATGATCTGGATCTCTGACCCCACAAACTGTTGTGCCTCACGTGCGTCGGGAACAGGCTGTTCGCCAAGGAAAAAGCCCGCATCGACAAGAAGGTTCTTTTTTGTATCGGCAGGATAGCTGAAACGATAGAACGAAGTCTTCTCTCCTGTGGTCACTTCGACCTTGATGCCGTTCTCTTCGAATTTTGTTGAGTAATAGCCGAGCTTGATGGTCTCGTCCTTGCGGTGAGCAGGGTGCTTGGTGCCATTGAGTTCGCCCACAAAAGGCATGACGAGGATATTGCCGTATTTTGGTCCGCCTACCATGCCATAAGGACAAGAAGGACCGATAAACACTCGCCCTAATCCTTCAGATCCAATGCGCGGATCGACATGCAGATAGTTCTGGGCAATTCCGTTGCCCAGAGCCAAAGTGCAACCAAGAACAAAAGACAGAATCTTCCTTTTCACGATTATCATTCAGTTATCTTTCATCAATATATTATTTGCCGAAAGCTTCCTTGAACACTTCCTTGGCTGTTTCCACCAAGTCGCCTTCGCCTTCTGCTCCGTAAGGAGTGTGGTCGAGAGTCCAAGGTTCTTCCATTGCATACCAGTCGATGGTGAGTGCAGGATTGTCTTGGCAATAACGAGCCCAT
>SFEH01000053.1 GCA_004557315.1 Bacteroidales bacterium
TCTAAAAGTTGATTTTGAAAATGCAAATTAAAGCCTATTATTCAACACGAACATCAATCGACGTTTGTAAACTTTTAGACTTTACAGACTACTAGTTGCAATAATTTGTCAAAGTTGTCAAACTCATTTTCTATTACCGAAAACACTGACATGTCAGTTTAAATTCTTGCATTTCTAAAACCTGAGTATCTTTGCATCAGGAAATAGAGAACTATTTCATCATGAACTTTGTTAAAATAATACAATCGCAACCGACAAACTGACTCAGAGACACGTTTTATATGGCAAAAATCACATTATTTGTTCGCAGTTTCAGATTATTTCCTATATTTGCAGGAGTTTTTTTGACAAAAGTAAAATCCAAACCTATGAAGATTCAATTTTTTGCAGGAGCATTGCTCTGCTGTATGTTCGCTTCTTGCCTCGTGGGATGCTCCAACAATGACGATTCGATAGTCATTGCTCCAGAGGCTGATGCCTCACAGTTTGTAATCCTTACGGATGTCGTACCTGATGTGATTCTCGAGATCCGCTACTACAGCACCTACAACTTCATCGGCCGTCGCATCCCTGGATATGATGAGCCAATAGCCATGCTCACCCGACAGGCAGCTGATTCGCTCAAGAAGGTGAGCGACGACCTCATCAAGCAGGGCTACCGTCTGAAAATCTTCGACGGTTATCGTCCGCAGAAAGCTGTTGACTACTTCATGCAATGGGCAGTGGATGCCAATGACACGCTCATGAAGCAGTATTTCTATCCCGAACTCGACAAGGCTGTGCTCGTCCCACAGGAATATATTGCCGAAAAGTCGGGTCACACTCGTGGCAGCACCATCGACCTAACGCTCTTCGACATGGCAACAGAGAAAGAGGTGGATATGGGTTGCACCTACGACTACTTCGGCGTTGCCTCACATCCTGACGTGCAGCCAGGACAGACCATAGGAGCTTACAAGCCTATCACGCAGGAACATTATGACAATCGCATGATACTCCAGAAGGCGATGATGGATCACGGATTCAAGCCATACGACTGCGAATGGTGGCACTTCACCCTCGACAACGAGCCTTTCCCCAACACCTACTTCACCTTCCCGCTCACTCGCAAATCGCTGGAAGCGCAAGCAGGCTATTCATCGGGCAAATTTTAGGCTTGCTTTATTGTCTTCGGCAACAAGGATAGCTTCGGCTCCCATGACAAGGGGCATATTAATTCCGGCATGACCAGCCTTGAATCCGTAGGCTATAGGAATGTTGACACCAGACAGAGTGTATTTGTCAAGCATCTCCTCGATACTTCCTATCTTGAATTCATCTCCACAGCCGGCAAAGTCACCAACGATGATTCCCTTTACCCTCGACAATGTCCCATGGATTTTGAGCGAATACATCATACGGTCGATATTTCGGGCGTTCTCTCCTATTTCTTCAACAAACAGAATGAGGTCTCCTTGCGAAGTGAAATCGTAAGGAGATCCTATCAGGGGCGTGAAGGTTGACATATTTCCTCCGACAACGACACCATGTGCCTCTCCTGTACGGTTTCTATGGGTTGTTGCAGCCCATTCATAGTCTGGCACATTTCCCAACAACAGCTCCTTTAGCATCTGATCATCATCGCTTGTTCCCCCAGTCGTTTTCAGCGAAGAGAGCATGGTGCCATGAATAGCCATCACGCCCGACGTCACAGAGTAAGACAGTAAGGTAGTGATGTCGCTATAGCCAATAAGCCATTTAGGATTGTCCTGCACAACCGACTTGTCCAATTCCTGAAGCATCTGAATACAACCATATCCACCACGAGTAGTCATAATAGCCTTGATACCAGATTTGGCATAAGCCCATTCAAGATCAGCTACGCGTTGTGCGGTGGTTCCTGAATATTTCTCAAGATACTGGCTACCTACATTAGGCGCAAGGACAGGAGTAAATCCCATAGCTTCGATAGCCGACATTCCCAGTTCAATAGTCTCCATGTCTGTCCAATAGGCAGGCGAAACTACGGCAATGCTGTCGCCTGGCTTGAGAAAATCAGGGCAGACGCATGGAAGGTACTCTCCCTCAGAATCGCCTGGCTGTGGTATGATTTCATCATCGCTGTCTGAGCATGCGCTCATAATCATGCAAAAGGCGCAGAGAAAAGCGCATATCCGAAAAAACATATTTCTTACCATTTATTCATTTTTTTTGCAAAAATAAGCAATAAACGATAATAATACGCAAATAATGCATAAAAAAAACGATAACCAGCACAGGTTAATTGATAATTCGCTATATATTGTTATCAAAAAAATGCCCGACTTACCATTTTTACAACGTAATTAGAATGTTTTTTAGCAAAAACTATGTCAGAAATTTGGAAAAATGTTGAGAAAGATGTACTTTTGCAGTATCGAACATCAAAAGGGTGCCCCAAAGTAGGGGCTGAGATTATACCTTCATACCTGATGCAGTTAATACTGCCGTAGGGATTGAGTCGTATTTCATTTCCGTATCATCCTAATTTAGGAGGCACCAGATATTCTGAATATTGACAACTATAAAAAGGTGCCTATGAGACAATATCACAGAGTTTTGACCATCGCAGGAAGTGACAGCGGAGGAGGTGCTGGCATTCAGGCTGATATAAAGACAATATCGGCATTGGGGTGCTATGCAGCCAGTGCTATCACGGCTATTACTGTGCAGAACACCTTGGGAGTGGAAGGCGTGCATGCCGTACCTGTGCCTATAGTCGAAGGACAGATCGAGGCTGTGCTTGGCGACATCGGGGCTGATGCCGTGAAGATCGGAATGTTGCAGTCGGCCGAGATTGTCGGTTGCATCGCCAGGAAGATCAGGGAGCACGGAATCAGGAATGTGGTGCTCGACCCGGTGATGGTTTCGACAAGCGGACACCGACTGATTGAGGAAGAAGCCATCGATGCTCTGTGTCGCGAACTGATACCCTTGGCTCGTGTACTCACTCCCAATATCCCTGAAGCTGAGATACTGCTTGGCGGACAGCAACTCGCCAACCAGCAATCGCTGCCCGAAGCTGCTCGCCAACTGGCAAAGCGGTTCGGAGTGTCGGTGCTGCTGAAAGCAGGTCATCTCACCGAAGAACGATTGGTCGATTACTTCTATGACGCAGAGCTGGACGAGATGTCGGAACTTCCATCGGTGCGCATTCACACACGCAACACCCACGGCACAGGCTGCACCATGTCGTCGGCCTTCGCATCATTGCTCGCTCAGGGCAAGTCGCTCAAAGAGGCAGCGGCAGGTGCAAAGGATTATATCAACAAAGCCATCATAGCAGGTGCAGATTATGAGATAGGCCACGGACATGGACCCGTGGATCATTTCTATATGAACAGATAAACTATTGATAATTATGACAATACAGATAAACAACAAGGCAACAGAGACAAAGGCAAGCAACATTGCCGAATTAGCAACCGAATTAGGATTGCCACAGAAGGGCGTGGCTATTGCAGTGGCAAACACCATGGTGCCTCGCGAGGAGTGGGAAACTACGGCTCTGGAAGAAGGTGCAAGTGTGGTAATCATCAAGGCTGCCTTCGGTGGCTAACACCTTCACATCTTAACATCTTAACATCTTCACATCTTCACACCAAAATGGTTCAGTTCATATCACATTATACAGAGCAATACAGCTATCTCGACTCCATCAGATTGGCTCTCGATGGCGGCTGCCAATGGGTTCAGCTGCGAATGAAAGAAGCCTCGGACGAAGATTTCCTGCGCATTGGTCAGGAAGTGAGAAAGCTGTGCGAAAGGTACAAGGCAACATTCATTGTCGATGACCATGTGGAGCTGGTCAGAGAGATTGGAGCCGACGGTGTGCATCTCGGCAAGAAAGACATGCCGGTGGCTGAGGCTCGAAAGATCTTGGGCGATGGGATGATAATTGGCGGCACAGCCAACACCTTCGACGATGTGAGGATGCACTATGAGGCATCGGCCAACTACATCGGCTGCGGACCTTTCCGCTTCACCACAACCAAGCAGGGGCTGGCTCCTGTTCTCGGACTTGAAGGCTACCGAAGCATAGTGTCGCAGATGAAGGCAGAGGGCATTGGCTTGCCTATCGTAGCCATTGGAGGCATCACAGCCGACGACATCCCAGCCATCATGCAGACAGGCGTCACGGGAATAGCCATATCGGGAACAGTGCTCAGAGCTGACAATCCTGTTGAGGAGATGAAGAGGCTGATAAGGCTCGCTGATGGACAGATGTCTTTATGACATAGACTCGGAGCAACAACATACAATAGTAAATTTTTATATATAACAATAATATGGAACAAAAGAAACTTATCATTGCAGGACGTGAGTTCAATTCGCGTCTTTTCTTGGGTACAGGCAAGTTTAACGACAACGACGTGATGGCTCGTGCCATCGAGGCTTCGGGCACAGAGATGGTGACCGTGGCTATGAAGCGCATCGAACTTGCTGACCAGCAAGATGACCTGCTGACTCACGTCACCAAGAACCCTAACATACAGTTGCTCCCTAATACGAGCGGCGTGCGCAATGCCGAAGAGGCTGTCTTTGCGGCACAGATGGCTCGCGAGGCTTTCGGCACCAACTGGCTGAAGCTTGAGATTCACCCAGATCCACGCTATCTGTTGCCCGACTCAATCGAGACTCTCAAGGCAACAGAGCAGCTCGTGAAGCTCGGCTTCGTGGTGCTGCCTTACTGTCAGGCTGACCCAACTTTGTGCAAGCATCTTGAAGAGGCTGGTGCTGCGACAGTCATGCCATTGGCTGCGCCTATCGGCACTAACAAGGGATTGCGAATGAAGGACTTCCTACAGATTATCATTGAGCAGGCTACTGTGCCAGTAGTGGTCGATGCAGGTATTGGTGCTCCAAGCCATGCAGCTGAAGCAATGGAGATGGGTGCCGACTGCTGTCTGGTCAACACTGCAATTGCCGTTGCAGGCGACCCTGTGCAGATGGCCGTTGCATTCAAGGAAGCAGTGGTTGCCGGACGTCGCGCCTACGAGGCAGGCCTTGGCGCAATCTCTGACTGTGCCGAAGCAAGCAGTCCGCTCACAGCATTCCTCAACATGTAATCATTGTCAACAATCATTATCAACAATCACATCAGAAAAATGGCAGTAAACGATAATAAAGCATACGCGAAACGAGAGAAACACTACATGCAGGGCAAGCTCTTCCCTTATATCAAGGTGGGCATGACCAAGGTGAATCTGACTCCTACGGTGACGAAAGATGCCGATGGCATTCCTCATACAGAAGAGAACAAGCCAGTGATGATCTACGACACCAGCGGTCCGTTCTCCGACCCTAACATCGAGGTCGATCTGAAGAAGGGACTGCCTCGTCTGCGCGAGCAATGGATACTTGACCGCGATGACACCGAACAGCTTGCGGAAGTGAGCAGCGAATACGGAAGGATGCGCCTTGCCGACAAGTCGCTCGACAGCCTCCGCTTCGAACACATACAGCTGCCTCGCCGAGCAAAGGCTGGCAAGGCAATCACACAGATGGCATACGCCAAGGCTGGCATCATCACTCCAGAGATGGAGTATGTGGCAATACGCGAGAACATGAACTGCGAGGAATTGGGCATCAAGTCGCACATCACTCCTGAGTTCGTGCGTCAGGAGATTGCCCGAGGTCGCGCCGTACTCCCATCCAACATCAACCACCCAGAGGCAGAGCCAATGATCATCGGCCGCAACTTCCTGGTCAAGATCAACACCAACATCGGCAATTCGGCTACCACATCGAGCATTGAGGAAGAAGTGGATAAGGCAGTATGGAGCTGCAAGTGGGGAGGCGATACGCTGATGGACTTGTCAACAGGTGCCAACATCCACGAGACACGCGAATGGATTGTGCGCAACTGCCCGGTGCCAGTGGGAACTGTGCCTATCTATCAGGCCTTGGAGAAAGTCAACGGACGAGTAGAAGATCTGACATGGGAGATTTATCGCGACACGCTGATCGAACAGTGCGAGCAGGGTGTCGATTACTTCACCATCCATGCTGGCATACGTCGCCACAACGTGCATCTGGCCGATAGCCGTCTGTGCGGCATCGTGAGCCGAGGCGGTTCGATCATGAGCAAATGGTGCCTGATTCACGACCGCGAGTCGTTCCTCTACGAGCACTTCGACGACATCTGCGACATTGTGGCACAGTATGACGTGGCTCTCTCGCTTGGCGATGGCTTGCGCCCTGGTTGTACTGCCGATGCCAACGATGCAGCACAGTTTGCTGAACTCGACACGATGGGCGAACTCGTGACCCGCGCATGGGAAAAGAATGTACAGGCATTCATCGAGGGTCCTGGTCATGTGCCTATGCACAAGATTCAGGAGAACATGGAACGTCAGCTCGACCATTGCCACGAGGCTCCTTTCTATACGCTCGGTCCTATCGTCACCGACATCGCTCCTGGCTATGACCATATAACGTCGGCAATCGGAGGCGCACAGATTGCATGGCTCGGTACGGCTATGCTCTGCTATGTGACACCAAAGGAGCACCTGGCATTGCCAAACCGCGAGGATGTGCGTGTGGGTGTAGTGACATTCAAGATCGCAGCTCATGCAGCCGACCTTGCCAAGGGACATCCTGGAGCACAGATCCGCGACAATGCCCTGTCGAAGGCTCGTTTCGACTTCCGCTGGCGCGACCAGTTCCACCTCTCGCTCGATCCAGAGCGCTCATTGCAGTATTTCGAGGAGGCAGGTCACACCGATGGCGAGTATTGCACAATGTGCGGACCTAACTTCTGTGCGGCAAAGCTGACTCACGACTTGAGAAAACTCTAACGACCTATGTCAAGCGAGAAAGACTCATCGACCGATATCTTCAGTCCTCGCTACGAGCGACAGAGGCTATTGCCCGAAGTGGGTGAAGAAGGTCAGAAGCGGCTCGCAAAAGCCAAGGTGCTGATAGTTGGTGTGGGTGGATTGGGCTCGCCCATCGCCATCTATCTTGCAGGAGCTGGTGTGGGTACCCTTGGACTCATCGACGACGACATAGTCTCAGTGAGCAACCTGCAGCGACAAGTGCTCTATGCCGAGTCGCAAGTGGGCAAGCCAAAGGTGGATTGCGCCCGAGAGAGGCTCTTGGGACTCAATTCAGACATCACAGTCAACACCTACAGGCAGAAGCTGCAGGCTGACAATGCTCGAGAGCTGATAGCACAGTATGACATCGTGGTCGATGGCACAGACAATGCCGCTGTGAGATATGTCATCAGCGACGTATGCGTAGCATTGGGCAAGACCTATGTCTATGGTGCCATATGTGGATTTGAGGGTCAGGTGTCGGTGCTCTGCCGAGGCAAGGCAACTTATAGGGCACTCTATCCCGAAGAGCAGGAACTGAAAGATGCTCGTGCAGCAAAGGCAGTGATTGGAGTCACTCCTGCCATCGTGGGAAGCGTAGAGGCGGCACAAGTGCTGCAACTCATCTGCGGCTACGGAGAGCCTTTGATTGATAAACTATGGACAATCGACCTGCGCACCATGCAGACGTTTGTCATCAGAGTATAATAACTTACAAAACAATGTTTTCAGACGAATTAAAACAATATGACTGGGACGAGACAACCCGACAGATTGCCTCGAAAACCGATATGGATGTGCGTCGCGCATTGTCGAAGAGTCATTGCGACATAGACGACTTCATGGCTCTTCTCTCGCCAGCAGCCGAGCCATATCTTGAGACAATGGCACGACTCTCGCGCAAATACACCGAAGAGCGATTTGGCAAGACAATGTCGATGTTCATCCCGCTCTATATCACCAACTCGTGCAGCAACTCCTGTATCTACTGCGGCTTCCACCGCGAGAACCCGATGGCTCGCATCATCCTCACTCCCGAACAGATAGAGGACGAATATCGCGCCATCAAGCAGCTTGCTCCGTTCGAAAATATCCTGCTTGTGACGGGCGAGAATCCCGCAAAGGCTGGTGTGCCATATTTGGCTAAGGCAATCGACATCGCAAAGAAATACTTCTCGAACATAAAGATCGAGGTGATGCCGCTGAAGACCGAGGACTATAAGGAACTGTGCAATCACGGCATGAATGGCGTGATCTGCTTCCAGGAGACCTATCATCGCGAGAACTACAAGAACTATCATCCTCGTGGCATGAAGTCGATATTCGAATGGCGCTGCGACGGCTTCGACCGCATGGGACAGGCAGGAGTTCACTCGATTGGCATGGGCGTGCTCATCGGCCTTGAGAAAGAGTGGCGCACCGACGTGGTGATGATGGCTCGGCACCTGCGTTACCTGCAGAAGCACTATTGGCGCACAAAGTATTCGGTCAATTTCCCTCGCATGCGTCCAGCACAGAACGAAGGCTTCCAGCCCAACTGCATCATGAGCGACCGCGAGCTGGCACAGGCTACATTTGCAATGCGCATCTTCGACCACGATGTCGATATCTCGTATTCGACACGCGAACCGGCATTCATACGCGACAATATGTGCACACTTGGTGTAACGACTATGTCGGCAGCATCGCGCGTCAACCCTGGAGGCTACCACACTTATCCTGAGGCTCTTGAGCAGTTCTCGGTGAGCGATGAGCGTTCGGCTTCGGAAATCGATGCACGACTGAAGGAACTTGGCAGACAGCCAGTGTGGAAAGACTGGGATGCTTCGTTTGACCAGATTTATTTCCCAAGTTGATGAACAATTTGAAACTGATAGTCATTACCCGTCCGCAGTTTTTTGAGGGAGAGACAGTTTTGGTCAATGCCATGTTCGGACAAGGACTGATGCGTCTGCACTTGAGGAAACCGCAAGCGACAGAAGAGGAACTGGCAGAATGGATCGGACAAATCGACGAGCCATTCCGCCAGAGCTTAGTATTGCACGACCACCACAAACTGTCACGCACTATGCATCTCGGCGGCATTCACCTCAACAGCCGAAACCCAGAAGTGCCAGAGTGGGTGAGCGAGGCAAAGCGAGAAAGGAGCTTCTCCGTCTCGCGTTCGTGTCATTCGATCAGCGAAATAAGGCAGCATCGCGACCGCTGCGACTATCTGTTTCTCAGCCCCATCTATGACAGCATCTCGAAGGAAGGCTATGGCGCAGCATTCTCGCGCGAGGAACTTGAGGAGGCAAGATCATGCGGCTTATTGTCAGATAATGTATATGCACTTGGAGGAGTTTCGCTCGACAAGCTCCCCGAACTACTGACCTATGGGTTCTATGGAGCAGCCATACTTGGCGACTTATGGAACTTTGCCTATGACAAACAATTGCTATTGAGCAGACTAAAAAACATTTTATACTATGTTAACTAACAATTTAATTCTTTTATCCATTATGCAGATCCTACACATTTCACCAGTCAATTCTGCTGCAGAGATTCCACAGGCAATGCAAGACAATGCAGTAACCTACCATGTTGTGAACAACGTGAACTGGCCCGACGACTATCCATATTGTCCGAAAGTGGAAGTTGCGTTGGCACATGACGGCAAGAACATCCTTGTGCATTATCGTGTCAATGAGCAATCGGTGCGTGCCGTTGCCGACCACGACAATGGCGACGTATGGGAAGATGCTTGCTGCGAGCTGTTCATTTCGCCAAACCCATCCGACGGCATCTACTACAACATCGAGTGCAACTGCGCCGGTACCATCCTTTTAGGTCAGGGCACAGGCAGGAACGACCGCACACGCGCCGAGCAGGAGGTGATGTCGAAAATCGACCGATGGACAACCTTCCCATTGAGATCGGTATTTGAGGAAAAGCCTTGCGATGGAGAGTGGCAGCTTGCGCTCCGCATCCCTGCCGAGTGTCTGTTCAAGCACAATATCACCGACCTTTCGGGCATGAAGGTAAGGATCAATGTCTATAAGTGTGGCGACAAGCTCTCGACTCCTCATTTCATCAGCCTCTTCCCTATCGACAACCCGACACCTAATTTCCATCTGCCTGAATTCTTCGGAGAAGCAGAATTGCAAAAATAAGACCGAACATGAAATATGAACGCTGGCTCATGGCATCATGTCTGTTTGTGGCATTTGGAGCAGTCGCAGGAGCATTAGCCTTTTGGATTGACCCAAGTGGCAGCCTCATGGGCATGGATCAGCTTCTCAATTATTTCCGGACACTTCCGCTTGCCGACATTTTCTTTCAGGATTATACATGGTCAGGAATAGCTTTGGTCATGATCAATGGCATTCCGAATTTTGCGGCTTCGTGGCTGCTGTTACAGAAAGACGCTAAAGGCATTTTGTTAAGTCTGATTACTGGCATAATCCTTGTGCTCTGGATCTTTGCAGAGCTCCTGATCATGCCTCTCTTCCCTATACACATCATCTTTCTCGTCATTGGCATAGTGCAGACAGCACTTGCAGCCTTGGCGACGAGAAAACTAAAAAAACTTTGTTAATTATTAAATATTAATCTGTTATACTGTTTTCCAATGCACAAAGCAGGTTTTGTAAATATTGTAGGAAATCCTAATGTCGGCAAGAGCACATTGATGAATTCCCTTGTCGGCGAACGAATTTCAATCATCACATCGAAGGCCCAGACAACTCGCCATCGCATCATGGGCATTGTAAATACCGACGACATGCAGATCGTTTATAGCGACACTCCTGGCGTGCTGAAGCCTGTGAGCAAGCTCCACGAGTCGATGCTTGCGTTCTCTCAGAGCGCTCTCCAGGATGCAGACGTGCTGCTTTATCTCACCGACACTGTCGAGACACCCGACAAGAATCAAGCCTTCCTCAACACTGTGCAGCGCATGTCGAACGACGAGACGTCGATGACTAAGGTGATTGTCGTGATCAACAAGATGGATCTTGTGGAGCAGGACAAGCTCGTGGCGCTGGTCGATGAATGGCATGAGCGTCTGCCAAAGGCCGAGATTGTACCTATCTCTGCGCTTCACAAGTTTGGCACCGACATTCTGCTGTCGCGTATCAAGGAACTTCTGCCCGAATGTCCTCCATATTTCGACAAGGATGCCTTGACCGACAAGCCTGCCAGATTCTTCGTGACAGAGATTATCCGCGAGAAGATTCTGCTGCTGTTCGACAAGGAGATTCCTTATTCTTGTCAGGTCGAAGTGGAGTCGTTCAAGGAGGGCGAATCACTCATTGACATCAGTGCACTTATCTATGTTGAGCGCGACAGCCAGAAGGGCATCATCATAGGCAAGCAGGGAGCAATGCTTAAGAAACTCGGCATGCTGGCACGCAAGGACATTGAGGCTTTCTTCGGCAAGAAGGTGATGCTCAAGACATTCGTCAAGGTCGAGAAAGACTGGCGCAACAATATCCGAGACCTGAATCTGTTTGGATATAACCCCGAATAACCTTTCTTTTTTCACAACTGAATAATTCTTTAACCTTATGAAAAAACTATTTGCAACATTGGCCGTATCACTCCTGTGTCTCAATGGCTTTGCACAGGACTATGTGCCAACACCTGAAAACCTACAAGCAAGAAAAGAGTTCTCCGACATGAAGTTCGGCATCTTCCTGCACTGGGGCATATACAGTATGTTCGCACAGGGAGAGTGGTACATGCACAATGCCAACATTGACTGGCGTGAATATGAGAAGGCCGCTTCGGCTTTCTATCCTGCCAACTTCGATGCTGAGGCATGGGTGAAAGCTATCAAGGACTCGGGTGCTAAATACATCACATTCACAACCCGCCATCACGACAGCTTCTCGATGTGGGACACTGAGCACTCGGATTTCAACATCGTCGATGCCACTCCTTACAAGAAGGATGTACTGAAGATGCTTGCCGACGAATGTCAGAAGCAAGGTGTGACGCTCAACCTCTACTACTCGCATCTTGACTGGCGTCGTGAGGACTATCCGCAGGGACGCACCGGACATGGCACACACCGCGATGCTTCGAAGGCTGACTGGCCATCGTACTATAAGTTCATGAACAATCAGCTCACCGAATTGCTCACCAACTATGGCAAGGTCGGTGCTATATGGTTCGACGGCTTCTGGGATCATGACGAAGATGCCGTGCCTTTCGACTGGCAGTTAGGACCTCAATACGAACTTATCCACAGGCTTCAGCCAAGCTGTCTCGTGGGCAACAACCACCATGTGGAGGTTCATCCTGGCGAGGATATCCAAATCTTTGAGCGCGACGTGCCTGGACAGAACACCGCAGGACTTTCAGGTCAGGCAATCAGCCGTCTGCCTCTCGAAACCTGCCAGACAATGAACGGGATGTGGGGATATAAGATCATCGACCAGAACTACAAATCGACCGAAGAGCTTATCCGCCTGCTGGTCCGCACATCGGGCAAGGGCGCTAACCTCCTGCTCAACATCGGTCCACAGCCAAACGGCGAACTGCCAGCAACAGCTCTCGACCGACTGAAGGAAATGGGAGAATGGCTCCGTGCCAACGGTGAGAGCATCTACGGTACTACTGCTGGCGACCTTGAGGAGCAACCTTGGGGTGTGACCACACGCAACGGCAATGCCCTCTACCTTCACATCCTCGATCTCGACAGCAACACCCTTGAGTTGCCACTCTCGTGCAAGGTGAAATCGGCAACCGTGCTCAATGGAAATGCCGTGAGATTCAAGAAAACAAAGACTGGCGTCACGCTCACCTTTGACGAGAAGCCTTCTGGAACTGACTACATCGTAAAACTGATCACAAAATGAGAAAACTTGAAGTCTGTGCCGGAAGCATAGAGAGCATAAAAGCTGCTTACAAAGGTGGAGCATATCGTGTGGAGCTATGCAGTGCGTTGAGCGAAGACGGGCTTACTCCTTCGGTCGGCATGATACGCTATGCCAAGAGTCTTGAAGGACTGAAGGTCAATGTGCTGATTCGTCCACGCTGCGGCGACTTCGTCTATACCGAAGAAGAAATCCGCTGCATGGAAGAGGATATCAGAGTGTGCCGTGAGCTTGGTGTCGATGGTGTGGTGATTGGAGCCTTGACCAAAGAAGGAGACATCGACCTCAACACATGCCAGCGACTTGTCGAAGCAGGCAAGGGCATGAGCATCACCTTCCATCGAGCATTCGACGTGTGCCGAAACCCACAAGAAGCTATCGAGCAGATTGTCGCATTGGGTTGCGACAGACTGCTCACCTCGGGACAGCAGCCTATAGCCGAACAAGGCATTGACATGCTCAAGACTCTCGTAGGTCAAGTAGGAGAGCAACTGATCATTATGCCAGGAAGTGGAGTGAATCCAAAGAATGCTGCATTCATCCTCGACTCGACAGGTGCTGTTGAAATTCATGCTTCTGCCCGTTCGTCAAGAGTCTTCGGCCGACTGGAAACCGACAGTCTTGTTGTCAAAGAAATAGTAGAAAATATCAACCTGAACAAAGAATGAACATGAAAAAGACTCTTTCTATTTTAGCCACTTCGCTCGCTTTTCTTTGCAATGTGGCTTGTAGTCCTACTCCTGAAGGGCTGACCCAGAATCAGGCAATGGACTTCCTGTATAAGTATATGCCACTGCCTGACAAGGTGGATTACGACACAGCCTTCTATCAGCGCAATGTTGCCTCATCGTTCCTTGCTCGTGAGGAGATGCCTTGGGGCAAGACAATACCCGACCGTGAGTTCCTGCACTTCGTGCTACCTGTCCGCGTAAATAACGAGAATATGGACGAAAGCCGCATGGTGTTCTATGCCGAACTGAAGGATCGCGTGAAAAACCTTTCGATGAAAGATGCTATCCTTGAGGTCAACCACTGGTGTCATGAGAAAGTGACCTACACGCCAAGTGACTCACGCACCAGCTCTCCGCTTGCTTCGGTCAAGACAGCTTATGGACGTTGCGGTGAGGAATCGACATTCACCGTTGCCGCCCTTCGTTCGGTGGGCATTCCTGCACGTCAGGTTTATACTCCTCGTTGGGCACATACCGATGACAACCACGCATGGGTAGAGGCCTGGGCAGATGGCGAGTGGTACTTCCTCGGTGCTTGTGAGCCAGAGGCAGTGCTCAATCTCGGCTGGTTCAATGCTCCCGCTTCACGAGGCATCCTCATGCACACCAAGGCTTTTGGCGATTATGACGGACCAGAAGAGGTAATCTCGAAGACAGCTTGCTTCACAGAGATCAACGTCACAACCAACTACGCTCCTGTAGGCAAGGCCTTCGTCAAAGTCGTTGATGAGGAAGGCAAGACTGTGGATAATGCCACAGTCGAATTCAAGGTCTATAACTATGCAGAGTTCTACACCGTATC
>SFEH01000192.1 GCA_004557315.1 Bacteroidales bacterium
CTTCTCACGTCCGTAGATATATCCGAATGAACGGGCGATAGACTCAAGGAGAGCTTTTGCGTCTGCCATATCATTATATCCGAAGAATGTGCGATGGCTTGCCACGTATGTGAGGGCGAGGATGCTTCCGAAGTCGGAGATAGCGTCGAGCTTCTTAGCCACCTGTATCATCTTATGGAAAGAGATAGCGGAGATGTCGAGGGTCTTGTCGAGGAAACCATAGTCGAGGTCGTCGTAAGTACGCTTCTTACGCATATTGACAGACATAGCGCATGAATGGAGCACGAAGTCTATTTTGCCTCCGAGGGCTTCCTGTGCCTTGATGAAGAGAGTCTCCAGGTCTTCCACGCTTGTAGCGTCAGCAGGGATGATGACAGCATTAGTCTTCTTAGCAAGTTCGTCGATAGTGCCCATACGGCAAGCTACAGCAGTGTTAGTTAGTACGATCTGCGCACCTTCTTCTACGGCACGCTCAGCTACTTTCCATGCAATGGACTGGTCGTTGAGGGCACCAAAGATGATGCCTCTCTTACCTTTAAGTAAATTATAAGACATTTTCAGTATTTATTGATTATATGTTATCTTGAATTATTTGATTATTCCAGTTTGCAAAGTTAGACATTTTCCCTGATATTACAAAATAATTACAGACGTATTACGCTCCGTTGCACAGTTTTCTTGATTATGAGCAATGATTTACGACAAATAGAACAAGAAAACAGAAAAATCACCTTATTGAGAGATAATATAGCACTTTATAGACTTTGAACAGGAATAGCGACGGATGCTTGCCTTTGAGATTGCGCTTCAGGGGATTACGCAGGATGGAGAAGAGCAGGCGCAACAGTGGGGCGACGGTATGGCAACGCTCGGCAAAAGTGATGATGGGCGAATGGTGTGCGAGGTCTGTCTGGAAAGCGGAGAGGGTGCGCAGGGCTTCTTCCGACTTTGAGAGAAACGCCTCATTGGTCTCGAAGATTTCGAAGCTCAATGGATTATCGACATGAGCGACCTTAAAGCCCAACTGTCCCAGTTTGATGCCGAGCAGCACGTCCTCATATCCATAATGCTGGAAGCGTTCATCGAAAGGACATTCCTCCAAGACGGACTTACGGATAAGGAGGTTGCAGGTGTGGATATTATCGAATGGCGACTTATTTCGCTCTGTGGCGTCGCTATTGCCTGAGTATGTGGTCTCGTAGATGTAGCGCAGATTATGCGTGAGGAAGGGGTTCTTTCGAAGGGATTCCTCTCCTACACGGTAGCCTCCATAGTAGCAGTCGGCGGAGGCGGAGGCTATGAGTTTGGCGTATCGGCTCAGGAAGTCGTCGCTTCTCACTATCATATCGCTGTCGATGAAGAGCAGCCACTGATGCTTTGCTTCTGCAGCGAGGAAATTGCGTATTCTTGCTCTTCCCACATTCTCCTCACGTCGAATGTAGCGACAATGGGATAGTTCGCCCACTTTGAGGTTTGCCACTTTGCTCACCTGGTCGCGACTTCCGTCCTCGGCTACTATGATCTCGTAGTCGAGGGCGAGGGCTTCTGCCTGGGTGTGGAGGACATCTGCTAAGTGGAAGCAGGTGTGGTTGTAGGTTGGGATTAGGATTGAGAGCATTTGCTTGAATGGTGTTATTATTATAATAACTCTGGGGTTGCTCTTTTATTGTCTTTCTGTTAAATGAAGAATGAAGAATGAAGAATAAGACCCCCTCTTATCCCCCTGTGAGGGGGAGGCTATATACGTTCTTCGGCTTGCGGTTTCCCAACTGCGTCAGCGCGATTTTTCACTTTTCACTTTTCACTCTTCACTTTTCACTAAAAGAAAGAGTAACTCCAATTCTTCATTCTTCATTCTTCATTCTTCATTTTATAATATTATACTCCATCCGAGCCATTCCCCGGTTTTCCCCGCGGTCGCTCTTATAGGAGATATGCAAGCAGTGTATCACCTTCTGTTGTCCGCGCACCTCGATGAGCAACTGGTCGAAGGGCAGGTTAAGGCGTATGAAGTCATACATCTTACCCCAACTTTTACGTTTTATTCTCGTTTTTCTTGCTAATCAGCGATTTGTATTTTTGATTTGCTTTACTGTGTTCTACAAATTTTGATTTTTCTAAACGGCATTGGTTTGTAGTTCAACATGGAGTAGATGTCTGCGGCCTTGGTGGTCGGAGTGCTGCATATTCGCATCTCCACCTTCTCTCCGAGCGTGTTTGTCGCTTCTGAGGTCACGGCCTTCTGCGTACTCATTATTCTCACTATCTCCGTCCAGTACGGAGTCGGATATTCGGCTTTTGGATTTGGATCTGCCATTTTCCTTTTCTCATTGACCTTCTTCATCTGATGGCGTATGACGTTGACTATCCAGTATGAGAGAAGTCCGAGGAAGAGATGCCCGTCGGAGCGCTCATCACGCCTGTGGTATATCGGTCTGAGGTTGAGATCGGTCTTCAACTGCCGGTTGGAGCACTCAATCTCACGGATGAGATTGTAGTAGTCCCATGTGGTCTTCTCGTCCAGATTCGGGACATTGGTACGTAGGAAGTATGTTCCATATACCTGCTTCTCCGGCATCTGCAGCTTCCATCTCACGGATGTGGCATTGCCGGACCTGTCATCCTTCTCCACATCTATAGTATAATAGCGCGCAATGGACGGGAATCTGCCTTCAAGCTTGCCTATGCGCTTGAGCACAGCCTCGTATTTCTTCGTGCCGCTCTTCTTTGTGAGTGGGCGAAAGTTGCGGTTCATGCTCTCTTCCTTCAGTGCCTTGGCGGGAGAGTCGATCTTCAGGAAGTAATCCTCGCCCTCGGTATGTACCTCCTGAAGCTTGATGGGCTGCTCCTTGCAGTCCTTGACGATGACGGTTCTTGCATCAGGCTTCACCTCGTAGTCGGTGAGTGCCTTGCGCGAAACGCATAGGTAGTTGTAGCCTTTCGCCTTTATCAGGTCAAGGTTCTCCTGCGAGGATATGCCGGCATCGATGACGACAAGCACTTTCTCCTCGGGAGTGGTTCCCACGGGATTCTGTGCTATGAGCTTGTCAACCATGTCGGGCAGGGACTTCGGGTCTGCCGTATTGCCTTCAAGTATGTCACTGTAGCGGATGAAGCCGTCCGTGTTGATGGCAAGCGCCAGAACGAGCAGCTTGCAGTCGGTGCGCTTTTCCTTTGAGCGTCCGAACTGGGCTTTCTTGCTGTTCTCCTTGCGACCTTCGAAATAGAAGTTGGTAAGGTCGAAGAGCATGATGCGGTTCGTGGGCTTGAACAGGTCATCGGTAGTATGGCAGAGATACTTCTCTATCCTTGTCTTCTCCTCAAGGAATCTGTCTGCAACGCTGTAGATCTTCCTCAGCGTCAGACTGTCCTCCGGGATTCCCATTAGTTCGCATATTCCACTGTTCTCCTGCATGATGCGCATGGACTTCAGTTCCGATGGCGTGTATATGGTGCGTGTGATGAGATGTGCTATCGCTATCTTCACATCTTCCTCCGTCCAGCCGAGAGAGCGGAGGAAACCTTCGATCCTCAGCTGGCGAACGGCCTGCAGGCAGAGCCATTCCGCACCGATTTCGCGGGCATCGGTATGCTCCAGCGTGTCAACGTCTATGCGGCGGCGGGCCTTTGCCTGACTCTCCCTGATGGCGTTGGGAATGATGTCAAGGCTCTTCCGCTCTACCATCATAGCCCAGTACTCCTCTATCTTCTCACGTACGATATCGCTATAGACTGCCATCTGATCTTCCCATAGTTCCTGCTCGCCCTGATGCTCGTACTTGTAGGTCAGTCCCTTGGATATGTCGCGTATCTCCTCGGGCTTGAGACCGTGGATGAAGCCGACGTTCAGCAGGATACGCGTACAGGCATTACCGCTGGCGTTGCGGTAAGACTCTTTCAGACGGTAGTACTTCTCGTCCTTGCCTGTCTCCGGGTTATGGCGTATCTGTGAAGTGAAGTTCATGCGTGCAAAGGTACAACAATAATTTCACTTCGCTGTGTTCTACATTGCACTTTTACACTATTTCAAGACCTAACTCGCTTATTTTCAGACAAAACTTTTTTGAAAAAAGTTCAAATGGTAAAAGTTGGGTTACGTCCCACCTCGGTGCTGCCCACGTGGATATCAGCCGCTTCGCCATAGAGATGTTGCGACTGTCGGGCGCCGCCCACCGCCTCATTAAGAGAGTAAGTGCGAAACCCGCTGGTGATACGGATCACGCCGAAGCGTTTGCGTAGCGGTTCAAGAACATGGATGCACAACTGTCTCAGTCGCTCCACCTCCTCCAGGCAGGGTATGTTCTCGATGCCGAGGCGTATAGCCGTAGCCGAGCGAGTAAACTCCCCAAGCCGGAAGTGAGGTGAGAGAATCAAGTCAGGAGAGAAAGGATTTGAGTTGTCCAGGTCGTTCTCCACAGTGAGCAAGCGCTCACAATCATTCAGATCATTTCTGTTTATCAGTGTTTTCATGGTAAGATATGTTTCAATGTGTTTCTGATTTCCGAGTGCAAATTTGTCGAAGACTCGCACGAAGGAAATAGGGTATGTCGGTCGAAGAGCGGTGCCCGTCTATCTGATTTCCGAGTGCAAAG
>SFEH01000054.1 GCA_004557315.1 Bacteroidales bacterium
TTGAAAGCTGTGGTGAATATGATGCGCGTGCGCTGGTTGTCGATCGACTGTGCCAGTTCCATGCCATCGAGGTCTGGCATCTGGATGTCGAGCAGCAGCACATCGACTGGCTCTTTCTGCAATGCTGTAAGAGCCTCGATGCTGTCGGTAAATGACGCTTTGAGCTCGAGGTCTGGGGTACGGGCTACAAACGATTCGAGAAGCTTGACTGCCAGAGGCTCATCGTCAACTATTATGCAAGTCATGGTGGTATAGGAAAAAATTATTATGGAATAAAATAATCAACTGTTTTTGACGGTTCCGCCATCAAATCGAATAGTAATGCTGATGCGGAATTCGCCATCGACAACCTCCTGTTTCCATTCATAGCGATTGGGGTAGCAGAGTTCAAGGCGTCGATGTGTGTTTTCGAGTCCTATACCCGATCCGCTTTGATTGTGCACATCTTTCGGCAAGTTGGTGTTGCGGCAATCGAACACCACTCTCTCTGGCTCTTCGTAGAGTGAGATGCTGATATGAGATGGCTGGTTGTTGCTCGTGCCATGCTTGAAGGCATTCTCGATGAATGAGACAAAGAGCAATGGCACAATTTGATGCGAATTGTGCGCGATGCGGAAGTCTTCTTCGACTGTCGTGGTGTCCGAGCATCGCAGTCGCATCAGCGAGATATAGTTTCTCATGAACTCCACTTCTCCCGACAGTGGCACTTCGGGCTTGTTGCTCTCGTAGAGGGCATAGCGCAGCAGGTCGGAGAGCTGTCCGATGGCATCCTGTGCCTGGTCAGGGTCAATCTGGGTAAGCGAAGATATGTTGTTGAGCGAGTTGAAGAGGAAATGTGGATTGAGTTGATTCTTGAGCCACACGAGCTCTGCCTCGGCTGTCTTGCGTAGTTTCTCCTGAAGCTCAATCTGTGTCTTGTGTGAACGCACAAAGCTCCTGATGCCGATAGCAGCAAGTATGACAAGGATATTGGTCGAAATGGATGTGGCAAGCCATGCATAGAATCCCATCTGCACGATTGATGGCATGGTGGACATGTCGGCAAAGATCAGGTGGATATTGACGCCTAAAATGAGTACGACTGAAGCAACGGCAAACCATAGCTTCTTGCCCTTGAACAGCAGATATGGAACATTCAGATAGTAGGTAATCATATAGATGACAAACATCGGGCCAAGCATGATTAACGCACGGCTGAGCATCAAGGACGCCATCCCAGTGGACGGCACGATGAAATAACTGATGACTGCCGGAACCACCATCATCGGAATCCACACCAATAGATTTATCAGGAAGGTCATAATGTCCTGTCGGTCTATATGCTTCATATTTTTGTATTGGGTTGTTTACAATGTTGCTTTTTTCACAATAACTGTGTGCAAATGTATGAATAATTTGTCAAATAGCCATACTTTCTTGCCTGAAAAATGCCCTTGCTCGGATGTCACATCCAAGCAAGGCCAGATTATACACATTTTTTCAAATCAAGAAGAATCAATTGAAAACCTTGCTTAAGTCGTTCGAATCGGTTGCCTCAATGAGGTCAGAGTCGAGCTCTGTGCGCTCCTGCTTCTTCATCTTCAGGTCACCGAAGCGGTAAGTTACCGAACCAATCACCGATGCCATCTTCACCGAATTTGAGTTCTTTGATACGAAGTCCTTGCCTTCGGTCGTTGTGTCCATCTTCATCTCAGAATTGAAAATGTTGATGGTGTTGACACTGAATGTCAGGCGGTCGTTGAGGCAAGTCTTGGTCAGACCGAGCATGTGCATGTTAATGCCCGAGGTCTCGCCCTGGAGAGTGGCAGAAGGCGTATTGCCCATATACATCGCGCTGAGCTTCATGTCCCAAGGCAGGTTTTGCTGCAGGTTGATCATGAAGGTCTCTTGCCAGCCGCTATTCTTATAGTCCAAGGCACCTGCCGACAGATCGACGTATGAAGTGGTGCTGTTGAAGGTGAGTCGTGTCTTTGGAGTGACTGCCCACGAAGCAAACAGGCTGAGCGAGGTGTTCTGGCGACGTCCGATATTGTCGTAGGTCGAATATAGCACATTGTCCTCGTAGTATGAATACTGCTCGATGCCGTTGTCCTGATATGAGTAGCGCAATGTGGCGTTGAGCATCAGCTTGAGCGAATAGTAGTTGTAGGTTGCCTGCACGTTGTTGACCTTCTCGATCTCAAGCTCTGGATTTCCATAGCTCACATTGTTGATGTCCTGGGTGTTGCGGTAAGGGTTGAGCACCGAGATGCCAGGGCGACTGATGCGCATGTTGTAGCCGAGGCTGACGTTCTGGGTTGGAGTAGGCGAGTAGGATAGGGTCAGGTTTGGCACGAAGTTGTCGTAGTCGAGACTGAAGTCATCGCCATTGCCCTTCTTGTATGCCACGTCGAGCGAAGTGTGCTCATAGCGGATACCTCCCTTGATCGAGTATTTGTCGTAGCTGAAGCCATAGACACCATAGAGGGCTCCGATGCTGCTCTTGTGCTCATAGTCGAGCAGATCCGAACGGCTTGTACTGTTGCGCCAGACATATTTGCCTCCGAGTTCTACGGTGTTGTGTTCGTCGATAGGCTTGGCATAGTCGAGCTGAACCGTATTCTCGAGCATGTTGTTCTTGTCGGTCTGGTTGTAAGCCGGCATTTCCGCAATGCTGTATTCGGTCTTCGAGTCGTTGGTGCGAGGCTGGGTGCTCACGCGATAAGCCATAGTGATGTTATGTTGTGGGTTATCGCCAAAGATATGAGAATAATCGACACTTGCATTGACCGAAGTCATAGTGGTCTTGTTGTTGTTGACCTGCGAGTAGCTTGTCAGATGGTTGCCACCCATAGTAATGTCGGTGGTGAAGTCCATGTCGCTCTTGTTGCGTATGTCCATCACATTGACAGTTGCCGACATTGAGTTCTTGTCGTCGAAGGCGTATGTGGCATCGACTGTCGAGAAGAGGGTGTTGGCACCGCCAGTCAGAGTGATTTCATTGTCGATATGCTGGTTGTTGGCCAACTGGTCGCGCGACATTGTAGCTTCCACTTTTGGAGTCTTCATGTAACCCTCATGCAAGTTGGCCGAGAGAGTGAGCTTGTCTTTCTGTACCATGACGTAGGCATCGCCTCCATTCATGCGGTTGCCAAACTGTGCCGATATGCTGCCTGTATAGCCAGTCATGCCTTCTTGCTGGTCGGTGATGATGTTGAGAATGCCTCCCACACCTTCGGCATCATACTTTGCGCCTGGATTGGTGAGCACCTCGATGTTCTTGACGATTGAGGCAGGTATTGCCTTCAGAGTCTCTTTCGGATTGCCGCTGAGCATTGCGCTTGGCTTGCCATTCATATAGACCTGGAAGCTGCTGCTGCCGTTGACCTGAATGTTATCCTCGCCATCGACTGTTACCATTGGCACCTTGCGGAGCATTTCAAGCAAGGTGTTGGTTTTTGAGTCAGGATCATCCTTTACGCTATATGCAATCTTGTCGCCTTCCATCTTCACCACAGGACGCTGCACAGCAACTACTACATCTTCGAGAGCTTCTGCCGATTCTGCAAGTTTCAGTGTGCCGAGGTTGATGTCGCTCTTGGTCGAAGCGACAGTGAAGTCACGGGTGAGAGGGTTGCGTCCGATGGCTGTTATCATCAATGTGTATTGGCCTTTGCCCTTCAGTTCAATTGAGAATACGCCATTGTCATCGGTTGTTCCTAATGCTACTGGGGTGTCGTTGCCCTGCTGCATTATGCGGATGGTGACCATTGGCTCTGGCTCAAGAGAGAGTGAATCGACAACTATGCCATTGACTTTGATGGCTGCCAACGAACTGAAACATGCAATGAGCATGAACACGAGAGAGAGGATGATTGACTTTTTCATATTATCTATTATCATTATTATTTGCAATGAATTTGGGCTAACCATCGGTCTGTTTCGACTGTTGTCTCCGATGATTTTCACTGCAAAGTAACGGTAATAATAGAAGATAGAAAAAAGAGTTTCGACGAAACCCTATGTTTTTTTCGACCAAATCCCCAGACTATCGACCAAACGGCGGCATAGAATAGAGGCAAGCCTAATCACTTAGCCTTGCCTCTGCCACCAATAATAACTTATAAAAACTTAACTGAATATCCTAATTAATTGTAACCAGGGTTCTGGTAAGCCTTCTTTTCTGCATCATCCATCTCAAGGGCATCAAGCTGTCCCTGTGGGATTGGACGGAGGTAATAGTGCTTCTGGATGTCGCGCTTCTTCTCAACTGCCTGACGACCAAGACCGTCAGCGATGTGATATACACCAGCCATCTTCTCCCATGTCTGTGTGCGAACGAGGTCGAACCAGCGGTAACCTTCGCCCCAGAACTCACGAAGACGCTCTTCAAGGATGAAGTCGATAGTGATGGTTTCAGGAGTCTTGGCTACGAGTTCAGCACTGTGATCCTCAACCTTTGGGCAGTTGTCGTTGACACTGTAAGTCCACTTACCTGCACGTGCACGGATCACGTTGACCATTTCCTTGGCAGAAGTCTGATCACCGAGCTTGACAGCAGCTTCGGCAGCGATGAGGTAGAGTTCAGAGAACTTGGCAATGACGAATGGGCGGATAGAACCTGCATTAGGTGTACCAAGCTCATTCTCCATGTCACGGTCGGTACGAACGTCGGTAGTCTTCCATACGCCTGGGTATGACTGACGGCTGATGTCGCTGATGTTGATCACGAATTCTGGATGACCTTCAAGTGTACCTGCATTGATGCTTCCATTGCCCTGTGCATATACTACATTTGGATCATCCTCACCAAGGAAGCGGAGGAATGTTTCGCCCTTCTTGATGTGAGAGTCGTTGGCTCCATATACGAAGGCGTCAGACTTGCCACCCTTGTTGAAGTTGCAACGATACTGAGTAGTGAATGTTGCATCCCAGCGAGAGTCAAGATCCTTGTCGGTAAATTTCTTGAGGGCATCAGGGATAGGAGCCATACGAGTCCAAGGACGTCCAAGTCCCTGGATTGGCTCACGCATTACAGGGTTGAAGATGCTGCCGCTTTCGCCCTTTGCCTTCATGTCACCGCAATAGTTCCACTGAGTGAACCAGCCTACGAAGTTCTCAGGAGCGCCACCGTTACCCCAGCCGTAGCCTGCACCATTGTACTGCTCGCTGTTGAGTGTGTGGTCTGCCCAGAGCATCCACTCTGCGTTACGGTCGTTCTCGAAGAGGTGTACGTCACGATAAGTCTCCTGAAGCTTGTAAGGCCCAGGGTTGTTGATAGCAGTCTTTGCCATATCTAATGCCTTCTTGTAGTAAGACTGAGCCTCGCCAGAGTTACGGTTGGAAGTAGCAGGATATGTGTCGATGCCGTTAGGGTTCTCAAGCCACCATCCATAGGTCAGGTAAGCCTTTGCGAGATAGAGACGAGCCACGTTCTTGGTGACAGTACCAATGCGGCGTGATGTCTCTGGAAGGTCGTTGACAGCCTTCTCAAGGTCTGGGAATACAGCCTTGTTATAGACCTCATCAACTGTATTACGCACTGACGTGCGCTTTGGAGCATTGTTCGAATGAAGCTCTCCACCACCGAGATCGAGTGGCACGCCACCGAATGTCTGAACCAGCTTGAAGTAATAGAAGCCGCGGAAGAAGTATGCCTCAGCAACGAGAGCATCGTCGATGCCTACTTCTGTAGCGTTCTCGATTACCGAGCATGCTGTGTTGATTTCACTGAAGGCTGTGCCCCACAAAGCGTCTGAACGCACGGTTGTCGATTTAACCTCGCCCACACCAGTCATGTCGATATCCTTCTGGTTACCGTCGGCTGAATGTCCGTAAGTATATTCATCAGTACCTGCTTCGAGCGAAGTGAAGTAGTAAGCCTGTCCGTAGAGGTTACGGAGATGTGAGTAGAGTGATGTCAATCCACCCTTCACACCCTCTTCTGTCTTGAAGAAAGAAGGATCGTAGCTGCTTCGTGGCTGCTCGTCGAGCACGTCGTTACAAGAAGCTAAAGTCATAGCAGAGAGTACTGCAAGACCGCATACGCGAATAATATTCTTGTTCATATTAGTAATCTTTTTTGGTGTGTTAGAATGATACGTTCAAACCGATGAGGTAGTTGCGTGTGCAAGGAGCATTGGTACCGACCACTGGGATTGCGTGACCACCAAGCTGAGTAGCGTGGAACTGACCCTGGTTGGACATTGAGTTTGGTTCTGGATCGAGCTTGCTCTCCTTGTAGTAATCAGAGCTGATCACGAATGGGTTCTGAACAGTAAAGTATGCACGCAATGCGCTGAGTCCTGTGTGCTTGAGAAGCTTCTTGTCGAAGTTGTAACCCAATGTGATGGTGCGGATCTTGCAGAAGCTGCCGTCGAAGATGCCGAGAGTAGAGGCATACTTCTGGTTGTCGCCCGACTGGATACCACCTGGCTTTGGATACTTGGCATCCTTGTTCTCTGGAGTCCAGTAGTCAACCTTGACGTTGCCACGACGACCCGTGAGGAGGTTGAGGTAACCGCTGCCGCCATAGAGTGTAGAAACGAGCTTGCCGCCTACCTGATATGCTCCGATGATGTTGAGGTCGATGTTCTTCCATGCAACGCGAGTATTGAAACCACCTACAAACTTTGGCTCAAGAGAGATGATCTGACGGTCGTCTGGACCGACAGAACGTACTGGCTTGCCATTGGCATCACGCTCGATGTCGTACTTAACCTTGATCATACCTTCGTTTCCACCAGGCTCGAGAGTCTGGAGATACTCGTAGTCCTTGTCGCCTTCGTTCCAAAGACCATCATACACATAGTCGTAGATACAGTCGATTGGGTGACCAACGAACCAGCCGTTACCCTCATCACGGTCAGCACCAGAAGCAAGAGCAGTCAACTTGTTGCGGTTGGCAGCTACATTGAAGCCTGCTTCCCAAGTCCAGCCGTTCTTGTTGTCGATGATGGTTCCGTTGAGTGTCATTTCAAAACCCTTGTTCTCGGTCTCACCGATGTTAGCCATATAGCTGCTCACACCTGCGGTGCTTGGAAGAGACACGTTCAGGAGGATGTCCTTAGTCTTCATTGTATAGTACTCGATAGTACCGCTCAAGCGACTGTTGAACAATGAGAAATCGATACCATAGTTCCAAGTAGAGCTGTACTCCCAGCCAAGTTCCTGGTTGGCAAGCTTGCTTGGATAGTAACCCATTGCATAAGAAGGATCGCCTTCGTCACCGAAGTTGTAAGGAGTAGTACCGAGTGTACCGAGTGTTGTATATGGGTTGATGGCCTGGTTGGATGTCTGTCCATAACCTGCACGGATCTTCAGGTTGTCAATCCATTCATAATCTTTCATGAACTCTTCACGGCCGATGTTCCAACCCATCGACACTGCAGGATAAGTGTGCCACTGATGGCCCTTGGCAAGACGGGAAGATGCATCAGAACGGAGAGCAACACTTGCCATGTAGCGACCATCATAGTCATACATGATACGTCCCATCCATGACACGAGACCTGCCTGCCAGTAATTCTGGTAGTTAGGGTTGACTGTCACATTCTGACGGCCAGCACCGATGTTGAAGTACTGGAAGTACTCAGCTGGGATATCCTGTGAGCTCATGTGGCTCTGTGTATAAGTAGTCTGCTCTGCAGAATACATTCCAACGACGTTGATGTTGTGCTTGTCGGCAATGGTCTTGTCGTATGTGAGTACGTTTTCAACTGCCCAGTTCATATATTCGCTGTGCTGTATAGAAGCAGAGTTGACCTGATTCTCGTTAGCACTGTTGGCACCTGTGCCTGTGAATGCACCAGTCTTGGTAGCACGATAGTTGAGACCTACGTTGATGCGATACTTGAGACCAGGAACCCAAGGAGCTTCAACTTCTCCGAAGAGTGTGTTATATGTGCCGAGAGTCTGCTTGTGGTTCAGCCAAGTGTCTTTCATGCCATTGAGAATGTCCTTGTTGATTACGAAGACATCGTCAGATGCAAGGTGAACGACACGCTTCATTGTGCCATCAGCATTGTATGGGTCTGCAATAGGTGACATCTGGAGAACACCATACATACCGATCTGCGAACCGTCGGTAGTATTGTATGTATTGGTCGAAGACAAGCCCATGCGCACATACTTGCCGATCTTCTGGTCGAGGTTGGCACGAACAGAGATACGGTCGAATGCCTGAGTTGGGATAACGCCTTCATCGTGCATGTAGCCCGCACCGAAGCTGTAGCTGCCGCCCTGAGTGCCACCGCTCACTGTTACGTCGTGGCTGTTTGAGATACCTGTTTGGTAGAACATATCCTGCCAGTCGGTGTTCACACCATCCACTTCGTCAACACCGTTGGTATATTTGCCCGCGAGCTTACGCATAGCAGTAAACTCCTCGCCATTCATCATTGGGAATGGGTTGAAGAGAGTCTTGAAGCCTACATAGCCATTGTAAGAGACCTTGGCTGGAGTGCCCATAGAACCCTTGTTGGTTGTGATCATGATGACACCATTGGCACCACGCGAACCGTAGATGGCAGTAGAAGAAGCATCCTTGAGGATGTCCATCGACTTGATGTCAGAAGGGTTGATGTCTGAGAGTGAACCAAGGAATGGGATACCATCAAGAACGATGAGAGGGTCGTTGCTTGCCGAGAGAGAACGCTGACCACGGATGCGGATGCGCATTTCAGCACCAGGCTGAGTGTTGGTCTGCTGCATATCGACACCAGCGATACGGTTCTGAAGAGCCTGTGTGATGTTAGAAGAAGGGTTCTCCATCAACTTGGCTGAGCTAACAGAAGCAACAGAGCCTGTGATGGCTTCCTTGCGCTGAGTACCGTATCCGATCACTACAACGTCTTCGAGAGCCTTGACATCTTCTGCAAGGACAATCTGCATTGGCTTAGTTCCAGTGACCTTTACTTCGACAGTCTCATAACCGATATATGAGACAACAAGAGTAGCACCATTTGGTGCCTTCAAAGAGAAATTACCGTCGATATCTGTAAGGACGCCGTTGGTTGTGCCTTTCTGGATGATGTTTGCTCCGAGAATAGGCTCGCCTAATTCGTCAACTACAGTACCGGATACCGAAATGCTCTGTGCGTATGCCACTACAGGGAAGAGACACAAAGCGATGAGAACCCAAAGGGACTTCATCTTGCGGATTGCGATTTCCATAATGATTAGTTTTTAGTAATATTAAATAAATGTGTATAGTCAAAATAGGTAATGGTATTTTTGCCGGTGCAAAATTACACATTTCATAATATGTCTCAAAATTTTTATGTCTCGCAGTTTTGTCTGTTTATCTCATCTTTGATACAAAAGCGAATTTTTTACTATCATTACCAGTCGCTTTCTTTCTTTTACCATACTCAAATGTTTCAAATATTATCTTTTTTGTCTCATTAATGTGATATTTTTCCTTATTATTAGTCGCATTTATGCCTTAATCGAAAAATATTGCTATATTTGCAAAAAAAATATCATAATAATGAAATATTCGCTCATTACTTTTTTTCTTTTACTTTATAGCGTCATCCCAACCACCGCGCAGGAGTTTATGTTCATGGTCGATGAGACGCTTTCGTCGAAACGAATTTCTGATATTTATCAAGACCATGATGGATTTATCTGGGTTTCGACCGACAATGGTCTCAACCGTTTCGATGGCAATAAGGTCTTTGCCTATAACCATGTCGAAGGAGATACTCTGTCGTTGATTCACGACTTGGTCTATACCTCTTACGAGGATGATGATATGCATCTTTTTGTCGGCACATATCTTGGTATGCAATATCTGGACAAGCGAACCAACCGATTCTCGAGTTATGCCGTCTATGCTGATGGCCGTGACTTTGACGAGACAGTGTCGGGTTTCTGTAAGCTGCCCGATGGCTCTATCTGTTCGTTTGGTGATAATGCTTATAAGGTAACCATTGCCAATGGCAAGCCAGTAGCTTCAGAACTTGATTGGGATATTGATGCCCATGGTGTCTTTAGGGTCGCTTGCGACAACCAGAATAACATCTGGGTGCTGAAGCGTGAAGATGGTCTCTATCGAATCCGCAATGGCAAGGCAAAGAAGATATGCCAGATTCAGACTCTTGATTTCTATATCTATGATTTCCATATTGTCAATGGCTCGATATACATTGTTTCTACCGATAATGATGTCTATGTCTATAATCCCGACAATGACTCTGTTGTAAAATTCAATAACGAGCCTATTTCCAAGGCATCGATAAGATACCTTATTGACCACCGCCAGACATCCGACCTGATAGTGTGTACTGATGGCAATGGCTTCAAGATCATCAACCATGCGACAGGCAAGGTGAATGATGTCATGCTCAACATACCTATGCAGCCATCCAATCATCTCAAGATACATAAGGTGATCCGTGACCAGAAAGGCAATATGTGGGTCAATCTTTACCAGAAAGGAATTGCAGCAATATCTTCTTCGCAAAACGCTTTTGGCTACTGGGGCAGCAAGTCGCTGGTCAATAACATCATTGGCAAAAGTCCTGTTGTAGCTTTGTGCAAAGATTCCAAGGGTAACATGTGGGTCGGCACAGATGGTGATGGTATCTATCGAATCTCTGACGATGGCGCATCTTCCTATCATTATCCGACCTACACCGATGGCGGAAATACTCCTTCCAATATCAGGACTATCTGTGCCGATTCCAATGGTGATGTCTGGTTTGGCTCTTATGGCAATGGCATAGGCAGGATAGCGGCAAAGAACGGGAAATACTCCTCATGCGAGGACATTTTCCGCCGGCTTGATGTGCCTGTGACGCGCTTCTACGACATTGTTGAGGACGGCAACAAGCGTCTCTGGGCTGCATCGCTCGGTGCTGGAATCTTCTGCTACGATCTGACCCGTCAGAAGCTCGTGGAGGAACTCTCTTTCTATAACGAGATCAACAAGTGGCAGACAAGCCTGCTTTATACCTCCGATAACCTGCTTTATGTCGGCACGTTCGACGGTATTTTCTATATCGACCTCTCGGCCGACACTATTTCTCCGCGTCAGATGTTCGAGCGTGTCGCCATCAATTCGATGTATGAGGATTCCAAAGGTCAGGTGTGGGCAGGTTCCAATAATGGCTTGCTGCTTGTTGATACCACAGGCATATTACAGACTTTCTCGGTCAAGGAAGGCTTGCCTCAGGTGTCGATCAACAGTATCAACGAAGGCGATGACAACACCTTGTGGCTGGCATCCGACAAAGGCTTGATATCCTATTCTCCCTCTGCGCATTCAAGCGTGCGATATACGACTAACGATGGCTTGCAGAGCATGGAGTTCTCAAAACACAGTTCGCTGAAGGATGCTTCGGGCAGGATATGGTTTGCAGGTGAATATGGCGTTACTTTTTTCCGTCAGCAGGATCTTAATCTGTCGAGCCAAAAGCGTCATGCCCGCATCATTGACTTCCTCGTCAATAACGAGACTGTCTCGGTCGAGACTCTTTCCGATGGCAAACCCATCATATCAGAGCCTCTTGTCAATGCTTCAACTTTCGAACTGAGCAGTTATGACAACTCATTTATTCTTGAATTTGGCACCTATGAACTTGATGTGCCAAAGAAGGCAGAGTTCTGCTATTCGGTCAATGATGGCAAGTGGAATGAAATCCCACCTGTACGCAGGCGAGCTTATTTCAATAATTTAGCTCCTGGTACTTACATAATTAAATATAAGATGATCGACAACCTTGTCGAATCAGATGTGCAGCAAGTCAAGGTCGTGGTGCGTCCGTATTGGTGGATGTCGGGATGGGCAATCTTCTTCTATGTATTGTTCTTGGTCATCGTCGTGACTTATCTCATCTATCATGTGCGTATCCTCTATCTTGCCAAGAAACGCAATGAGCGCCACAAGCGTGCCATCGAGATCAATGAGGCAAAGCTGCGTTTCTTCACCAATATCTCGCACGAAATCAAGACTCCGCTCTCGCTCATCATCAGCCCGCTCCAGAAACTGATGTCGTCCGACGATGACCCCAAGCGTCAGGATGCCTACCGCACCATGTATCGCAACTCGAAGATGCTGACCGACCTTATCAACCAGCTGCTCGATGTGCGTAAAATCGACAATGGCCGTCTCCATCTCTGTTTCCGCAATGCAGATATCATTGTTATTCTCAAAGACCTGTGCTCTTACTTCAATGTCATTGCTGTCGAAAAGAATATCTCGTTCTCGTTCGTCCACGATGCCTCTGAACTGTTCGTATGGATCGACCCCGACTATTTCGATAAGATTGTCATGAATCTGCTGACCAATGCATTCAAATACACACCTAATGGTGGTAACATCGTCTTGTCGGTCAAGACGATAGAGAAGACCGATGGAAAGAAGTTTGCGGAGATAATGGTCAAGGACAATGGTATTGGCATAAAGGAAAAGGATTTGAGCCACATCTTCGAGCGATTCTATATCGCCGAGAACAATAAGGCTACTGGCTCGAGCAATGGCATTGGCTTGCATCTCACTCGCTCGATTGTCAACCTGCATCATGGCTCAATACGTGTCATGAACAATGCTGATGGAGTGGGTGCGTGCTTCGTGGTCGAACTCCCAATAGGCAAGGAACACTTCCGCAGCGATGACACCTTGCTCGACGAAGAAACGAAGGTCAAGTCAAGTTCGAGCTTCAACCTGCTCATTGTCGATGACGATCCCGAGATACGCAACTATCTGCGCAAGGAACTGTCGTCCGATTTCCATATCGACACATGCAGCAACGGAAAGGAGGCTTTGCAATATGTCTTCAACAAGCAGCCTGACATTATCATCAGCGATGTGATGATGCCTGAAATGGATGGTATCACCTTGTGCAAGAAGATCAAGCAGAACATCGATCTCAATCACATCCCTATCATCCTGCTCACTGCCAAGTCCGACGAGAACACCAACCTGCAGGGTCTGAAATATGGTGCCGATGCCTATATGACCAAGCCGTTCTATATTGAGATACTGCGTCGTACAGCTCTCAACCTCGTGAACCTGCGCCTGCATCTGCATAACATCTATACGGGTCAGCAGACTCAGGAGGAACGTCAGATCAAGATAGAGATGGAGAGCCCTAACAAGAAGCTGCTCGACCGTATCATGAAGGTGGTCAATAACAATATCGGCAATCCTGACCTATCGATCGATATGATATGCGAGGAGGTGGGTATCAGCCGTGCGCATATCTATCGCAAACTCAAGGAACTGACCAACCAGAGTGGCCGCGACTTCATCAAGAACGTGCGTCTCAAGTATGCCGAGAACCTCTTGCTCGAAGACCGATATTCAATAGGCAACATTGCCGAGAAGGTGGGCTTCAAGAAACAGAGCAGCTTCACTTTGGCGTTCAAAGAGAAGTATGGCCTGCCCCCTCAGCAGTGGCGAGAGGCTCAAAAGAAGAAAGTTGATGGAGAGGCTCCACAACAATGATGTCTTGCTCGCCAATGCGATGCTTGAGCCATAGCGTAATGCGTTCGTTGTCTTCTTCGGTCAATGGGTTGGCTGCAACGATCAGTGCCACTACAGTCTCTTGTACATTGTCGGCCTGTACTGTCGTACCTCGTGCCAAGGTGAGCTGCTCGACATCAGGAAACAGCACTTGAATCTCTTTCAGCAGCTGAGGTGCCAGCTCATTGATCATGGTGAAGTGGCGCAGCTGATGGTCAAGCTCCGATGTCTGCATCTGCTGCTGAGTGATGATTGCCTCAGCATTGTGCAGTTCCTTGCTGTCGGCAAGCAGCATCTGGCGGAACGACTCCAGATCCTCGTTCTGTGCGCTCTGCACCACATGCATCTCTACACCCTCAAGGTCATATATTGGCAGATGCTCGCGCGCTATTCTCAGCGATGTCGAATCGACTTCCTGTCCGATCATCACTACGCTGAATGTCCGTGCGTCATAATCTATGTGGTGCGAAACAATCTGAGTCTTAGGGAAATGCATTTCCTGATTGATGAATCGGATGACATGCCGCTCGAAATAGCTCTGCTTCACCATGCCTATGGTCAATATCACGGCAGGCAGCATTGTCACTATGGCAATCGAGTATATGATGCGCTTCACCTTGGTCTCGTGCTGATGGTTGATATAGGCTTTCTTCTCAAACTTCATGATGAAGACCGCACCAATTAAAGGAGCGCACCAGCTGCATATGCCCAGTTGGCAGTAGCAAGACCGAATCCCACCGTACACAATGGTGGCATCAAGGCGGTGGCAATGGCAACACCAGGAATCACATTGCCCGATTTCTGGCTGTGGCTGCTCAGTGCAATGATACCTGCCAGACCGCCGCAGAGAGCAATCAGAACGTCGTAGATGGTAGGTGAGGTGCGTGCCAAAAGCTCGCTCTTGGCATCGTCAATCGGCGTGATAAGGAAATAGATCGTAGCCGTGGTGATACTGAATATAGTGGCGACAATGAAATTGCGCCAGCTGCGTCGCAGCAGTTCAAAGTCGTATATTCCAGCTCCCAAGCCCATGCCTGTGATAGGACCCATGAGCGGAGAGATAAGCATCGCACCTATGATGACTGCAGCCGAGTTGGTGTTCAAGCCAAGCGAAGCCACCAGAACGGCAATCACAAGAATCCAGAGCTTGGCTCCGCGGAAGTCAACACCTCGCTCGATATTCTCGATCACCTCCTGCTCACTTGCCGCATCCTCGCCAAATAGAAACAAATTTTTTATGTAGTTTAGCATATCCGTATAACCTCAAAACCTTACAACCTCAAAACCTTACAACCTCAAAACCTTACAACCTCAAAACCTTATAACCTCACAACCTCAAAACCTCACAACCTCACAACCTCACCGCCACCAACAGCACATAGAGCACATTGATCAAACCTGCACACATCAGCAGCTTGTTGAATGTCGCGCCCTTGGCTTTGGTGACAGCTGCAAACAGGCAAAGACCAGGGACAAGCACCAGCATTGGCAGATTGAGTCCGAAAGCAAGATATGCCATCACGGGCATCAGCAGCACCACTGCCAGCATAAGACCTTCGCCAGCTTTCTTGCCAAATCGCACGGGCAAGGTACGCTTGCCCACTCGCCTGTCATCATCCATGTCGCGCAGGTTATTGATCAGCAGCACGCACATCGAGATCAGTCCACAGACGGCTCCGGCACAGAACACTTCCCACGAAAAGCCGCCCGTCTGCAAGTAGTATGTTCCCGATGAGGCGATGACGCCATAATAGAGAAACACAAAGATGTCGGCAATGCCGAGGTACGACAGTGAGTGGCTCGTGGCAGTATAGAGCCAAGCAAAGAGCAAGGCAGTCACGCCGATGGCCAATATCACCCACCCTCCAGTCAGCACCAAGTAGAGACCCGTGATGATGCAGATGGCCAATGTCAGGAGACACGCCCTACGCATCTGCTTCTCGCTCACTTCCCCTTCTGCCAGGGCTCGCTTGAAGCCTGCGCGTCCTTTCTTGTCAGTGCCTCTGACAAAGTCGTAGTAGTCGTTGATCAGGTTCGAAAGTACCTGCAATCCCAAGGCACATACTATCGTCATCCATGCCACTGTCCATGACCCTACTGGCTCGCCCATGGTGAGCAATGCCACTACCACAGGACAGAGAGAGGCAAACAGCGTCTGCGGACGCACTATCCTGAACCATAGCAGTACGTTCTTCATACCTCGTTATTTTGTTGCTGTGTAGAGAGTCGTGATGCCAAAAGTCATTGTCTTGAACTTGGCATTCTTGAAACCAGCATCACGTAGATGCTCAATCATCTCATCGCCCCAGATGAACTGCTTCACGCTGTTCAGAAAATACGTGTAGGCAGAGCCATCGTTGCTGATGACCTTGCCTAACCATGGCATGATATGCGAGAAGTAGAGGTCGTAGCCCCAGCGTATCACGGGGTTCTTTGGATATGAGAACTCAAGGATGACGAGCTGTCCGCCAGGCTTCATCACCCTGAACATCTCGCACAGTCCGCGATCAAGGTCCGAGAAGTTGCGGATGCCATAGGCACAGGTCACAGCCTCAAACTGACAGTTATCGTATGGCATGTCGAGCGCACTGCCCAACATGAAATCCACTTGTCCTTTCATGCCTGCCTTCGTCACCTTCTCAATGCCGATGTTCATCATTTCCTGACTCAGGTCGATACCAGTCACATGTTCTGCTTTCTTCTTCTTGATCGCTGTCATTGCCACATCGCCCGTGCCTATTGCCACATCGAGCATCGACTTCACAGGTTTCATCCCACCGATGGCCTTGTTGCGCCACCAGATGTCGATGCCCAATGAGGTCACGTGGTTGAATTTGTCGTATGTCTTGGCAATGCCGTCAAACAGCTTGCCAATATTTGCTTTTTCGTTAAGACTCATCTCTCTATCAGTTTTGACGCGCAAAGATATGTAAAAATTATCAATAGTCAAAGACTGTTAAATATTTTTAAGCCACTATTGCGAAAAAATCTCACAGATTGATTCGGCAATATTTCGTTGATATAGCTATCAGTATTGTTTGGTTATCATAGAACAATAGCTATGGAAATGCCTTTTTTGCACTACTTTCACCCTTCGAGTCTCCTTCGAGTTTTGTTCGAGTTTCCTTCGAGTTGACGACCTCCCTCCGTTTGTCTCGTCCTATAGCATTGCAATGATACGAATAAGTGAAAAAATTATCTTCTGTCAGCCCTTCGCGTGCGGCAGCATCTTTTTCTTTTAGTATTTCTTTTTCTAATTTACTTTGTAAAAATTTTGGAAGCTGCAAGCGCGGCATTTGATTCTTTTTATTCCAATCTGGCTTGCAGTTGCTCAAAAATTTATCCAATAAACTGGCAATTCGAGGTTATTTATTCTCTTTCGCTTGTTATTGTCTAAGATTTATGTTATCTTTGCCCTAAAAATTCAAAGTGGCTATCTTATGAAGTACCCTATTGGCATACAGTCGTTCGAACAGATCATCCAGGACGGATATGTGTATGTAGATAAGACGGACTTAATCTACAGGCTCGTCACGGAAGGAAAGATATACTTCCTGAGTCGCCCGAGGCGATTCGGAAAGAGCCTGCTTATCTCTACTCTCAAAAACTATTTCTTGGGCAGAAAGGAACTGTTCAAGGGACTTGCCATTGACAAGCTTGAGAAGGTGTGGGCGGAGTATCCTGTGTTCCATATTGCATTCTCCAACGGCAACTTCGCCGATGGTCAGACTCTCAGACAGGTTTTAGAGGACTATATAGCCGAATTCGAGACAGAATATGGCAAGAACCCTAATGCAAATACTATTGGCGGAAGGTTCGCATCTGTCATGAAGGCGGCTCACAAGAAGACTGGTCGCAGGGCAGTGGTGCTCATTGACGAATACGACAAGCCGCTGCTCGATGTCATTGACCTCGACCTGCAAGTGACCGACAGCGAGGGCAACCGCATGCGGCTGGAAGACTACAACCGCAATATC
>SFEH01000004.1 GCA_004557315.1 Bacteroidales bacterium
CAGAAAGTTTGGAAATCTGTAGAATAATAATTAATTTTGCTTGCTATTTTTAGCTAAAACGTTACATTGCTTATAAATCTATCAAAAAATATATCTTCAATGACAATTATGTTTGCAAACAAAATCAGACTGAATAAGTATCAGATTCAATATTGTAGTGAATGGCAACAATATTGAATGTGGTAATGACATTATTTGAAGCAACTACAAATTGAAGAAACAACTACAACATAATTGATAGAAGCAACTTCGACAACAAGAATTGAAATGTAGTACTAACTACAAAAGCGAACAATAAGAAAGCGAACAATAACAAAAGAAACTCAACTGACTTAAGATCTAACAACAAGAATATGATAACAATCGGTGTGGATATCGGCATAAGCGCAACGAAGGTGGTAATGATGAATGGAACTACCGTCAGTGGCATGGAGGTATGGGAAGAGGCGTTCAATCCGGAGCGACTCGAAAGGTATATCTCTGCCAATGTAACCAATCCAGCAAACATTGACTGCATAGCTGTGACAGGAGTAGGTAGCGTGTCATTCCACGGCATAAAAGGCATTAACTACAAGGTCATAGATGAATTCAGCGCCAATGCCAAGGCAGCAGGCTACGCATGCCAGAGCAAGGACTTCATCGTAGTGTCGGTAGGCACAGCCACAAGCTTCGTGAAGGTCAATTCGGGTGTTGCCACACATCTCGGAGGCAGCGCAATGGGAGGCGGCACGCTCTTCAGCCTCTTCCACATGGTGATGCAAGGCGGCGGATGGGCAAACTTGAGGATGCTGGCAGAGAAAGGCGACCTAAAGAGCATTGACAAGACGATAGGCGATGTCTCGCGCAGCGAACTGCCCGACCTGCCTCTCGATGCCACAGCCATCAACCTCGGCAAGTTCGAAAGAGACTCGCGTCCGCAGGACGTGGTGCTCGGCTTGGTCAACCTTGTGCTTCAGAACATCGGCGTGATGGCCAATCTGGCAGGAAAAAGCAGCGGAATACGCGACTTCGTGATGCTGGGCAGAACGGTGACTCTCCCCCACGCACAAGAGATATTCAGCGGTTTGGAGAAGCTCTACGGAATTAACATCATTGTGCCAAAGAACCCTGAGTTCATGACAGCCATAGGAGCTGCCTTGTGTGCACATAAGTAACTGATATCAAACTCGTTGAACGACTAATGCCTGACATCGACATGTCAGGCATTTATTTTTTCTCAACCCTCGCAGCTATCAATATCGATGCCTCATAGAGGAGATATAGAGGGATGGTGACAAGACAGAGAGTGAAGATGTCGGGTGGAGTGATGAAGGCGGCAACGACCATGATAAGAACGAGCGAATGACGTCGATATTGCCTCATGAACGATGCCGAGAGAATGCCCAACTTGGCAAGAATGAAACTCAAGACAGGCAACTCGAAGACTAAGCCCATGGTGAACGAAAGTGTCGAGAAGGTCGAGATATAGGAGCTGATGGTGATGGTGCTGACCACAGCCGCATCGACCTGATAGGTGGCAAGGAAACGGAAGGCAACAGGAAAGAGAATGAAATAGTTCATCACCACTCCTGTCATGAACAGAACATAGGAAGTGACGCAGATGCCTGTAGAATAGCGGCGCTCGTTGTCGTAGAGAGCAGAACTGACGAAGCGGTAGAGCTCATAGATGATGAAGGGTGAAGCCAAGAGCGCACCGATGATGCACGAGCTCTCGAGATGGGTCATGAACTGCGACGACAGCTCAGTGCTGATGAGCTGGATGTCATAGGTTTCGAAGGTGAAGGAACTGCCGAAATAGTGCAGTATCTTCTCGATGGCACGGAAAGTGATGAAGTCGGTGTTGCGTGGAGCAAGCAGAAGGGCGAAGGTCGTGTCCTTGAAGCAGAACACGGCAGCAGCACAGGCTGCAACCACTGCCAGCACGCGGAAGAGCATCTTGCGCAATTCCTCAAGATGATCGCCAAACGACATTCTGCTATCTTCTACTCCCACGGTGATTGACAAATTTAGAAATACGACTTAAAGATAAAAGGAGGTTTTCTGACCGAAATACAGGGCTACAAAACCAAGCAAGATGCTCAACGTCAGATAGAGTCCGACATGTAGGTACTGGTCGAGCGACACGAGCTTGGAGCAGTCGTTGATTAAGGTCGAGAAAGTGGTGAATCCGCCACACAGACCCACAGTGAGCATTGCCCTTGTCTCTGCACTCAAGTTGCAGCCACGATTGGCAAAGATGCCATAGAAAAAACCGATCAGGAAACATCCTATTACATTTACCACCAATGTCCCGAGAGGGAAACTGGTGGTAAAGATTTTGGAAATAAGATATCTCATGACGCTACCGAGAGCACCCCCGACAGCAACAACGAGAATTGTTTTCATTTACTTGTTGATTTCAGCAACAGCTTTCTTGATGAGCTTGTCGAATGTCTTCTTGTATGAAGGCTTTGCCTGTGCCTTGTCGTAAGCCTCCCAGAGCTTGAGCTTTGCCACAACGTCTTTCTGCTTCTGTGTGTAAGCCTTGGCAGCAGCCTCGGTTGCAGCCTCTTCAGCAGAAGGAGCATAAGCATGGGTATAGCCAGTCTTGACATCGTTCCAGTGTCCGCGTGTGAAGTCAGGGAACTCGACAGCTGCACAGTTGTTGTCCATTGAGAGACTTCCGAGCTCTGCAAGACAGCACCACTCTGCAAGGTCATAGACATCCATATCGAGAGGCAATCCATTCTGGAGGCAATATACGAGACGGCAATCCATGATGAAGTCCATACCGCCGTGGCCGCCTACCTCGCGCGCCATCTCACCATACTTCGTGAGGATTGGGTGACGATAGATGTCCTCGAGTGCTGTGCGCTCCTCCTTTGGAAGGAATGAGTGGTAGTTGATGTTCTTGGTGGTCTGAACGCCAGCAGCAGCGAGCTGTTCCTTCGACATTGCGTATTCCTCGGTTGGGTACTTGGTTGCATAGCCCTTAGAGCCCGTGATCTTGAACAGACGATTGTAAGGCTGTGGAGTCATGACGTTGTGCTGAATCTCGACAACCTTGCCTGCTGCAGTGCGCATGAGAGTTGTGGTGTGGTCGCCATTGCGGAACTCCTTGCACTCGCCATTGTGCTGCTTCACGAAGTCAGCGCCATTGACCGACTTGGTATCCATAGCCACGAGAGTAGTGAAGCGGTCGCCACGGTGGATGTTCATAACCTGTGCCACAGGGCCAAGGCCGTGAGTAGCATAGACGTCACCACGGTTCTGCATGTTGTACTTCATGCGCCATCCGAGCTTTGTCTCGTCGTTAGGGTTCTTCCAGTATGCCTCCCAGTATGGATCGAGAGTGTGGATATAAGCACCTTCAGCACGAACCACTTCGCCGAACACGCCCTTCTGTGCCATGTTCAATGCAGTCATCTCATACCAGTCGTAGCAGCAGTTCTCAAGGATCATGCAGTGGAGGCGTGTCTGCTCTGAAAGGTTGATGAGCTTCCAGCACTCTTCGAGGTTCATTGCCGAAGGCACCTCGATAGCCACGTGCTTGCCATGCTGGAGAGCATATTCAGCTACAGGGAAGTGGTGATCCCAGTCGGTAGCGATATATACGAGATCGATGTCATCGCGCTGGCAAAGTTCCTCATAGCCCTTCTCGCCTGAATAGACAGTTGCAGGCACGAAACCAGCCTTGCGGAGATAACCCTGGCAACGCTCGGCACGTTCTGCCTCATAGTCGCAGAGAGCCACAATCTGTGTGCCTGGGATATAGGTGAAGCGAGCCACAGCGTCAGGTCCGCGCATTCCGAGACCTACGAAGCCGACACGAACTGTCTGAAGCTTTGGAGTAGCGAGCTGGATGACGTTCTCCTGTCCTGCTGGACGTTCTGGCACGTCGATCTTTATTGTACCCTTGTCCCAATGCCATGTGGTCGAAGGAGAAAGCGACTGTGCGCTTAACGTTGTTACAAACAACATTGCCGATGCGGCAATACTACATAAAGATTTTAACATGATGATAATAATTTAAGAATTAATGATGTGTAAGTTCTTAATTAGTGTCAGATGAGCGACTTGATGGTATCAGCAAGCTCTGCCTGGAGCGACTCGACCTGTCGGAACAGCTCGAACTGGGCAATCGAACGCACCTTGTTATGCTCGGGGTACTGTATCTTGTAATATACATCGCCATTGAGATAGTCGGTCAGGAAGCGCACGCACTGCATGTAAGGGAACAATGCCACGGCGTAAGGCAGATACTCAATCTCGACTGGTGTGAGGAAGCTCCTTGCCGACTCAAGATAGCCCTGAGTGAAGGCCTTGAAGATCTCGGGACGGAAATGGATCTTGGTGAGGTCCGGCTCGTCCTCAGGCGCTGTGTTGGCTGCCGTGCGCAGGAAATCGCCATAGTCGGAGAAAATGTAGGATGGCATGACGGTATCGAGGTCGATGACGCAGAGGAACGAGTTGTCGTGAGCATCGAACAGCATGTTGTTGACCTTGGTGTCGCAATGGCAGATGCGTTTTGGCAACTTGCCCTCGCGGTGCAGCTGTTCGGCAGCACACATCTTCTCTCCACGCTCGAGCAGAGCATCGATCAGCTCCTTCATCTCTGCAACGCGACCAGCCTTGTCGTCGGCAATGGCATCGTTGAACTGCTTGAGGCGGAACTCCATGTTGTGGAAATCAGGAATGGTCTCGTCGAGCGTCTCCTCAACATCGGCAAGCATAGCCTGGAACTCGCCGAAGCCCTTGCCAGCAAGATAAGAATACTGAGGATCGACAACCTCATGAGTCACCGAATCAGGGATGAACACCGAGACTCTCCAGTAGGATTCACCATCGAAATAGTAGGATTTTCCGGTATCCGTCTTGACGAATGTGAGGACCTTGCGGTCAAGGTCGGCAACACCTGCCTTCTCGAGCTTGGCACGGATATGTGAGGTGGTCACATCAATGTTGTGCTGAAGCAAGTCAACATCCTTGAAAATATTGTTGTTGATGCGTTGGAGCACATAGTCAGGAGAATCAGGTCCGGCAGTGGTGACTTTCAGCGTGTCGTTGATCAATCCATTGCCCAATGCTTTGATCTCTGCTACCTCTCCCTTGAGAGAAAAGTGAGATAAGATGTCGTTATAGTTTTTCATTCGCAATAAAAAATGTTTAAAGATTAGCACGCAAAGCTAATAATTCTGCGCCACATTACAAAATAAAAGAGGATAAAATTAGGAAAAATTGGTAATAATGGCATTTTTTATGCACATTATTTAGTAACATATTCAAAATATCATTAAATTTGCACTTAAGTTCGTTAGATTTTACGGCTTAAACGACTCAAAAATGATTACACAATTATAAAATATTACGCGCGATGAATCTGTCTGAAGCATTAAAACAGAGATACACGAAAGAAAAGATGTCGGCCTACGATGCCCAGCGTCTTGCCGAGTTCATTGCTTTCGGCCCAGTGATTTTCCAGGCATCAAGACTGATGATCAAGTTTGGTATTCTCGACCTTCTGGACAAGCATCCTGAAGGCATGACTCGTGAGGAGCTGGTCGAGGCGACTGGCTTGTCGGATTATGCAGTGAAGTGTCTTACCGATGCTTCGCTCAGTATCGGTACCATCCTCGTCGATGACTCTACCGACAGGTTCCGCATCTCGAAGACGGGATTCTTCCTGCTGACGGACAAGGCTACGCGCGTCAACATCGACTTCAACCACGATGTCAACTACCTCGGGTGGTTCAACCTTGAGGAGTCGCTCAAGGAAGGTCGTCCTGCAGGTCTGAAGACTCTGGGCGAATGGCCTACCATCTACGAAGGACTGTCTTCGCTTGAGCCTCAGGTGCAGAAGAGCTGGTTCGGCTTCGACCATTTCTACAGCGACAGCTCCTTCCCTGAAGCTCTGAAGATTGTGTTTGACATACACCAGACCCGCACCCTGCTCGACGTGGGTGGCAACACCGGTCGATGGGCAATGCAATGTGTTGGTTATGACCCTGAAGTCAGAGTCACCATCCTCGACCTGCCACAGCAGATTGGCTTGATGAAGGAAGCGACCAAGGGCAAGCCAGGAGCTGAACGCATCGACGGCTTCGGCACCAACCTGCTCGACCCAGAGGCTTCGCTGCCTACCGACCGACACTACGATGCTATCTGGATGTCGCAGTTCCTCGACTGCTTCAGCGGACAACAGATAGTGAGCATCCTGCGTCGTGCGGCCAAGATCATGGATGGCGAGTCGCGACTCTACATCATGGAGACACTGTGGGATCGCCAGAAATACGAGACGGCAACCATGTGCCTCACGCTCACCAGTCTCTACTTCACCGCGCTTGCCAACGGCAACTCGAAGATGTATCACTCGGAAGACATGATGGCTTATGTGAAGGAAGCAGGAATGGAGGTCGAGAAGATAATCGACAACCTCGGACAGGGTCATTCGATAATGATTTGTAAATTAGCACAATGATTTACAAATTAGCAGACAATATAACCTCTCCACTTGGAGACACGACAGCAGCCAATCTCGATGCTGTGAGGCAATATAGGACGGCATTGTCGCTCCACAGGCTGTGGGACATGCCAGAGCCTTTTATGGGGTCGCTCTTTACAGAAGGGCGATTTGCACATAAGGACTTCAAGACTGCCGTCATAGCATCAGTGAGCGAAGCCTTGTCGCAGTTGCCCTTGCTCGATGTGGCTTCACCACGCGTCGGACTCGTGCTCTCATCGACCAAGGGTGATACCACTGGTCCTGACGGCGAGACCTTTGCCGAGAGTGCCCGCCACATTGCCCATGCCATAGGACTAACGACCGAGCCTGTTACAGTGAGCAATGCCTGCATCAGTGGACTCTCGGCACAGATCGATGCCATGCGAATGCTCGAATGCGGCATGTTCGACACGGTGATAGTGGCAGGATGCGACATTCAGTCGAAATTCATCGTCTCGGGCTTCCAGTCGTTCAAGGCTTTGAGCAAGGACGAGTGCCGTCCGTTTGACGAAGACCGCAACGGACTCAACCTCGGTGAGGCTGCTGCCACTATAGTCTATGGCATTGACAAGCCAAGCGACGCGAAGGCCTGGGCAATGACCAAGGGCGCAATCCGCAACGATGCCTTCCATATCAGCGGGCCATCGCGCACAGCCGAGGGCAGCTACAGGGCTTTGCGACTCGTGACCGAAGGCGAGGACATCGACAGCCTTGCCTGCATCAATGCCCACGGCACTGCCACTCTCTACAACGATGACATGGAGTCGAACGCCATTCACCGCGCCGGACTCACGTCGGTAACGGTCAACAGCCTCAAAGGCTACTACGGCCACACCATGGGCGCAGCAGGACTGCTCGAGACCATCGTCATGATGCACGCCGTGGCTGAAGGATGGATTCCCGGCACACGCAACTACAATGCATCGGGCACATGCTACGAACTGAAGATGTCGGGCAGCCACATCGCGACCGACAAGAAGATATTTGTCAAACTGATGTCGGGCTTTGGCGGATGCAATGCCGCGGCTCTGTACAAAATGATCGAGCAATGATGAAGAAGCTGCTGACCATACACCTCTCCCCTGCCGATGGCTCTCTGACCGACATTTACAAGAGTCAGATAGGAGGCTATCCGAAGTTCTACAAGATGGATCCGCTGGCAAGATTAGGATTCGTCGCGTCGGAACTGCTGTTGGACAAGGAACATGAGCTGACGGGCGAAGAGCGATTCAGGGAGCGCGAAGACCGTGCCATCGTGCTGGTCAACCGCAGTGCCTCGCTCGCTGCCGACCGCAAGTATGAAAAGACGATAGTGACTGGCGACAACTATTTCCCGAGCCCTGCCGACTTCGTCTATACATTGCCCAACATCGTGACGGGCGAGATTGCCATACGTAACCACTATTACGGAGAGAGCAACTTCAAATGCGTGGACAACAAGGAAGCCGTAGAGCAGCTTGTGGCTCTTGCCTTTGCCGACCCGATGACCACTTCGGTGCTGGGAGGTTGGCTCGAATGCAAGTCGGCTGAAGACTACGAAGCCGAACTGTCGATATGGACGCGACAATAACATAGCAAAGAATAACATTTTAAATTAATAAAACATAAACATGGATCAGTTAATCGAACAACTAAAAGAACAGATTATCGAAGCACTTAACCTTGAGGACCTCACTCCTGCCGACATCGATGCCGATGCGCCTATCTTTGGCGAAGGACTGGGACTCGACAGCATCGATGTTCTCGAACTCATCGTATTGCTCGAACGTAACTACGGCATCAAATTCCAGACTCCTGCCGAGGGCAAGGCTGTACTGCAGTCGGTTAGGGTCATGGCTGAATATATTGCTGCCAACCGAAAAAAATAATGACACAAAAGATAGTCATAACTGGAGCCGGAGTGGTTTCGGCCATCGGCATAGGCAAATCGGAGTCGCTTGATGCCTTGCTCAATGCCAGGACAGGCATTGAGAAGGTGCGCTATCTGCCTACACGGCACAAGGAGATTCCTGTGGGCGAGGTGAAACTGTCGGACGACGAACTGACAGCGCTGGTGGGCGTGCCTGAAGACGAGGGCATGACCCAGAGCCGCAACGCCATGATAGCGCGTCTGGCTCTGCGCGAGGCTCTCACCGAGGCTGGCATCATCAATGCGGAAGGACGTGCCGACAGCGACTTGCTTGCTGACATGCCTCTCATCAGCGGCACTACAGTGGCTGGCATGGACAGGGCTGAAGGCGCATTCCATGACGCTGATCCTGACTCGGTTCGCGAACAGATGCTCGCCAGCCGTTCGGATTGCGGCTCAAACACCGAGGACATTGCCCGTGGCTTCGGCAAGTTCGCCATGCTCGACACCATTTCGACAGCTTGTTCGTCGGCTGCCAATGCCATTGCCTTCAGTGCCAACCTCATCCGTTGCGGGCTCTATGACCGCGTGGCTGTGGGTGGTTCGGAGTCGCTGTCGCTGCTGCATTTCAATGGGTTCAACACCCTGATGATTCTCGACAGGGAGCAATGCCGTCCGTTTGACGAGTCGCGTGCAGGTCTGAACCTTGGCGAGGGTGCGGCTTACCTGATTCTTGAATCTGAATCATCGGCAAAGACCCGAAACCGACAGCCTCTGGCTGTTATCAGCAGCTACGGCAATGCCTGCGATGCTTTCCACCAGACGGCTTCGTCGGCCGATGGTGAGGGTGCTTTCCGCGCCATGAGCAAGGCACTTGAGATGGGCGGACTGAAACCTGAAGACATCGACTATGTCAATGCCCACGGCACCGGCACGTCCAACAATGACCCGAGCGAACTGGCTGCGATGAGGCGTCTGTTTGGCGATGACCTGCCTCCATACAGCAGCACCAAGAGCTTCACCGGACACACCACATCGGCTTCGGGTTCGATCGAGGCAGTGTTCTGCCTGCTCGCCTTACAGCATCAGTTCCTGCCTGTTGGACTCAACTGCAAGAATGTCATTGAGGGCTATCCGAGACCTGTTGCACTGGGTGACAAGCCTAAGCGCGAGATTCAGCACATACTCTGCAACGCCTTTGGCTTCGGAGGAAACGACTCGTCGATAGTGATTTCGAAATATTGCGAGACGACCGACTGCAAGGAGACTATCAAGGCAATACAGCAGTTCAAGCCTGTCTATGTGCTGGCGAGCGAACGGTTAGGCAACAGCGATCCTGATTTCAAGCAATACATGACGGCTGGCGAGGCTCGCCGTCTGGGTCGCCTGCTGAAGCGCAGCCTCGCTCTGTCGATCGATGTTACACAGCGCAGCGGCATCGGCATGCCTGATGCCATCATCACCGGCACGACATGGGGAAGCTTCGAGAGCAGTGCTCTCTTCCTTCGCGACATGATCGACTTTGGCGAGGATTTGCTCAAGCCAACCCACTTCATGCAATCGACCCACAACACTCTTGCTTCGCTTGTGGCTATCTCGCAGAAGAACCATGGTTACAACTGCACACACTCGCAAGGCGCATATTCGCTTGAGATGTCGCTGCTCGATGCGTGGACACAGATGCAGATGGGACTTATAAGGTCGGCTCTCGTTGGCTGCCACGATGCTCTGCCAGAGATGAGCAATACGGTGCTGATGCTCTCGACCGAAGTGCCAGAACGCGTAACCCCGGTATCAGAGTTCACTCCACACAACAATCAGGATCAGTCATGGGACTCTCGCTTATTCCGTTGGCAATAACACAGGCTGCCCTACTGGCTGGCGGACAGGTATGCGTCAAGCTTGCCCTTGCCGACATCGACCGCTTCTCGCTGTCGTGGTCGTTTGTCGTCTCACAGCTCACCAACTGGTGGTGGCTGGCTTGCGGATTCTGCTTCTGCGGTTCGGGCTTGCTCTGGGCTTATATCCTGCGCCACTATCCTTTCAGCACAGCCTATCCGCTCTCATCGCTTGCCTATGTGTTTGGCGTCTTGGCTGCATGGCTCTTCTTTGGCGAAAAGATCTCGGTCAATGTCGTCATAGGCATCCTGCTTATCATGGCTGGCTGCTATATGGTGGCAAAGTGATTTTTTCGCATAATAAATCATATTGACAACTGATACTCATCCTTTTGACCGATGCAACCAAAACTCTGTATCATCGTTCCGACCTACAATAACCGCAATACGGTGGTCAATGTCGTCGAGAGGCTTCTGCCCTTCGCCTACCCTGTCATTGTGGTCAACGATGGTTCGACCGACGATACGGAGTCGCTCATCAACGCATTGATCGAGTCGCAGACCTCGCCGCTGATCACTTTTGTCAGCTACAAGGACAACCGAGGCAAGGGACATGCTCTGCGCTCGGGTTTCCGCAAGGCCATTGAGATGGGGTTCGACTATGCTGTGACCATCGACAGCGACGGTCAGCATTATCCTGAAGATATTGTCAAGCTCGTGGCTGTGCTCGAGCATGAGATGCTGAAGGTCAAAGAAAGGCAAAAAGACAGGATTCTCGTGGTGGGCAACAGGAAGCTGCAACAGGACAACATGCCTGGAGGCAATACCTTTGCCAACTATTTCTCAAATTTCTGGTTCATGCTGCAGACGTGGCAATATCTTCCCGACACGCAGACAGGCTATCGCATCTATCCGCTGCATCATCTGCACGGACTCGACTGGCTGACTGCCCGCTATGAAGCCGAACTCGAACTGCTTGTCTTTGCTGCATGGCACGGTGTGAGGCTTGTTTCAAGCCCTATTCGCGTCTATTATCCGCCACAGGGTGAACGTGTCACTCACTTCCGACCGGTTTATGACTTTGTGCGCATCACGATATTGAACACCGTGCTATGCTGTCTATGTCTGTATGGCTGGCCGAGGATGCTGGTTAACAAGATTATGAGATTATGAAGAAAATAAAAACCTATACTGTACTGATAGTCATTGCTGTTACAGCCTTGCTGTGGCCTATTCCTTGTGCTTGTTTCTACAGTGTCGTTTGGCGAAAGAATGAACGCAGGCGAATGCAGATGCATGAGATATTGAGCGGCTATTTCCGCTTTGTGATGCGTCTGATTCCTGGCGCAAGATTCGACATTGACAACAATGGCGAGACCTTCGACAAGCCTGCCATCATAATCAGCAATCATCAGTCGCACCTCGATCTTCTGTCGATCATTGCCATGTCGCCTCGTGTCGTGGCTATCACCAACAAGTGGGTCTGGAATTTCCCGTTCTATGCTCCGGTGATCCGCTATCTGGAGTTCTACCCGATTGCCGACGGACTGGACAATGGCGAGGAACACGTGCGTTCGCTAATGGCGCGTGGCTACAGCGTCCTCATCTTTCCTGAAGGCACACGCTCGGCAGACAACAAGATTCTGAAATTCCGTCGCGGTGCATTCTATCTTGCCGAAAAGGTCAATGCTGATATTGTGCCAATCTATCTCGATGGTCCGGGTCGTGTGCTGAACAAGCGTCGCCTGGAGTTCAACCCTGGCACCATCAGCGTCAGGGTGGGCAAGCGCGTGGCTGCCGACGACACATCGATGGGCGAGAACTATCGCGAAAAGACTCGAAGCTGGCACAAACACTACCTGCAATGGGAAACTACATTATGCAATCAATAAAGCCATTTCTCCTCTTTTTCTTTTTACTGTCTTATCTTTTTGCTTCTGCCAAGACTCCTGATGGCGGACAGAAGAAGCTCACGCCCGACATGCCCGAACATCTGACGGCATTCATTGCCCAATCCGATTCTCCCACCCCTGTGGTTCTGGTGTGTCCCGGTGGCAGTTATTCATGGCTCGACTGGGAGACTGAAGGCGTAGGTGTGGCTCGATGGCTCCAGTCGGAAGGTATTACAGCTTTTGTGCTCAAATATCGCGTGCAAGGCATTCCTTCGTTCGTCACTCACTATCGTCTGATGGCGCGCGGCCGTCAGTATCCTGATGCGCTCAACGATGCCCTTTCGGCTTTGCGCTATATTCGCAGCCATGCCGAAGAACTGAACATCGACCCCGACAAGGTGGGAATGATGGGCTTTTCGGCAGGCGGTCATCTCACCGCACAGGTAGCTGAAAAGGCGACCGAGGCTGACGTGCGCCTCAACTTTGCCGTGCCTGTCTATCCTGTAGTGACCATGATACAGGAGCCATACGTGCATAAGCGCTCACGTCGTGCTCTGCTGGGCGAATGGCGCAAACATGACAAGCGATGGCGCGAAGAGATGTCGCTCGAGAAACACACTCATGCCGACATGCCTCCTATCTTCTTGGTCAACTGCGTTGACGACCCAACAGTGCATTACCATAACAGCGAACTGCTCGACTCTGCACTCACAGCTTCGCGCGTACCACACGAATACCATCAGTACAAGACTGGTGGACATGGCTTCGGTGCTGACACCATCAAGGCTGGAAAGGATGCTATACAATGGAAAGCAGCTTTCATCAAGTGGATGAAGCAGCTGTAATAATCTTATTTTCCAATTCATCGAGTCCGCAGAGCACATAGCTCTGGGAAAGGTCTTTTGGCTTGAAGACAGTGTCGCCAAGCGATAGAAGGTCGAGGTCAATAGGCACAATGCCAAGAGCCTTTACTTCGGGTGTGCGTCCTGATAGTAGCTCGAAGTCCTTGAGCGAAGCACGGATTGCTTCGGCTGTGAGTGAGGTATGGCCGACGGCTACGGCATTGAGATAGGTCTTGCCTTCGCCCGAACCAACTCCTGGAGTGGAGTAATGTGAAGAGAAGATGATGTCGGCTTCAAAGAGCCCAGACAAAAATATCTCTGCCTTGGAGAGGTTGGATTCAGCCTCAGAAGGACAGAGATTGCTTCCTAATGATATTATGAAACGACACATCGCTGGAGGAGATTATTTCGAGATAAGGTTCAAGAACTCTTCGCGAGTCTTGATGTCGGTGAATGCGCCTGTGAAGTCGCTCGTCGTTGTCGTAGCATTCATTTTCTGCACCCCACGCATCTGCATGCAGAGATGGCTGGCTTCGACCACAACCATCACACCAAGAGGATGGAGCGTGTCGTTGATGCAGTCCTTGATCTGGGTAGTGAGGCGCTCCTGCACCTGAAGACGGCGGGCAAAAACCTCGACTACGCGCGGAATCTTGCTCAAACCGACAATATACTTATTAGGAATATAAGCGACATGCACCTTGCCGAAGAATGGCAACATGTGATGTTCGCACATGCTATAGAAATCGATATCCTTGACAATGACCATCTGTCGATAGTCCTCGCGGAACATTGCCGAACGAAGTATCTCGGCAGGATCCTGCTGATAGCCCTGTGTAAGGAACTGCAGCGACTTGGCGACTCTCATTGGGGTCTTGACCAAGCCTTCGCGGTCCTTGTCTTCGCCAATGAGGTCCAGCATCTGTGACACATTGGCGGCCATCTGCGAAAGCAATTCTTCCTGATTCATTCTTGTTGTGTTTAGTTATCGAGGAATCTCTATTTCGTCTTTGATCACGAACATCTCTCGTCCGTACTCAGGAAATTTCTTCTTCAGTTCGCGCAACATCGATACAGCCTCCTCATTGGTCGTGAAATTGCCGAGGAGCAAACGCCAGTTGGGCGACTTGAAGATGACGTAGGTTGCAAGATCAGGATAATATTCCTTCAGTTCGCTCTCGATCTTGTAGGCACGGTTTTTCGACTGAAGCTGATTATTGCCCGAAAAGGCGCGAATGCGGTAGCCCGTCGAGACTATGTAGTCGCCGTTCTTGCCCTTGCGGTAGTTGAGATAATACGCCTTGGGGTGAAAGGAAATAAGTGACTCGAGGCGCTGATCCTGATAGATAGCGACCCTGCCCGTGGAGCGCAGATAAGACGAGATGGAAACCAGCGTGACTGCTGAGTCAGCTACTGCGGCATCCTGTGCCTTTGCCACACCGAGACACGAGAAAAGTGTAAGGAGCAAAATGAGTTTCTTCATAATAACATAAAAACCTGGGCCTGACAAAGCAAGCCCAGGATAATGGTTTTGTATTGACGCTTGCCGATTACTTCCAAGCCTCGATGATAGGCATGAAGGTATCAACCTTGAGTGCAGCACCACCGATCAAGCCACCGTCGATGTCAGGCTGAGCGAAGAGTTCAGGAGCATTGCTGCCCTTGCATGAACCACCGTAGAGGATTGATGTGTTGTCAGCTACTTCAGCGTTGTACTTTGCAGCGATAGAAGCACGGATGAATGCGTGAACCTCCTGAGCCTGCTCGCTTGTAGCAGTGAGGCCTGTGCCGATAGCCCATACTGGCTCGTAAGCAACTACGCACTTTGCGAAATCTTCAGCAGAGAGAGTGTACATAGCCTCCATCTGACCTTCGATGACTGCCTTGAATGTGCCGTTCTCACGCTCTTCCTTAACCTCACCAACGCAGAAGATTGGTGTGAGGCCGTTAGCAAGTGCCTGCTGAAGTTTTGCAACGAGGATCTCGTTGTTCTCGCCATGATACTGACGACGCTCTGAATGACCGAGGATAACATACTTTGCACCAGTTGAAGCAACCATGTTGGCTGCAACCTCACCTGTGTATGCGCCCTTGTCGTGAGCAGAGCAATCCTCTGCACCAACACCGATCACACTGCCCTCAACAGCCTTAACGACTGAAGCTACAGAAATGAATGGAGTGCAAACTACAACATCACAATTAACTGTCTTGCCAGCAAGAGCCTCCTTGAGACCCTCTGCGAGTGCTACGCCTTCCTGGAGAGTAGTGTTCATCTTCCAGTTACCAGCTACGATTTTCTTTCTCATTTTACAAACTATTTTTGTGTTTAGTCAATTTATTTGGATTGTCTTTCTTTTTTCTTGTCAGTTGCCTTTTGTGCCTTCGAAGCCTTTGACGCCTTGTAGGCAAGGAAAGCCTTTTCAATTGGCAAATATACAATAAATGGCGCTAACATCAAAAATACTAACCAAAAAACTTTGGTTTTTCTGTTGTCACTATTTATTTGACCATAGGTCTGTTCAGTTAACTTTGCAGATGTAACGGCATCTACGTCGAGCTTGGACAGGCACGACTTCCACAAGATGGTGCCTTCCTTGAGCAACATCACCCCTGGATTGGAGCGAATCATGGTCTCGATTATGGTGGCATCGCTATATAGATAGTCGTATTCGGCTCCCGTGCGATACTTCCAGCTGGCTATCTGAACCGAGTCGTTGAGAGTGAGGCAATAGAACCTGTAGCCGTGCTCGATGCTGTATTCATAGAGGTTCTCTATGCGGTCGATATAAGTCTCGTCGGCAATCTCAAGCGAAGGTGAGAGCAACAAGAAGGTATAGGCAGTATCGTTGAGCACTTCTTCAGTCAGGTCGCCTCCCAATTCGTCAAAGATGAAGAAGTCCTTGATGAGCGGTTCTTCGGTCTTGATGGCACCGCCTGTCGAGGTTGCCAGTTCAAGGGTCTCGACGAAGGTCCAGCCTGAATCGTCGGCTGGCAGATTGTCAAGCGCAAACTCCTCACGCACGCCGTCTTTCTCATAGACACAGCGGTATTCTATCTCCTGTGTCGCGCCTGGTGTCTGCATTGCATCGAGGATATTGACCCCCGGTCGGTATGGACGGAAGTCGATGAACGGCAGGAAATTGGAGCCGACGAAGCAGAGACCTACGGCTATTGCCACTTCCCAATAGAAGAAGATGGGGATGATGTCGGTGCGCGATGGCTGATAGCAACGGCGACGATTGAAGCAGATGATGATGAGGAAGACATCGAGCACGATGTTCTTCCAGAAGGTCTGCCAATTGCTCATTACCACCGCATCGCCGAAGCAGCCACAGTCGTTCACAGGGTTGGCTATGGCAAGATAGAGCGTGAGGGGAGTGAACACCAACATGAAAACCGATGCGAGCAGGGTGAAGACACGCAGATTGCGCGCAAAGACTATGTTGAGTCCGATGACAAACTCAATGAGACACAGTCCCCACGAGAGAAACAAGGTCCAGTCGTTGAGCCAAGACAGTCCGAGGACTGCAAAATAGTCGTGCAGCTTGATGCTCGTGCCTATCGGGTCTATGCACTTGACGATGCCGCTGAAGATGAATGCCAGACCAAAGAGCTGCTGGCTTATGATGGCAAGGGCGCGTTTCATTCCGATTCGCAGACGAGTTTTATGAGTGCAAACAGGCTGTAGTTGATCATGTCCATGTAGTTGGCATCGATGCCCTCGGATATCAATGTTTTTCCTGCATGGTCTTCGATCTGCTTGGTGCGGTTGATCTTCATGAGGATGAGATCGACATAGCTGCTCACACGCATCAGCCGCCACGCCTCGTCGTAGTCGTGGTTCTTCTTCTCAAGCAATGCCAGGGTCTCGGCTATGTATTGGTCATAGAGAGCAACCACCTGCTCAGGCGACATATCGACATTCTCGGCATAGCCATATTTGAGCTGAATCAGTCCCATGATGCCGTAGTTGACTATGCCCACGAATTCTGGGATGATGCCCTCTCCTACCAGCGATTCGCCCTTGAGCTGAAGGCTTCGGATGCGGTTGGCTTTGATATAAATCTGATCGGTGACCGACTCAGGACGCATGATACGCCATGAAGCGCCGTAGTCGAAGGTCTTCTTGGTGAAGACATCGCGGCACATGCCTGTCACTTGCTTGAGTTCTTCGTTTGTATCCATAGTTTCAATACATTTATTCTTTTAATAATCGGATGCCAAATTCTTTAGCTTTTGCTATCGATGCCGAATCATTGGCGTCGATATGGAAATAGACTCTGTTGGGCAAACGGAGCAACTGACTGTCGAGCTGTGAACTCGGCGATGGCAGTATGTCGCGGTTTACCCAATAAAGATATGGCCAGAAAGCCTTGTCGCCAAGAGTTCGCTCGGCTATGCGGGTCAGCATGTCTTCGGTCGTTGCCTTGACCGTCTGCGGATTGCCCGAGAGATCGGTCATGAGCGATTCTATCTCGATGTCAATGACTGGCAATATAGCATTGTCGGTTGCAGCCTTGGTTGTATCGCTCTTCAACGAATCGTTGACGGTTGAAGAAGATTGCAATGATTCTGGGTGCTTGTCACCGTCACACAGAGCGAAAATATAATAGGTGATGAAGATCGGAACTATCGCCTTGAGTATCACCATGAAGAGATGCTTCAAGTAACTCTTGCAGAACTGTCGTTTCGGCTTTGGTCCGTCGCTTGGCGGTACTTGTATTTCTGCTGTTTCTACTTCTTTTTCAGTTATTTCTGCTACTTTATCTTCTTCAATATTTGCTTCATCTTCGCTCTCTTTCACGTCCTCTGCTTCTTGTTCTTCTTCCGCTTTCTCTATAGGAGCACCTTTGGCAATGACATAAGGCTCGAAAAACGAGAATGGTGAGTTGACCTCATTCTTCAGCGCATCAGAAGGGATGAAAGCCACACGACGCATCTCGCTCTGCTGGGTGTCGATGACAGCAAACTTTCCCAATCCCTGCACTACAACTTCTTCCCCACGGCTCACATGATCGGCAATGACTCCAGCAAGGGACTTCAAGAATCGTGAAGCCTCTTCTTCGGTGATGCCTGCATTCTCTGCCAGTACGGCAGACAACTGATTGGTGTCGATGTTTGACATTCTGGACGATGGATGTTAGAGTTTGATTGAGGAATTGAAACGACAACTGATGCGAGGCGGATAAAGTATCGTCTCGCCTGTCTCTTCGTTGGTCTTGACATATTGCGGATGACGGTGTGAGACAAACTGTCCGAGTCCGTCGATCTCAACCGAATTGCCAGCAACGGCTTCTTCGGCTATCAGTCGGTTGAGCGCCGAGACTAAAGCCGAAACCTGCGACTTGTCGAGCTTCGACTTCTTATGTATCTCCGAGAGCAGTTCCTTATGTGTCATTATTGCATTAATTTTTGGCAAATATAATAATAAATATTGACATTTTTGAGAAAAATAGCCCAAAAAAATGAAACATTTGGCAAAAACAATGAATTAGCACGCTTTTTGCATTAACTTTGTAAAGTTATAATTTTAAATAATGAATAAATTTACTGATCATTTGAAACAAGTACTGGAGTACAGCAAGCAGGAAGCTGTGCGTCTCAACAGTACCCAGATTCGCCCAGAACACCTTGTGCTGGGCATCTTGCGTGATGGTGAAGGTGTAGCCATTGAAGCTCTGGTCCGCCAGGGTGTAGATCTTGAGGATTTGAGAAAACATATCGAATATAATCTCTTTGAGGACAAGTCAGGTGATGTCGATGTGGCAGAGGAGAACCCATTGTGCCGTGAGACTGACCGCACGCTGAAACTGTCGCAACTCGAAGCGCGAATGCTGAAGAAGGTCGGCGTCGATTGCGAACATCTGCTGCTCGCCATCCTGAAGGACAACTCCCTCTCGCTTAACAAGCTATTGCTCGAATACAACATCAGCTACCACTCTTTCTTCAAGCAGGTGGCTAAACTCGAGCAGCTCAAGCCCGAAGAACAGAACGGCATCGCTGCGTCCAACCTCTGTGACAGCAACAACAAAGCCGCTGACGAGGCTGCCAATACGCCTTCAAGATCTGCTGACGCATCGTCATCTTATAACGATGATGAGGAGGATGACAGTCCTTTCCCAGAAGAGAAGGACAGCCGTACCAGCAAGACAAAGACTGCCAACAAGAACAGTAATGGCGAAAGCTCTACTCCTACTCTCGATGCCTTTGGTTTCGACCTCACACAGGCTGCTGCTGAAGGTAGCCTCGACCCAGTAGTGGGACGCGAGTCAGAGATTGAACGTCTGGCGCAGATCCTTTCGCGCCGCAAGAAGAACAACCCTATCCTGCTCGGCGAACCTGGCGTGGGCAAGAGTGCCATAGTCGAAGGCCTTGCTCAACGAATAGTGAACAAGAAAGTGAGCTGGCTGCTTGCCGACAAGCGCATCGTGTCGCTCGACATGGCTGGCTTGGTTGCAGGAACCAAGTACCGCGGTCAGTTTGAGGAACGACTCAAGAACGTGATTCGCGAACTGGAAGAGAATCCCGACATCATCCTTTATATCGACGAGATACATCAGATGGTGGGCGCTGGCAATGCCCAGGGCTCGATGGATGCTGCAAACATGCTGAAGCCTGCCTTGAGCCGTGGCGACATCCAGTGCATTGGCTCTACGACCCTTGATGAGTTCCGCAAAACCATTGAGAAAGATGGTGCGCTCGAACGACGATTCCAGAAAGTCATGGTCGAACCTACTTCCTACGAAGACACGTTGACCATCCTTCACAATATCAAGGATAGATATGAGGAACATCATAATGTCACATATTCAGAAGATGCTCTCGAAGCATGCGTACACCTCACCGACCGATATGTGAGCGACCGCAACTTCCCTGACAAGGCTATCGATGCCATGGACGAGGCTGGTTCACGCATGCACCTCTTCAATGCTGTGGTACCTAATGAGTTTGAGCGCATTGAGCAGGAAATCGAGGAAGTGAAAAGACGCAAGGACGATGCCATCCTCACACAGAACTATGAGGAGGCTGCTACATATCGAGATCAGCAACGCAGCCTCGAACACCAGCTCAAGGAGGAACAGGAAAAATGGAAGCAAGAACAGAAGAACGTGCGACCTACTGTCACAGCAGAGAAGATTGCCGAGGTAGTGGCTCAAATCACGGGTATTCCTATGGCAAAGGTTGCTGCAAGCGAGACAGAAAAGCTTCTGAAGCTGCGTGAGTCGCTCGCGGGTCAGGTCATTGGTCAGGACAAAGCCATCGACCGTGTGGTGAAGGCCATTCAGCGCAATCGCGTCGGACTGAAAGACCCTAACAAGCCTATCGGCACATTCCTCTTCCTCGGCCCTACAGGCGTGGGCAAGACCTATCTCGCCAAGAAGCTTGCCGAAGAGCTATTCTCAACCAAGAACAGTCTTATCCGTATCGACATGAGCGAATATATGGAGAAGTACAGCACAAGCCGACTCATCGGTGCTGCTCCTGGCTATGTGGGATATGACGAGGGTGGACAGCTCACCGAACAGGTGCGTCGCCATCCTTACAGCGTGGTGCTCTTCGACGAGATTGAGAAAGCCGACAAGGAGGTATTCAACCTCATGCTGCAGCTCTTTGACGAAGGTCGCCTCACCGATGCTTCAGGCAGAAAGATCGACTTTAAGAACTGCATCATCATCCTGACGAGCAACGTGGGTAGCCGCCAGATCAACGACTTCGGCAATGGTATTGGCTTCTCGGCTCGCAACGAAGTGAAGCAGAACGAAGTGGCACAGGCCATCGTACAGAAGGAACTGAAGAAGACATTCTCGCCTGAATTCATCAACCGAATCGACGATATCATCTCATTTGACCAACTGACTCACGACGATATTCGCAGGATTGTTGATATCGAACTCAACTCATCGCTCCGTCGTATCGGCGAGATGGGTTACAGCATCGAGGTTTCGGACAGCGTGAAGGATTTTCTTGCCAACAAGGGTTACGACCGCCTGTATGGAGCTCGTCCGCTGAAACGTGCCATTCAGACTTACATCGAGGATGCTCTGTGCGAGGATTTGCTCCGTCATCAAGGGGATATGGTCAATAAGAGCATTATGGTAGATATGCCTTCAGAGTATGATGCGAAGGACAGTAACGTAACGCCTGTCTTTACTTTCGTTGAGTAAGACATAGCGATCAGGATATAGCAATGAGAGACGGCGACGGAGGACGACAAGTCCGATGCCGCCTTTCTTTTTGTCTTTTTTTTCTGCATTTTCAACAGGGAGATTATTGTCGGTAGTGAAAGTCATCTCTCCATCTTTCAAGGTAAGCGAAATGCGAATGGCGCCATCCTCATCGATATTGCCACAATGCTTGAAACAGTTTTCGACAAGAGGCATCATCATCAGCGGCGCTATGGTCTGGTTAGTGCCGTCGATGTCGTAGGTGAAGGTCAATGCCTTGTCGTTGCTCATGCGCAGACGCTGCAGTTCGACAAGCTGGTCGAGATGTGCAATCTCTTCCCTGATGCCCACTTTCTTCTGGCGACTGCTGTAGGTGAGATAACGCATCAGGTCGGACAGATGGGTCACAGCTTGTGAGGCACGTTCCTGATCGAGCCACACCAGCGCGTCGATATTGTTGAGAGTGTTATAGAGAAAGTGCGGATTGAGCTGTGCCTTGAGCAGCTGGTTCTCGTTCTCCGAGTTGAGCAGCTTGATTTCATTGAGATCCTCACGCAATATGATGCTCAACAGAGCCGACACAGTGAGGAAACCGCAGATAATATAGAAGAAGATGTAAAGATTATGAACCAGCGACTGAACATCGGCAGGAATGAGGTCGTGGAGCCAATAGAACACCACTGCAAGGGTAATGCCGCAGCTCAATACTATCCAGCAGCGGAAATAAAGCCACAGCATCTCTTTCATCCCATAGGTGTGCACCATATTGTGCATCAACATTCGATACTGAACCCAAGCATTGACTATGCCGATGACCGTGAGCAGAATGGTCAGAAGGGTCATTGGTATGAGCAGGACAAGATAACCTATAGAGCTCGAAGATAGTATTATCTTCAGAAGCTCTATAGTTATGAATGTCCCGATTAGGAGATACAGTATTGGGAATATGAAAATGCTGAATTTTCTCATCCTTGTCGGTTAGTCGCTGATTCCTTTGATATTTGCGAAGACGATTGTCAAATGATGCTTCCTTCTTTTGTTACGGCAATCAAGCACCAGGAGCAGCATCATTGCCAAGAACAGCGTCAGCAGCCTTTGCCTTGTTCTTCTTGTCGATCTTCACCGCATCGCTCTTGCCGCTCTTGTTGAGCTTGTCGATGATTGGTGTTGCAAGACCAGCAGTCTTTGCCTCTTCAGGGCCAAGGATGTCCATCACTATGATTTCGTTCTGTCCCTTCTTGAGCCAGCAGCCTGGGCAATAGAGTGTCTGCTGTGGGCCAATCTCCCAGAAACGACCAAGACAATGACCATTGACCCAAACGAAGCCCTTGCCCCATGTGCTCATGTCGATGAATGTGTCACCCACCTTCGAGAGCTTGAAGCTTGCCTTGTAGTAACCAGCCTTCTCACGGACTGTTGCCTTGCGAGGAGTGCGTGTCGGACTTGGATTGACTGTCAATGTTGTTGGGTCGAGTGTCTTGTATGCTACATTCTTGACATTTTCATAGCCGTAAGGCAGGAGTGTGATGTCCCAGTTGTTGAGCGAATATACAAGGTCATGACCATTGGCCTTGGTGATGAGCTCTACGCTCTCGGTAATGCCCTTGCGGTCGTTGATGAGCTTGCTGTAGTTGATGCGGCCCATTGCCTCGACAAAGATCTCAAGCTTTGCTCCCTCCTTGGTTGCAGGGATGCGTATTGCCTCTTCCTTGTCACCACGATAGAGCTTGCCGATGTATTCGCCATCGACAAAGATGGTTGCGAAGTCATGAAGCTCGTTGATATGTAGCACCGATGGCATGTTGGTCTTAGGCAATGAACAGCTATAGATCATCGAACCCCAACCCTGATTGAGTGCCTCCATACTGACGATGTGCTCCGACTTCTGCGATGCTGGCAGATTTTCGAAGATTGGAGCCATCTCGGTGAACGTGAACTCTGGAACAGAGATGATTGGCTTAGCCTTTGGTACGGCTGGCAACTTCTTGTCGCTGTACTGCTGAAGCATGTTGCGGAGCTCATAGTACTTCTCGGTTGCAGCACCTTGCTCATTGATTGGCGCATCATAGTCGTAGCTTGTGCAGTCAGGCTTGAATCCCGGCACATTGGCTCCTGCCCACTGTCCGAACGAAGTTCCGCCATGAGTCATATAGAGCGAGAATGAGATATTGTTGTCGAGCATGGTGCGCAGACCATCGACCATGTCCTTGGCAGGACGAGTCTCATGAGCATATCCCCAGCCATCGAACCATCCGCTCCAGAACTCTGAGCACATCAGCGGAGACTCTGGACGCAATTCCTTGAGTTTCTGGAACTCCTTGAGCACGTTGGCTCCAGTGCCGAAGTTCATTGTCCACTGCAAGTCGTCGAGTCCGTTGAGCGTGAAGTTGCTCGACCAGTCGCACTGGAACATGACTGTCTTATCCCAGCCAGAGGCACGGAGACAATCGCGAATCTCACTTACATATGGCTTGTTCTCGTCATAAGAGCCATATTCGTTCTCAACCTGAACCATGATGATAGGTCCGCCATTCTCGACTGTCAGAGGCACGAGCTGCTCTGCTACCTTGCCTTCGAAACGCTTGACCGACTCCATGAAGTACGGATCGAGGTCACGAAGCTTGATGTCTTCTTTCTTGAGAAGCCACCAAGGCAGACCACCCATCTCCCATTCTGCACATACGTATGGACCTGGACGGACGATGACATACAAGCCGTGTTTCTGGGCAAGACGCACGAACTCGGCAACGTCATTGTTGCCTGTGAAGTCATATACTCCTTCCTGCGGCTCATGCGCATTCCAGAAAATATAAATACAAATGGAATTCATGCCGAGGGCTTTGCACATCTGAATACGATGCTCCCAGTATTCGCGTGGAATACGGGTGTAATGTACCTCAGCTGCCTTAACGGTGAAAGGCTTACCGTCAAGAAGGAACGTCTTGTTGCCTACCTCGAATGTGTGCGTATTGGTTTTTGCCTCACAATTTGAGCCAAGACCCAAAACAGCCAATAAACCAAGTGTTGTTACGAAGTTTTTCATCTTATAAGTTTGTTTGTAATGAATTATCTCGGCAAATGTAAAGAAAATTATTCATATCCGCAACCTTCAAACAATATTTTGTTGATATTTTCGTATATTTATCAGGTATGATACGCAATAAGCACATATTTCATATAGTTCAATGGGCGCTGCTCATTGCAATATCTCCTTCGTGCAACACCACCAAGATGACTACGGCAGTGGAAAAATACAACAACGGAGAGTTCTTTGCCGCGTCGCAAGATTTCAAGAAACTCTACCGCAAGACCGACAGCCGCAAGAAACGAAAGGAGAAAGGAGAGATTGCCTGGTATCTTGGCAATTGCTATGACAGACTGATGACCTGGTCGCAAGCTGGGCTCTATTTCCGCAATGCCCAAAGATTCGGCTATGAGGATGAGAGCCTGGAGGCGCGTATCAACGACTGCGACCAAAAGGCAGGCAAATACAAAAGCGATGCTCCTGAAAGCCGGTATGAGATAAGGCGATTCAACATTGTCAATTCGCGCCGTGCAGAGTTTTGCCCATCGGTTTGGGGCGATGACAGCGAACTCTACTACACGACAAGCAACGACAAGGCTACGGGCGAAGAGACAAGCAAGATCACCGGCACCAAATACTGCGACATCTGGTTGACCAAGAAAGATGAGAATGGCGTGTGGCAGAAACCTCAGAGCATTGGCGAGGCTGTCAACACCAAATTTGACGAAGGCACTCCCTGCTTCTCTCCTGATGGCAACATCATGTATTACACCTCATCAGGCGCAGAAGAGGGCATTGCGTCTTCGCCCGTCATTTGCTATTCACGGCGTACCGATGCCTCATGGAGCAAAGGACAGAGACTGCATATCTCCAACGACATAGCCTCGGTCTTCGCTCATCCTGCTGTCTCACCCGATGGCATTTTCCTCTATTTCGCAAGCAATACTGTGGGCGGTCAAGGAGGAACCGACATATGGCGTGCAAGCATCAGTGGCGACAAGGTGGCATATATCGAGAATCTAGGTGATAAAGTCAACAGCAACGCCGACGAGATGTTCCCTTCGGTCTCTCCCGATGGCACTCTCTATTTCTCAAGCAATCGTCCAGGCGGCTTCGGAGCATTGGACATCTATGCGGCAAGGGAAGACGAATGGGGTGTGTGGCACGTCGAGCATCTCGGCAGTCCAATCAACTCTCCTGCCGACGATTTCGGAATGACCTTCCTGCATTCGACCAAGGAAGAGCAGGAAGGCTGGTTCAGCAGCAACCGCAACAGCGCCAAGGGCTACGACAATATCTACAGCTTCGTGCTTCCATCGATCAAGGTCAGAATAAGCGGCTTTGTCTATGACACCGAAGGCAATGCTCTCCCAGAAGCTATTGTGCGCATTGTCGGACGAAACGGCATGAACTTCAAGTCGCTCACCAAACCCGATGGCTCTTACTCGGTCGATATCGACCGCTCAACAGAATACGTGATGATGAGCGGAAAGAACGGCTATCTGAACCGCAAGGCACAGTTCTCCAGCGACGGTGAAGAAGAAGATGCCGACTATGAGGTCGATTTCTACCTGCCATCTGTCACAGTGCCCGTTCTCGTCGATAATGTCTTCTACGACTACAACCAGGCCTCTCTTCGCGAGGAGTCATATCCTGCTCTCGACAATCTCTATCAGGTGCTCATCGACAATCCATACACACAGATCGAACTCTCGGCTCATACCGATAGGATTGGCTCACAAGAGTTCAACATCCAACTCTCACAGCGCCGTGCACAATCAGTGTGCGAATACCTCATCAGCAAAGGAATAGACCCTCAGCGCCTTGTGCCCGTCGGCTATGGCAAGGAAGTCCCAAAGACGGTCGATGAAGCAATAGCCCGGCAATACAACTGGCCAGTCGGACAACTCCTTGATGAGACCTTCATAGAAAACCTCGATGAAGAACAAAAAAAATACGCCGATCAAATCAATCGACGTACTGAATTCAAAGTCCTGACCACAACCCTGGGTCTTCAATAGCAGCCACCGTCCTCTGTTGTTCCGCAACAGACCCGCCGCCATCATATCTTCTCCACAGCTTCGCTCGGCAGCCATCCGACATTACCATCCGACAGCTCCACCTCCGACCAGTCGCTCAATGTGCTTCGCACCTTGACCTTCAGTCCTTCGTGGATAGTAAAGAGCTGTGTTCCGCTCTCAGCAGGCGATGATCGAACAGTTACAGTAGGCTGCATCACGATAGCATAGTCGCGACTCATGATGCGGTCTTTCTGCTGATTTGCATAGATGTTGCAAACAAAGCAGAGGATGATTGACACTATTCCCCCATAAAAGCCAGTCTTCCTCACAGCCACCTTACGCAAGAAGAAATAGAGGAAGATGCTGATCACAAACAGCAGGAAAAAGATGACAGAGAGTATCGACCAAGTGTCGCACGACATGGTGTTGCTCAATGCATCGCTCCACTGCTTGAAGATGATCGGCTGAATAGACTCTATCTTATCCACGCAATTGGCATTGGCGAGCTCAAGATTGGCAACGGCATCGCCATTGGCTGGGTCATAGATGAGACAACGCTCATAGTTAAGTATTGCCTTGGCAAACTCCTTGTTCTTGAAATAAGCATTGCCAAGGTTGTAATACAGTTCGGGCGAAGAACCGAATGCCGCTACCAGCGACTCATAGTCAGCTATGGTCTGTGCATAATTGCCTTGCTCGTAGGCAATGGTAGCACGTGCAATGAGATCTTCGAGCGAAGCAATCTTCATCGTCTGCACAGCCTCTTCAGCCCGGCCGAGCGAATCGGTTTTCTCCTGTGCAAAAGCTGTAGTACAAAGAAGCAGCAATACTGCCAAAACAGAATATATCCTTTTCATTTTCTTTTCTTTTTCTGCGGTTCTAAAGAATCTTAATTATCTGGAATACAAAGATTATCATTTCTTTATCTGTGATTCCAGACTATTGATGCAGTCACTTGCCTTCTTATAGAGGCTATCCATTGCCTGATCGTCGCTCGCAGGCGCATAGCGTGCAAACTCGCAAGTCGAGACAATATCATTATATTGGTCGATGACTGCCTCCGACACACCTGCATTCTCAAGCTGCAGCTTTACATTCGATGATGTGAGTTCGCTGATCTTGATGTTGAGCTTGTCGCTCACATAGCCGAACATTGCCTTGTGGAGTGACTCGTAGAAAGCACTCTGGTTTCTTGCCTTCAATGCCACATTAGCTTCCTTGAGTCGCTTGTTTGCCACCTTGTTGGCTTTCTTAGTGCGACGCAGATCGGCATTGGCATTGAGTTTCATCTGCTTGCGATAGATAATCGAAAGAATGATGAAGACAAGCATCGGAACAAGATAGAACATCCAATATAACATTGTGCCGTGGAATGGTTCCTGATTCTTTGTTATATCTCCTGCATCCAGTTTGTGGATATAGCGGATGTCATTGCCCAAGACCTTCAGTCGCTCCTGATTGGCATTGGTGAAGTTCGACACATTGCCACTGGTCTCTGAAGAATCGCCTATTCCCTTCTCCACTTCGAGTGTATAAGTCTCTGTAGTGATGGTCTTGTACTTGCCTGTCTTGACGTCGAAATAGCTGAAGTCGAAACCTGGGATGGTGAACGTACCGGCATGTCGAGGAATGATGGTGATTTCAATGACCTTCCTGCCAGTCAGTCCCTGCGATGTAGTGCGGGCATTATAGTCTTCCTTCGGGTCATAGACTTCAAAGTCGGCAGGAAATTCCGGCTCCGGGTTATTGACGTATTTGAGGTTGCCTGTTCCTTCGATGACGATGCGATAAATCAGGGCATCATTGGCCTTGACCTGATTGCTCGTCATCTCGGTCTTGATCGAGAAATCACCCACACCATTGCTGTAGCCCACTGGCTTGCCCGCAGGAAGCGGCTTGACCTTGACCGTGCGCTGAGCCGAATAGAGTGGCACCTCGACGTTCGATGTATAGTCCATCGGGAAGTCGAACCAACCGCCAGTGCTGCGACGAGTCACAACCTGTGCCACAGCCTCAACATAAGCCTTCGGGATAGTGATCTCACCGGTGCGCGAAGGGAAAAGAAGCCATTGCTTGATAGGATACATCTGGTAGTTGGCTCCCTTATAGCGTTCGAGCGAAGCCTCAGGATTGCCTAGGTCCATGTCCTGGACGGTGAATCCATCGAAATCAGGAAGCTTGGCATCGGCAAGCGAATGAATAGGCGTATTGCGGAAATACAGCTTCAAAGTAGCCACCATAGCCTCTCCTTCATACACATCGGTCTTTGAGAGCGAGAGATCGAGATGCACGTCATCCACATTGACCTTCTCTCCCACGCCTTGCTGATTCTTGCGGCTGTTGGCCGTTGAGCCAGCCTCGTCCTGCTTGTCGGCAGGGAGCACCTTTATGGTGAGCGAGTTGGATGTGTGCTGTTCGCCATTCACCTTGACTGTCGCAGCAGGAATGGTGAATGTTCCTTCGGCTGTCGCCAACAGCGTGTAGGTGAAGGTTGTCGTAATCGAACGAGTCACATTGCCATTGATGATCTGAGTCGATGACATACTGCCCGATGCAGGACCATAGAGCACATCAAAGCCCTTGCCTTCGATGTCAGCCCTTATCTCTGTAGCTTTATCATTGACCGAATACTCAACTCTGAACTGTTGTCCAACAGCAACTGCACTCGGAGCCGAAGCTTTGACAGTAATCTCGGCATAAGCGCTGATTACGGCAAATATCGAAACTAATATTAACAGTGTTCTTTCCATATTTTATCCTACTATTGTAGATTGTAGTATCAAATATCAGTAAATTATTTATTGGCAAACTAATCAATAATCAATAATCAGTAATCAATAACTTACCAGTCTCTGCCAGTCTGTTTTCTCTTCACCTGCTGCATCTGCTTTTCCTTCACCTTCTGTTGAGTCTCTTTCTCATCGCGGTTGTTGGCATTGAGGATAGCTTCTGCCTGTTCTTGTGACATCTGGTTCTGCTGCTGTTGCTGATCCTGCTGTTGCTGCTCCTGATTCTGCTGTTCCTGCTGGTCTTGGTTCTGCTCCTGCTGCTGATCCTGATTCTGCTGCTGTTGTTGCTGGTCTTGTTGTTGCTGGTCTTGTTGTTGCTGGTCTTGCTGTTGTTGCTGCTGATCCTGCTGATCGTCTTGGTTCTGATCCTGATTCTTCTGCAAGAGTTTCTGTGCGAGCACGAGGTTATATCGAGCCTCATGGTCAGACGGATCATTCTTGAGCGACTGCTTGAAATAGTCTATAGCCTTGTCATATTGCTGTGCAGCCATCATCACGTCGCCCGCATTGTAGAATGCCTTGGCTGCAAGCGACTTGTTGCCCGCCTTTGCCGCATTCTGAGCTGTGGTGTTGTAGTGGTTGAACGACTCCTTGACCTTCTCTTCATCCTGCTGGCGGAAAAGCGAGTTGCCAAGGTTGAATGTGGCAATGCTGTCCGACGGATTGGTCTCCAGCGCCTTTCTGTAGCTTATCTCGCTATCGAGGAAGGCTTCCTTGTTGTACAATGAGTTTCCCTCGCGGATAGCCGAACGCACTTTCTTTTGCGCAAACAGTCCTATGCCTGCCGTGCATGACAGTATCAAATATGTGACAAAGATTCTCTTCATATATCTATTCATAGATGAGTTCATTCAAACAGTTTGACCTTACTCATTATCGCGTTTGCCCTGTCGAGCAGGAGCAGATCGAGGATGAGGCAAACAAAAGCTATCCACACAAACCACTGGAACTGATCGTCATAGTCGGCATAGACGTGACTCTCAAGTTCGGCTGTCTGCATCTGTGACAGTTCCTCGACCACAGCATTGATGGCCGAATTGCTATTGTCGGCATGTGCATACACGCCCTGTCCTGCTGCTGCTATCTGCCGAGCCACTTCCTCATTGAGGTGTGTAGTCACAGGGTTACCCTCATTGTCCTTGCGGTAACTACCCTGCCGGCCGCTATCGTCAGGCACGAGTGCACCCTGCGTGCTGCCTATACCTATCACATGAGTGTGTATGCCACGTTCGAGCGCCATGGCAGCAGCTCCCTGAGCATCGTCCTCGTGGTTCTCACCATCGGTGATGATGACGATGGCTTTCTGCGACTCCTCGTTGGGAGTGAACGAACGCACGGCAAGATTGATAGCCGAACCGATGGCTGTTCCCTGAATGCTCACCATCTTTGGGTCGATGGTCGAGAGGAACATCTTGGCAGAGACGAAGTCGTTGGTAATAGGTAGCTGCGTGAAGGCATCGCCGGCAAAGACGATGAGTCCCACCTGGTCGTTCTCCATCTGGTCGAGCAGTCGGCTCAACATTCGCTTTGCCTTCTCAAGTCGGTTGGGCTGTATATCTTCGGCAAGCATAGAGTTACTGATGTCGAGACACACCATAACCTCGATACCCTCCTTCTTGACTGTCTCAAGTTTCGAGCCGAACTGCGGACGGGCTGCAGCCACCACGAGGCACACGAATGCCACTATCTCAAGCACGAACTTGATGCGGAGCTTGCCTTCGCTCACTCCATTCATCAGGCTGGCAAGGAGCTTGATATTGCCGAATCGCTTCAATGCAGCCTTGCTCAAGTGTCTTGACGAAAGGAATAGGACAATGAGCAATAGAGCCACAAGCAGAAGCCAGAGTATATGCGGATTTGCGAAACGAAAATTATCCATTACGGTATATTGCGTAAAATAGTATTCTTGATCAAAACATGCATGAGCAACAGAGCGAGGGCAGCAAGCACAAACGGCAGGAACTCCTCTTCCTTGCGGCTGAACTCGCGGATGTTCATCTTCGTCTTCTCCATCTGGTCGATCTCATCAAAGATGTCGGCGAGCTTCGACTTATTGGTCGCACGGAAATAGCGTCCGCCAGTGAGCTGAGCCATTGCCTGAAGAACTTCCTCGTCGATGTCGGCCTTCACCTTCTGAGTGATAGGACGGCCAAAGGGATCCACACCAACCTGCATATCCACTTCTCCCTTGCTGCCAACACCGATGGTGTAGAGTCGCACACCCATGGCCTTTGCCACACTGGCTGCATCACGCGGAGCAACATCGCCTGCATTGTTCGAACCATCGGTCAGCAATATGATGACCTTCGACTTTGCCACACCATTGCGAATACGGTTGACCGCAGTCACAAGACCGTCGCCTATTGCTGTCGATGAGCCATCGAGCAAGTCGAACTCAATAGAGTTGATCATGTTGGCAAGAACGGCATGGTCGCTCGTCATCGGACAGAGCGTGTAGCTCTCCTTGCCGAATATCACCATACCTATGTTGTCGTTCGGACGTCCCGCCACAAACTGTGCTGCGACATCCTTGCTGGCTTCGAGACGGTTGGGCTTGAAGTCGGGTGTCTGCATCGAATACGACACGTCGAGCGAGAGGACAATGTCGATACCTTCAGTATCTGTACGGCTCCAGCTGTCGCTGCTCTGTGGCCTAGCCAGCACGATGATGACAAGGGCAAACGAAGCTAACAGCAGAGCGAAGTTGACATGACGCAGATACTCCTTCCAAGACCTCGGCAAGTTGGCAAACTGGTCAGTGGTCGATATCTGCAGCGTCGCCTGCGCCTTACTCTGCTTCCAGACGTAATAGGCAATGGCTGGAACCAATAATATCAATAGGAATAAACAAGACGGATTCCCAAAAACCATATCTTTTTATTTTTGAATGAATTTAGTCTGTTCGACAAACATCTTGGCATTCATGAACGAAAGCTGATTCTCGTCAGGCAATGGCTTGTACTTGGCAAACTTGACAAGATCGGCAAGCTCAAGCACCTGTCGCAGATTCTTGAGCGACGACTTCTGCTGCTCGGCAAGCTCATAAAGTTCGTCAAGTATCTCGTCCGATGTCTTCTCCATCGCATTGACACGGAAGCGATCCTCAATATACTGTCGAAGGATATCGGTCAGCTCAGTCTGATATTGCTTGTCCTGACCCGACTGCCACAGCTTCTTGCCGGCAAGAGCCTCAAGCGCGTTCATGGCAATGACATGGGCAGGCAGCTTCTCTACCTCCTTGACCTCTACAAGCTTCTCGGTCTTGTGTTTCTGATAATAGCCATATCCGAAATACGATGCCACGATGAGCAGGATGATGATCAATGGCAGAAGGATCCACCAAATATAATCCATCAGTACGAACTCCGGATCGATGACAGTCTTGATGTCAGCAAACTTTGCAGGGTCAACCTCGATGCTGTCGAATGGCACCACTACGCGAAGCGCCAGAGAATTGGTGGTGAGAGTATCCCCTGCGGTCACAAATTCAAAAGGCGGGATGAACAGGGTTGCGCTATCGAAGGCAAACACCTCGACATCGGTCTTGAGCGTCATCACCCCTCCCGATGCTCGAAGCGTATCAATCTTCGGCATCTCGTTACCAAGTTCCAGGAGGAAACGCAACGAGTCGTCGTATGCAACCACACCTCCCTTTCCCTTGATGTCAGGGAACTTGATATCCTGTCCCTCAGGCACCGTGGCTTCGAGATGTATGGTCGTAGGCATACCGATGATCACGTAGGTCGAATCCAGAGCCACCTTCACCGAAGGCTTCTGGGCTACGGCTCCCGCTATTGCCGATATCATTATTGATGCTATAAGCAGTATCTTCTTCATACTCTTTTCTTGAACAAGCCTAATAGAGGTGGAACAAAATCCTCGTCGGTCGATATCGATACGCTATCGACCTGACTGTGCAGGAAGGCATTCTTCATCCTCTCGTTCGAATCCTTCCACCATTGAGCATACGCCTCACGCGTGCGACGGCTCGAGGTATCAATCCATCGTTCGGCACCCGTCTCGGCATCCTTCACCTTCATGAAGCCTACGTCAGGCAACTCCATCTCGCGTGGGTCATAGACCTGTATTGCCACAATGTCGTGCTTTGTATTGGCAATGGTCAGCGACCGCTTGTAATCGTGACTGTCGAAGAAGTCGCTGATGATGAAGGTTGTGCAACGCTTTTTCTGCGCATTGCTCACATACTTGATTACATTGTCGATATCCGTACCACGGTTGACAGGCTTGTACTTAAGCATCTCGCTGATGATGGCCAGCACGTGCTTCTTGCCCTTCTGTGGCGGGATGTATTTCTCTATCCTGTCGCTGAAGAACACCACACCTATCTTATCGTTGTTCTGAATACCGCTGAATGCGAGTGTCGCTGCGATCTGGGTGATCTGTTCCTGCTTGGTCTGCGATGTGGTGCCAAACTCGCGGCTTCCGCTCACATCGATCAGGAGCATGACCGTCATCTCGCGCTCTTCCTCAAAGATCTTGATATGAGGCTTGTTCTGGCGAGCCGTCACGTTCCAGTCAATATCGCGCACATCGTCGCCATACTGATATTCACGTACTTCGGCAAAAGACATACCATGACCCTTGAATGCCGTCTTATAGCTTCCTGCGAAGATGTTGGCACTCAATCCACGAGACTTTATCTCTATCCGACGTACTTTCTTTATTAATTCTGTCGTTTCCACAACACAGACAATTTGACTTTCTGTATTAAGGCACTTCCACCTTATTGAGAATCTCTGCTATTACCTCTTCTGCTGTAAGGTTGTTGGCCTCTGCCTCGTATGACAGGCCGATGCGATGACGCATCACGTCAGGACAGATGGCACGCACATCCTCAGGAATCACATATCCGCGATGCTTCAGGAAGGCGTAAGCTCGTGCTGCAAGAGCGAGGTTGATTGACGCACGAGGCGATGCTCCATACTGCACCATGTCCTTCATGTCCTCAAGTCCGTAGGTCTCAGGATAACGTGTCGCAAAGACAATGTCGATGATGTACTTCTGAATCTTCTCATCGATATATACCTGCTTCACCACCTTGCGTGCATCGACGATCTCTTCTGGCTTGAGCACAGGAGTGACATCGCTCTTGAAACCGCGGAGGTGGTTTGCAACGATCTGCATCTCTTCGTCCTTCTTCGGATAGTCAATCTTGACCTTTAGCATGAATCGGTCACACTGGGCCTCAGGAAGCGGATATGTTCCCTCCTGCTCAATAGGGTTCTGTGTCGCCATCACGAGGAATGGGTTGTCGAGCTTGAATGTCTCGCTGCCGATGGTCACCTGACGTTCCTGCATTGCTTCGAGAAGAGCCGACTGCACCTTGGCAGGGGCACGGTTGATTTCGTCGGCAAGCACGAAGTTGGCAAAGATAGGACCCTTCTTCACCGAGAACTGCTCCGATTTCTGCGAATAGACCATCGTACCGATCACATCGGCAGGCAGAAGGTCAGGCGTAAACTGAATACGACTATATTTGGCATCTATCAACTGTGCAAGGGTCTTGATGGCAAGTGTCTTGGCAAGACCAGGCACACCTTCGAGAAGAATATGTCCGTCGGCAAGCAGACCGATGAAGAGCGACTCCACCAAATGTTTCTGTCCGACGATAATCTGATCCATTCCCTGATTGAGGATGTTGACAAATGAACTCTTGCTTTCAATAAGCTCATTGAGTTCGCGAATATCTACTCTTTCCATATTTTAGATTTTATGTTGTTTTCAGAGTGCAAAATTAACAAATTAAGTAAATTCAGACAATAGTTTAACATATAAAAATACTAAACTAACTCTTAAAAAATACTAATATCAGTCGGGAATTAATGGATTTTGTTAATATCGAACGGTGTTGGCTGATAGACATAATAGTTGAGCCAGTTGGCAAAGAACAGATTTGCGGTGCTTCGCCACCTTACGATAACTTCCTGTTCAGGGTCGTTGTCCTTGTAATAATTGACCGGCGGTTCGATGGGGAGTCCCTTTGCGACATCGCGTCGGTATTCGGTATCAAGGGTGTCGGGCGCATACTCCGAATGGCCTGTCACAAAGATCTCGCGACCCTCGCGTGCCATCACCATATACACTCCGCTCTCCCAGCTCTCGGCCATGATCTTGAGTTCCTTTACCTTCTCAATATCCTCGGCACGCACTTCGCTGTGGCGGCTCTGAGGCATGTAGAAGACATCGTCGAAGCCACGGAAGATAGGTGCTTTCGGATCAAGGCTATGATGCTTGAACACACCGAACATCTTCTTCGGCAGCTGATACTTCGGAATGCCATAGAAATGATAGAGTGCTGCCTGGGCTGCCCAGCATATATACATTGTCGAGGTGACATGTGTCCTTGCCCAGTCGAAGATGGTCTGGATCCACGGCCAATAAGTCACATCCTCAAAGGCAAGATGCTCGAGTGGTGCTCCTGTTATGATCATTCCGTCGAACTTCTGGTCCCGCAGATGTTCGAACGAGGTGTAAAACTGCTCCATGTGAGCCGAAGATGTATTCTTCGATTCATGACCAGGAACCTTCATAAACGTGATGTCGAGCTGCAATGGAGTGTTTGACAAAAGTCTTATCAGGTCAATCTCCGTACGCTCCTTGATAGGCATTAGATTAAGAATGGCAATTCGCAATGGACGAATATCCTGCGAGTTCGCACGGTCATCGTCCATCACGAAAATATTCTCCTCTTTCAATGCTTCAATAGCGGGAAGATTGTTGGGTAGTTTTAGTGGCATTATGCTACTTAGGTTATTTGTTTGCTGTTTAGATATTGAATTGCTATTTTCAGATCTTGATCACAAGGAATTTTGACTGGCTCCAGAAAGCCGCCTGATCCTTGATGACCAATGTAAGATTCTTATCCAGTCCCTTCACAATCTCATAAGATGATTCTGGAGCCGACGACAAGATCTTTGCATCCTTGCTGTTGAGAGGGATCTCTGTCACCTCACGGATGTCGATCTTGTTGAATGCCGATACATCGAATGTTCCACGTCCAAGACGAGCCTTTGAGAATATGCCACCCTCGATGAGTCCGAGCTCCTTGAGCTTCGACTTTGTGGCAATGATGTAATAGCCTTCGTTGAGCATCTGATCCTGCACATTGATTACCTCCTGCTTTGCCTCATTGTCCTTCACTTTCTCCTCAAGAGTCTGCTGTGTCTCTGTGAGGTCGGAAGTGAGCGATTCGATCTTTTTCGACTGCTGATCTACCACCTCCTCATAAGAAGTGATCTTGGCAGTAAAGTTCTTAATATCCTCCTGCAGGCGTGTAATTGTCTTGTTGAGTTCCTTGTTCTTGCCAAGCACCGATGAGTATTTCTTCTGGAGAGCATCGAGCTCACTCTGCTTCTGGTTGATGTTATCCTGGACTCTCTGCAACTGCTCCATCAGACGCTGGCGCTGTTTCAGCAGACTCTTGTCATCATTGCCCAATGATATCTCGCCATTGATCTCATCGAGCTTGGCAGAGATAGAATACATTGTGTTTGAGAGTTCGGCAATCTCATTCGACTGCTGAAGAGCAACCGTGAGCAACGAGTCGTTGGAGTTTACCGCCTGGTCGTACTTCTCGCCCGATACCATGCGGCAGCTTGTCAGACACATCATAAACACAAAAAACAAAGCAACTGAAAATAAAGCTGACTTTTTCATAACACAATATTTTAAATTAGTTAATGTCTTTATCAATCGTCGGTGTTGTCATCACCGTCATCATCGGTTCCGCCAATGACTCTCTTGTACTTGTTCCCTTTCACCTTCTTCTCTTCCTCGGGCTTGCCTCCCACCACGAGCACTATCTCGCCCTTTGGCTCAGTCTCGGTGAAATGCGCCACGAGTTCCCCGATCGTTCCATGCACAGTCTCGGCATGCACCTTAGAGATCTCGCGCGACACAGCCGCAGGCCTGTCCATCCCGAAGAAAGTGCCTATCTGCTGAAGCGTCTTGAGCAGACGGTAAGGCGACTCGTAGAAGATGATGGTGCGCGGTTCTGTTGCCAGCGTCCTGAGTCTCGTCTCTCGTCCTTTCTTTTGAGGCAGGAATCCCTCGAAACAGAATTTCTCGTTGGGCAGTCCGCTCTGAACCAAGGCTGGCACGAAAGCAGTAGCTCCAGGCAGACACTCCACCTCGATGCCTCGCTTCACACATTCGCGCACAAGCATGAAACCCGGGTCGCTGATTCCAGGAGTACCTGCATCGCTTATCAATGCCACGGTCAGCCCTCCTGCAATGCGCTCTGCCATAGCCTCGCATGTCTGATGCTCGTTCCACTTATGATGACTCTGCATAGGTGCCTTGATGTCAAAGTGATTGAGCAGGACGCTGCTCGTCCTCGTGTCTTCAGCAAGCACGAGGTCAGCTTCCTTCAATACTCTGATGGCACGGAAAGTCATATCTTCGAGATTACCCACAGGAGTCGGAACAACAAATAGTTTCATACTTAAATATGTAATATTTACTCGTGCAAAGATAAGGAAAAAAACAATAACTTGAATAAAATCTGTTATGGAATAAGCAAAAGCAGCATCTTTTCAATGTTTTTGCGAACTGCTGACGACACACAACCATGGTTATTTACGATAATCGACACAGCATAAGTCTTTCCGTCGCTACCATCTATATAGCCCGAATAGGCAATCACAGCCTTTGTCGTGCCTGTCTTCAATCGTGCTTTTCCTTCCAGTCGCGTGTCTTTCAGGAAGGAATAGACGGTGCCTGTCTTGCCTGCCACTGGCAGAGAGCCGACAAAAGCTTCGTTGTCTTTCATCTTCCTGAGCAATTCGACTATGAGATGTGCCGTCACACGGTCGGCTGGAGCCAATCCGCATCCGTCGTGCATCCTCATGCCCTCTGTATCTATGCCCATAGTCAGCAACAGTTCCTTGACCTTGACAATGCCTGCCGTCTCTGTGCCGTCGCCATATTCGAGTGCAATCAGGCGAAGCAGCATCTCGGCAAAGAGATTCACGCTGAATACGTTAGTCTGTTTCGCAATGAACGACAGCGGTTCGCTCTTGTGGGTATAGACAAGTCGCGCCTGCCCATAGTCGATGTTCTCGCCTCTTCCTGCCGAAACTGCCTTGCCCTTGACGCTGATACCCGATGCCGCCAACGCAGCCCTTACTCTCGAAGCTGCAAACTGTGCAGGATCGGGCACGTCGCCCTTGACCCTGAACTGCGGCTTCTTTTGCGGAACGGCACCAAGCAATGTCCTCACGTTCTGATAAGGTGCTCCAAACACGTATGCGCTGTCAAAGGCATAGTCGGTTGACATCAGCTGATTGTCGATGGTCAATCCGTCAACCGCAGGCTCGATCTTCACGACCGATGGCTGTTGTCCGCGTCGCGAGGTGTTGAGCACAATCTCATACATGTTGTCGCCATAGTTGAGTCCAGAGATTGATGGTGCATAGTGATTGCCCATATCCTCCCACGTCCATTCACTCGGCACGGGATTCTGCTTCAGTATTGTTCCATCGCCAATGATGTTGCCCTCGACGATGCGAATGCCCGCCTTCCTCAAAGCCGATGCCACAGCGTTAGCAAACGATTCACGAGGGTACAGACTTCTTGACGACGCCAGCAATGCGTTGCCATAGCCACGGACCACTACATCGCCCTTGAGCACTCCATCGCTCACCTCTCCCCTCACATACACCTCAGTAGGCACGGTCGCCTTGGGGTCGAGCAGCGACAGGGCCGATGCTGTGGTCACAAGCTTCATGACCGATGCGGGCTGCACCGATCGCTCATTGTCATAGAGATACAAGGGCTGCGCATCGGCCGACAGCTCAGTAATCTCAAGAGCCACCGTCGCATGACGCATCCCTTTCGATTCAAGCCACTCGTCAAACTGTTGTGGCATTTTACGCAATTGTGCATTGCACACGAACGAGATCATGAACAATGCACAACAAGAAAAATTTCGAAACATAGATTGAATGCTTAACAAAAGATGGTGAAGACTCAGCGCTTTCTGATCATCGTAAGGCTATCGACAAATGCTACGTCATCCTTGACCGAAAGACTGTCTTTCAGCAGAGCCACTGATGCCACGATCGAATTGAATGCCGCTGTAGTGTCGGTGCGCAAAGCAATATCGAAACAAGTGTCAGTCCGCACCACCACCGTACTACAGTTTTCAATACCAATCGCCTTCTCATATCCGATCGCAAGCGTTGCCACAAGATAGTGCGACACAGGAACGTGGGGCACGTTGACATGCCAGATGAGCGAATCTCCCTTTACGAAGTTCGAATCGTTGGGAATCTCCCAAAACCTGAAAGCCAAGAGTCGGTTCTCGTCCATCACCAGATGCTTATCGACCGTCCACAGGTCAACCGAATCGCCCTGCTGACTCACGTCAAACATACTGCCTCTAGCCATGTCGGCATTGGTCCAATAGTCAATTTCCTCGATGATATTCTTCTGGACCTTGTTATAGACCTTGACAAGATACTTCAGGTTCTGGCCATACCACACCAGCGAACTGTCGTATTGTGCGCGTGTCACGTTATGCTTCACTAGCACAGCCGCGATGATTGCCTTCTTGTAATCCTCGTTGTTCGAGAAGGTCTTGTTGTCTTGTTGGACCTCAAGCAGTCCTTCCGAACGATGCACATCGGTCAGCAGACTCACCATAGCCTCTTCGTCGAGCACATAGTCAGGACGCGAGATGCATGATGTGACCAGCCACAATGCAGCAAGAATATATGGAATCAGCTTCATTTTCACGTTATGCGCAATTTCTTTTTCTCAAGATCCTTATTTTTCAGTTATCTTTTCCTCTTCCTCGCCGTTGTTCATCAACGACATGAAAGTCTTCGGATAGCACACGAGCATCAGGAACACTCCGACCGAAATGGCTGCGTCGGCGAAGTTGAAGACAGGACTGAAGAAGACAAACTCCCTGTCGCATGTCGGAGCCCACGATGGCCATGTGAAACTCAACCAGCTCCAGTCGATCACCTCGCGGGTGTGAGGGAACCACTCTGGCCAGCTGAAATGGAACAGCGGGAAGTAGAACATATCGACCACCAAGCCTCTGAACCATTCGCCATAGCCCATTAGCCCATTGGCAGGGTCTGCCCATTGTGCCACCTGACCGTGGCTGTCGGTAAAGAGCCTGCCATAGAAGATACAGTCGAAGATGTTGCCCATGGCTCCTGCTATGATCATCGACATGACAATCGTAAAGCCCATGGAAACCATGTCTTTCCTGATGAATTTTGCAAGGATATAAGTAAAAAATGCCACCGCTATTATCCTGAACGACGTAAGTAGGAACTTATCGAAAAGCTCTACACCAAAAGCCATGCCGTTGTTCTCGGTGAAAGCCAGATAGAACCAGGAGGTCACTTCATAACTCTCATGGAGATAGAAATGGGTTTTGATGTAGATCTTTATTATCTGGTCGATGACCAGAATCGTCAAAATAATAGCAAGAGCAATGATGCCTTTCTTCTTCATTGATTAGCGACGCGTTGATCGGTTCTCTTTAGCCTCTATCGAAAGAGTAGCATGAGGAACTGCACGGAGACGCTCTTTTGGAATAAGCTTGCCGGTAACACGACAGATACCATAAGTCTTATTCTCGATTCTTACGAGAGCACCCTGAAGACCTTTGATGAATTTCTCAAGTCTCGATGCCCTCAAACCGAGCTCTTCGCGGTTCAGAGTATCAGCTCCATCCTCCATGTTCTTGAACACAGGGGCTGTGTCGCGATCAGAGTTATCACCATTGCGGAGTTGTTTGCGCAAATCCTGATATTCAGCATTTGCCGTCTTCAGCTTTTCTTCAACCAAAGCCTTGAACTCCTCTAATTCTTCATCCGAGTATCTAAGTTTCTCTTCTACCATTTTTCTAAAGGTATTAGTAGTTAATATATAAAGTTAAAAAAGTAATCAATTGTATATTCATGATTGCCAATCATCAATCAGTAATCAGTAATCAGTAATCAGTAATCAATGATCAGCAATCAATGATCAGCAATCATTCATCTTTCACTTGCTCAAGGCAATCCTTGCTTTGAGCGAGTAGTTGTCCATGTCGAGCTCGACCCCATCTGCGATGCTTCCAGTCTCAACGATATTGATCTCTGTAGCAAGCACCTGCGACTTGATGTAGTCGCCAAACTCTGCCACAGCATCGTTGATTTCCGAATTTGACTCGATGGCTATGGTGATGCGGTCGGTTATCTCAAAACCGGCTGTCTTGCGGTAGTTCTGTATGCGCTTCACGAGTTCGCGTGCGTTGCCCTCCTTCTTGAGTTCGTCGGTCACGGTGATATCCAGAGCCACTGTCACACGGCCTTCGCTTGCCACGTTCCAGCCTGGCATATCCTCGCTGATGATCTCTACATCGGTAGTCATGATCTCGACTGCCGTACCCTCAAGGTCGAAGCCAATCTTGCCCGATGTCTCAAGGTCAGCTATCTGCTCCTGTGACAATCCGTTGAGAGCGGCAGCAAGCGACTTCATGAGCTTGCCGTAGCGCTTGCCGAGTTCACGGAAGTTTGGCTTCACGCGCTTCACGAGCACATGGTCGTTCGAATCGGCAATCTTCAGCTCCTTCACGTTCACCTCGCTCAAGATCAGGTTCTTGACTGCAAGGATATCCTCTGCCTGTTCAGCATCGACTGCAGGGAAGAGAAGCGACTGGAGAGGCTGGCGCACAATGATCTTCGAGTTCTTGCGGATTGAAAGCACGAGCGAAGTGACTGTCTGTGCGAGTGCCATCTTACGTTCAAGCGATGCGTCGGTCTCACCTGCCACAGGGAAGTCGGCAAGGTGTACGCTCACTTCATTGTGTCGGCCGCTCACCGCATTAAGGTCGGTATAGAGCTTGTCGGCATAGAATGGAGCGATTGGAGCCATCAGTCGAGCCACGGTCTCAAGACATGTATAGAGTGTCTGATATGCTGAGAGCTTGTCGGCTGTCATCTCTCCTCTCCAGAAACGTTGGCGGTTGAGGCGCACATACCAGTTCGAGAGATTGTCGCACACGAAGGTCTCAATCAGTCGTCCAGCTACAGTTGGCTCGTATGTGTCGTAGTTCTTGTCAACCTCGCTGATGAGTGTATTGAGCGATGAAATAATCCACTTGTCGATGTCAGGACGTTCCGACATTGGCACCTCAGGTTCCGAACCTGTGAAGCCATCGACATTGGCATAGAGCGCGAAGAGCTTATAAGTATTGAATAATGTACCAAAGAACTTACGGCTCACCTCTGCCACACCATCCTGGTCGAAGCGGAGGTTATCCCATGGCGATGAGTTGGTGATCATGTACCAGCGCAATGGGTCAGAGCCATACTTCTCGATCGCGTTGAATGGATCGACAGCATTGCCCAGACGCTTCGACATCTTCTGTCCGTCCTTGGCAAGCACCAGTCCGTTCGACACTACTGCCTTATAAGCCACCGAGTCGAAGATCATCGTACCGAGGGCATGGAGAGTGAAGAACCATCCGCGAGTCTGATCGACACCTTCAGCGATGAAGTCGGCTGGATAGCATGTACCGTTGTCGAGAATCTCCTTATTCTCAAATGGATAGTGGATCTGAGCGTAAGGCATCGCACCACTGTCAAACCACACGTCGATAAGGTCGGTCTCGCGCTTCATTGGCTTGCCCGATGGACTCACGAGCACGATGTCATCGACATAAGGACGATGCAGGTCGATCTTCTCATAGTTGTCCTTTGCCATCTTGCCTGGCTCAAAGCCCTTGTCCTTGTATGGGTTGCTCGTCATGAAGCCTGCAGCCACAGCCTTCTCGATCTCGTTGTAGAGCTCCTCAACCGAACCGATGCAAATCTCCTCGCGTGTGTCGCGGTTGCGCCATATAGGAAGTGGAGTACCCCAGTAGCGTGAACGTGAGAGGTTCCAGTCGTTGAGGTTCTCGAGCCACATGCCGAAACGTCCTGTACCTGTCGATTTTGGCTTCCAGTTGATGGTCTTGTTGAGTTCGATCATGCGCTCGCGGCATGCAGTCGAACGGATGAACCAAGAGTCGAGCGGATAGTAGAGCACAGGCTTGTCGGTACGCCAGCAATGAGGGTAGTTGTGCACGTGCTTCTCGATCTTGAACGCCTGGCTTGCGCCCTTCATCTCGATGCAGATTACCACATTGAGGTCATCAGCCTTGGCAGCTGCCTCAGCGTCGTACTTGCCATCGACATTGAACTCTGGCGCGTACTTGACGAATGCCTCATCGCACTCGTCCATCATGTAGTACTTGCCAGTCATATCCACCATCGGACGAGTCTCGGCAAGCTTGTTGATCATGAAGAGCGATGGCACCTCGGCAGCCTTTGCCACCTTGGCATCGTCGGCACCGAAGGTTGGCGCGATATGTACGATACCCGTACCGTCTTCTGTTGTGACATAGTCGCCCGGAATCACGCGGAATGCCTTCTCTTCGAGTTCCACGAACTTATCCTGTCCGCAGGCGAACACCTTCTCTGGGTGCTCCTCGGCATATTTCTGAACGTATGGTGCAGCAAGGTCATCTACCTTCTCGCATGGCTTCACCCATGGCATCAGCTGCTGATACTTCATGCCCACGAGGTCCGAACCCTTGTATCGACCCACGATGCGGTATGGCAGCTCCTTGCCGTTGATCTTCTCCACGTCGAGCGCCTCCATCTCTGCCAGAGTCTCATACTGCTGACCCTTGAGATATGCTCCCACACGAGCCTCTGCCATCACTATGGTGAGCTTCTCGCCATTATATGGGTTGAAGGTCTGCACAGCCACATAGTCGATGTTCGGGCCTACGCAGAGAGCCGTATTAGATGGCAATGTCCAAGGTGTGGTTGTCCATGCGATGAATGCAGGCTTGCCCCACTCTTTCATCTCTGGCTTTGCATCGATCATGCTGAAGATACCAGTCACCGTCGTATCCTTGACATCACGGTAGCAGCCCGGCTGGTTGAGCTCGTGGCTCGACAAGCCTGTTCCCGCACCTGGAGAATATGGCTGGATGGTGTAGCCCTTGTAGAGCAATCCCTTGTTGTAAAGCTGCTTGAGCATCCACCACAGAGTCTCGATGTAGCGGTTGTCGTAAGTGATATATGGATCATCAAGATCGACCCAGTAGCCCATCTTGTGTGTAAGGTCGGTCCATTCCTTGGTATATTTCATTACCTCCTTGCGGCAGGTAGCATTGTATTCATCGACCGAGATCTTCTTACCGATATCCTCCTTGGTGATGCCAAGGCTTTTCTCGACACCGAGCTCGACTGGCAGACCGTGGGTATCCCAACCTGCCTTGCGCTTCACCTGATAGCCCTTCATCGTCTTGAAACGGCAGAAGATATCCTTGATCGAACGTGCCATCACGTGGTGGATACCAGGCATACCATTGGCCGACGGAGGACCTTCATAGAAGACAAACGACGGATGACCCTCACGAGTGGTCATACTCTGTTCGAAGACATTGTTTTCGTCCCACTTTTTCAGCACCTCCTTGTTGATTTCCGAGAGGTTGAAACTGTTATATTCTGCAAATTTCATAGTCAATTATTAAAAATACGAGCGCAAAAATAAAAAATTGTGAGCACTTTTCCAAATAAAAGTCGTATTTTTTCGCTTTTTTAATGGCTTGTCCATATCTCATAACTTGCAATGGCTTGTCCGACAAGCATTTCATAACCGCATTTCACGCTCGCTCCCTTCGCCTGCGCCTTCTTCATGAACAGGGTAGTCTCTGGGTTATAGACCACGTCGAAGCACACGTGCTCGGCTGTCAGGCAGTCGTATGGGATGTCGGGACACTGGTCGGTTTTGGGGTACATGCCAAGGGGAGAACAGTTGACAATGACCCTGTATTCGTCCATCAGTTCAGGAGTCAGTTCGCCGTAGGTAAGCCTTCCCTCCCCCTTCGTGCGCGACACGTATTTCGTTTCTATACCCATGTTCTCGAGTGCCACCTTGATGGCCTTGCTTGCGCCACCTGTTCCAAGGATGAGAGCCTTGCGGTGGGTCGGTTTGAGCATCGGCCTTATGCTCTCCGTGAAGCCGATGATGTCGCTGTTGTATCCTTTTAAATAAACCCCTTTGACCTTGGTCTTGCCCCACAGCGGACTGCTTTCGTCGATATGCCCTATCTTCACCACATTGACCGCACCTATCTTTTCAGCCACAGGATCCAGCTCATCTAGAAACCTCATCACATCCTGCTTGTATGGGATGGTCACGTTCAGACCCATGAGTTGCTTCTCTTCGCCAAGCACCTTCACAAGGTCGTTGACATCGGCAAGGTCATAGTTTTCATACACCGCATCGATGCCCAATGTCAGGAATCGCTCGTTGTGGAACTTTTTCGAGAATGAATGTCCCAAAGGGTGGCCTAATAGCCCGAACTTTGCTGTCATAACACTTATATTTCTTAAAATTGGATAAATCGGATGCAAAATTAACAAGTTTTTCGTCAAAAGAAAAATTTTTTTATTAAATTTGCGCCAAATAATAATAAATAATGAATAGGTTCATACAATATTTGTTCATTCTGGCAGCTTGCTTCGCCCTCTTTATGCCATGCGATGCAGCTGCTGCCGACCGAAGCCAATTCGTCGTCGTGCTCGATGCTGGTCACGGTGGCGGCGATACCGGTACGTCACGCCGCAAACTTAAGAAAGATGAGAAGGTCATCGCGCTCGATGTCGTCAAGCGTGTGGGCAAACTCATCGAAGACAAGTATCCCGATGTCAAGGTCGTCTATACCCGCAAGAAGGACACCTACCCTTCGTTGCCCCAACGAACCAGGATTGCCAAGGAGGCACAGGGCGACCTCTTCGTGTCGATCCATGTCAACGCTGCTCCTACCTCGGCTGCACGCGGTGTCGAGACCTACATATTCGGCGTGACGGGTCTGAAGGGCAAGAGTGCAGATGAGCAGAAGCGCATCCGCGAACGCATGGAGAACGAAATAGAGAACCTCGATATCTCGGGACGGTATGTCGATTTCGACCGTGATATGGACCTGGAGACCAAGATCCTGTGTCAAGCACAGCGCGAGAAGAACAACATCCACAGCGAGGAGGTGGCGAAATACGTCCACAACTCCATCATCTCGGGATTGAAGAGGACTTCATACAAGAAAAGCGTGATCGACCGCGGAGTCAAGGAGAAGAATATCTTCGTGCTCTGCTACTCCCCTATGCCTGCCATCCTCGTCGAACTGGGCTACATGAGCAATCCTGCCGAAGAGCGTTTCCTCAACACCGAGGAGGCCATGGCTGCCTATAGCAAGGCCATCTTCTCAGGCATCGAGAAGTACAAGGCGGCATGGGCAAAGCGCAAGCTCGGCAACAATGCTCCTGACAACGAGACCCCAGTAGCTGAAGAGAAGACTGAACGTCAGGAACCTGAAGCCAAACCTGAAGCCAAACCTGCAGCCAAACCTGAAGCCAAACCTGAAGCCAAACCTGAAGCCAAGACTTCCGATGTCTTCTACAGGATTCAGTTCCTGTCAAGCGACCGTCTGCTCAAGAAGGGTAACCGCGACCTCAAGGGTCTGTGGCCAATCAGCCATTACCGCGATGGAAAGATCTATCGCTACACCTACGGCGAGGCAAAGTCGAGCAGGGAACTCAACGCCGAACTGAAACGCATAAAGAAACTGTTCTCTGATGCCTTCATCATCAAGACTGATGCAGAAGGCAACAGAATAAGATAACAAAACGAAAAAAAATTGATTATGAAAATAAGCAACGAATTCAAAATCGGGTTCTGGACAATCATCGCCATACTCGTCCTCGTCTTCGGCATTCAGTATCTCAAGGGCATCAACTCTCTCCGCCGCGGACAGTTCTATTATGTAGTGAGCAATAACGTCGAAGGCTTGGCCAATTCAGGACCGGTCAAGGTCAACGGCTTCCAGGTGGGTCTGGTGCGTTCGATGACCTACGACAAGGCATCAGGCAACATCGTGGTCGAAGTCAACCTCGAAGAGTCGTCGCTCAAGATCCCTACCGACTCGCACGCATCAATACAGACCGACCTTCTCGGCACAAGCTATGTAGTCATCACTCTCGGCAAGGCCAACACCTATCTGCAGTCGCGCGACACCATTGCAGGCGGCGAGAAGACAGCCGGACTGCTCGATGGCGCCACTCCTATCATAGCCTCGGTCAACGATATCATGCCAAAGCTCGACACCCTCATCTGCGGCATCAACACCCTCGTCAACGAGTCGAAGATGCAGGAGAGCCTCATCGAAATCAACGCTCTCACACAGCAGCTCAACTCCACCGTGGCTTTGCTCAACAAGTATCTCAAGGGCGATGTGCCAGAGATACTCGACAATGTCAACAGCCTCACAGCCAATATCGACACCCTCACCTCGGAGGTCAAGGAAGCCGAGGTCGGCGCTCTCATCACCAAGGCCAACGCCACACTCGAGACAACCAATAAGCTCCTGACAGCTCTCATGAGCAACGACGGCTCTGTGGGCAAGGCCATCAACACCACTGAGCTCCACGACCAGCTGACATCGACCATCGCTAGCGTCGATTCGCTTATCACCGACATCAAGGAGCATCCAAAGCGCTATATCAACATCAAACTCTTCGGAAAGTAACATGCTCAACTGGATCTGGTTTGCATTCTTTGCAATAGCATTCATCATGGCGGTGTGCAAGAGCACATTCGGCGGTGATGTCGAGATATGGAGCCGCTTGATGAACACCACTTTCGAGTCGAGCAAGACAGCGTTCGAGATCTGTCTCGGTCTCACAGGCGTGCTCAGCTTCTGGCTCGGACTGATGAAGGTGGGCGAAAAAGGAGGTGTCGTCGCACAGTTCTCCCGTCTCATCAACCCACTCTTCTCACGCATCTTCCCCGGCATTCCGTCGGGTCATCCTGCCCAGGGCAGTATCCTCATGAACGTGTCGGCCAATATCCTCGGCCTCGACAATGCTGCCACTCCTCTTGGATTGAAGGCAATGAAGGAGCTGCAGGAACTCAACACGAAAAAAGACACGGCGAGCGATGCGATGATCATGTTCCTGGTGCTCAACACCTCCGGACTCACCATCATCCCTATCAGCATCATGATGTACCGTGCGCAGTTTGGTGCTGCCAATCCGAGCGACATCTTCATGCCCATCCTCCTTGCCACGGCTTGCTCCACCTTCGGCGGACTCCTACTGTGCTGCCTCAAGCAGAAGGTCAAGCTGTGGGACAAGGTCATCCTCGGCACCTTCCTCGGAGCCATTGCCTTCATCGTAGGCATCGCCTATTTCTTCTCACAGCTCGACCAGGAGCACCTCAAGCTCTATAGCTCGGTGTTCAGCAACGTGCTTCTCTTCAGCACCATCCTCCTCTTCCTCATCGCAGGCATTCGCAAGAGCGTGCCTCTGTTCAGCACCTTCGTCGATGGCGCGAAGGAGGGATTCCAGACCGTTGTCACCATCATCCCCTATCAGATAGCGATGTTTGTTGGCATCAGCGTCTTCCGCGAATGTGGAGCCTTGGGCTACATAACCGAGGGCTTCGGCTGGCTCTTCAACACCATCGGCATGAACACCGACTTTGTCGCTGCCCTCCCTACTGCCATGCTCAAGCCACTCAATGGCGCGGGCGCACGAGCCATGATGCTCGACGTGTTCCAGACCTACGGAGTCGATAGCTTCGTCGGCCACGTTGCATCGACCATCCAGGGATCGACCGACACCACCATGTACGTCCTCGCCGTCTATTTCGGCAGCGTCAATATCAGCAAGATCCGCTATGCAGCCGCCTACGGCCTCACCGCCGACCTCATCGGCATCATAGCAGCCATCACCATGGGATATATCTTCTTTTACTAAGAACATGGAAAAATTGTTCTGCTGACTTGCTAAATGCGTTTTATAATGGGCTAAATGTGCGAAAAAATTGCAGATTTAGCCCATTATAATGCTTACTTCGAGTCTATATTTCTCTTGGTTTGACAATCTTCTCTACAAGCCGATAAACGTCTGAACCGAAGCATTTTCTCACTTCTGCCTCCTCAGCAATACACGCTGCAGCCACCTGCGAACGGGTTCGTCGTAGCCCACAGCTATCACCAGCGCCAACATCACGCACCCCACAAACAATGCCACAGCCACCATCCAATCCGAACAACCGAAAGGCATCCGTCCCTGGTTTATCCAATGGATATACAGATAAATGAAAGGATAATGAATGGCATACAGAGGATAAGAAAGCCGCCCCAGCCAGTTGCAGGCAGAGGCCATGAAAGCTGACACATGTCCTTTTGCCCCGCACCATACGAGTAGCGGAAAGGCAATCCACACACACAGCAACTGGAACAGCAGATTGAAATGGGGCACATCGAAATGAGGCACACAAACCAGCAGCAACAACACAAGTCCGCACACGGGCAATGACCAACTGCTGGTACCAGCATCCTTTTCACGGCTGCGGAAGAGGCGTGCCATCAGCAATCCCATGGAATAGCCATAAAGCATACGCAGGAGACCTCCTGTGGCATTCACAGGACTGGACGACCACCCAGTGGCAATCGACCCATCAGTCATCGCCACAGCCCATGCGCACATGGCAAGCGCAGCACAAATGGTAACGGCCGACAGCTTACGTGTGGAGAGCCTGTGGAGGGTGAGGGCATACAGGAGGCTGCCTATATATTCAAAGAAAAGGCTCCAGTGAGGACCGTTGAGCGAGAAGAGTTCGGTATTGCCACGCACATCCAACCGTCCCATTGAAGGGAGGATGAAGAGCGACAGCAGCAGACAGGTGATCAGGTCGCCAATGGGCACCTGTGTGCCGTCCCATCTGACGCATCCCTGAACACAAAAGGCTACCAGGCCAATCAGCACACCCATCACCACCATAGGGTGAAGACGGATGAGGCGGACGGTAAGGAAACGCTTCACCCCCATGTTCGTCCATCGGGCATCGTAGGCATGGCCCATCACAAAGCCCGACAGAATGAAGAAGAAGTCAACACACAGAAAACCATGGTACATCTGCTGGAAAGGATTACCCGCGGCAAAGGCAATGGCCTCGAACAGATGATACACGAGCACGGCACAGGCTGCCACTCCACGCAGCCCGTCGAGAATTAGATAGTGAGGCGTGGTATTCCCTCTGTCAGATAGCGTTTTAGTCATAATAATATAATTTACTGACAAACCTGAATTGATACATTTTGGAAATAGAAAATGAGTTTGACAACTTTGACAACTATGACAACTATAATTTGAATCTGCTTCTTATCAAGAGAATCATCCTTAGAAGTCGAAAAACAGAGTTCCCCACATGCTCACTTGATGAATTCGATCCCTTCCCAGAGGATTGAGTATTCACAAGACAGACAAGAATCATGAACCTGTCCCCTGATTCTCTGAATATTCACAAGAAAGACAAGAATCATGAACTGTCCCCTGATCCTCTTTATATAATACTGGGTACAAAGATAACGATTTATTAGCAGAAATCATCAAGTTTTGCTAAAAATATGAGCGTACAGACAAAAATATTTGTCTCTTAACAAATTCTGAAAGCGAGAACAGCAAAAGTCCCACTATATCATCAGATGGAGCGCAGTTTTAAGACCAAAAGAGACAAAACATGTGCTAAGACACAAATATGCTTCAAATTGTTTGTTATATTAAACATTTTTGTTTATCTTTGCGCTCAATAAGATACAATTATGGGAAAGAACACATTTGGTAAAACGATGCCAAGGACATTGAGCCAGAACCTGAAGATTATGGGAGAACAAATCATGTTGGCCCGCAAGCGCAGGCATTTGTCCATGCAGGACATAGCAGACCGGGCTACGGTGACACGCCTGACAGTCTCCAAGGTGGAACATGGTGACCCGACGGTCTCCATGGGGATTTATGCTCGCGTACTCTTTGCGCTGAATCTGGAAAATGACATCACCCTGTTGGCTGCTGACGATGCTCTTGGCAGACAGCTTCAGGATGCAGAATTGTTGAGGAAATGAAGAGGATTATTGTTTACGCAGATTTTGATTTCCTAACCTCTCCAGAAGAGATAGGTACAATAGGCTACGAACACGTTCGTGGTAAGGATCATTTTGTCTTTGAGTATTCGCGCCAGTGGTTGAAACATCCTGTCCCCTGATCCTTTTAAGTACTTTAGCTATGAGGGGAAAACCTTGAGCGAATTGAGGAAAGAGAAAGAAAATTTGACATAAATCAAAGATAAGATATTTTGGCTGTAAAGAAAGCCTTACAGAGCCGATCATCCAAATGTTGGCAAAAAATAATGGAATGCTTCAAAGACACTTGATTTTCTTTGAAGCATTTTGAATATGACTGTGGACAGTTCTTTTCTATTATCTTTGACTCGACAACCGACTCACCGCAGCCTGATACACCCTTGCATTCACAAAGTTCTGAAAGTCAGGATTGGCAAAGTAGGTTTGTACGAACTCCGTCTTTTCCTCCAGCATAGAAGCGACGATGTTGATGATGTCATCGTTGAAGGTAATCTGCGCTACCTGCTTGTCGCCATTACGGACGGCATTCACAAAGTCAAGGCTGGTGGCGATACGGGCTGGCAGTTCTTCAATCTGTCGCTGCACTTCGTCACGATTTTTCCACTCGATGTTGCCGTATGTGTCATTGAAGTCCTTCACGATACTTGAAAGGGCATCCATTTCTGGCTGAGGCTTTCCGCCACCTGTACCTACAGGGATTGGCTTGACGTTGGTGTTCTCGTTATCAAGCACGATGGCACGCTCCTCCTCCTTCACTATGCGGTATTTGTCAAAGTCAATGTTGTCGAGCAATCCGTCTGTGTAGTCATCAATCTTCAGCTTGGGCAGTTTCTTGACCAGAAGGGAATAGAACACATACTGCTTTTCCCACTCAGGACTCTCATAAGGCATGATGGCAGAGAAATAAGGGTAGCAGCGGTTGAAGTTCTTGAGGGCACTCTTGCATTTTATCTGCTCATCCTCGTTGAGTTCTGTCTTGAAGCGCACGACAACGGCATCGATGACAGCGTCAATCTTCGGGCGGTCATCGTCCGTTCCCATCAGTTTGAGTGTTGCCACCTGGTCAACATCATCCTGAGTGTAGAAGTTGAATGCCTCAATAGTCCCGGTGAGGTCGTTGAGTTTGTTCACATCCGACTCTCCTTCAAGAATCGTTGTCTTGTAATATCGCTGGAACGCCTCCCGAATCATCTCAGGGTCATTGGCAAAGTCAAGCACAAAAGTGTCTTGTTTCTTTGGATGACAGCGGTTCAGACGTGAGAGTGTCTGCACGGCCTTCACGTCGCTGAGCTGCTTATCCACATACATGGTATGCAGCAAAGGCTGGTCGTAACCCGTCTGGAACTTGTCCGCCACTATCAGGAAGCGGTAAGGCTCCTGCTCTACACGCTGTTCTATCTCGGCTGAAGGGAAGCCGTTCAACTCAGATTCGGTAACGACCTTGCCGTCAATCTCTTTGTCAGTAAACGCCACAATAGCCTTATATTGGCTGTTGCGCTCTTCAAGCATCCTTGTAATCACCTTGTAGAACTCGATGGCACGTTCAATGCTGCTGGTTATCACCATGGCACGAGCCTTGCCACCAATCTTCATATAGACCTTCTTCAGGAAGTGCTCTACTATGATTTCAGCCTTCTTCTCAATCGTTTCAGGCTGACGCTCCACGTATGCACGAATCTTGCCCATAGCTTTCTTCTTATCGTATTCAGGATCTTCTTCAACAGCCTTCAACACACGGTAATAAGAAGAATAAGGTGTATAGTTTTTCAACACATCGAGGATAAAACCTTCCTCAATGGCTTGCTTCATGGTGTATTCGTGGAAAGGAATGTAGAGAGGTTCCAAGCCGATGCGTTCCACCTTATCGCCGAACATCTCCAGAGTCTTGTTCTTAGGTGTGGCGGTAAAGGCATAGTAGTTGGCATTCTTTGCCATCTTCCTTCCCTTTATTATTCTATGGATCTTATCCTCAATGTCCTCAGGCACTATATATGACATGAGTGTTTCGCTAGATGCCATGTTTTCTGGGGCTTCTTCTGTGTCAAGATAAACGACAGGAGTTGCATTGCCCGATATGCCTGTTGCAAGATTGACCGACAGCGAACCGTTCTGGCTGCTGTGTGCTTCGTCTATGATAATGGCAAAACGCTTGTCCTTCAGCGAACTGCCAATCTCATCGAGGATGTACGAGAACTTGAAGATGGTGCTGATGATGATCTTCTTCCCTCCTGTCAGCAATTCATGCAGCGTGCCCGACTTGTCTGCCCATCCCACAAGATTGCTCAACCTTTGGAAGGCATTGATGTTGTCGCGTATCTGCTTGTCGAGGTTCACGCGGTCGGTCACCACTATGATGCTGTCAAAGAATGGTTCCTGATTTTGTTGCAGCAGAGTGACAAGCTGATAGGCAAGCCATGTGATGGAATTCGACTTCCCGCTTCCGGCACTATGCTGAATGAGGAATCTACGACCGATAGGCGACATCTTTGTCACATGGAGCAACGTGCGGACTGCATCCAGCTGATGGTATCGTGGCCAGATGACCATCTCTTTGACCTTATGTGTCTTGGGGTCTTCTTTCTTTATTACCTGCGCAAAGTTTTCGATGATGTTGGAGAGTGTTGGCTTGGTCAGAACGTCCTTCCAGAGGTATGAGGTCATGGTATCGCCTTCTATAACAGGATTACCAGCACCACCATTCACACCACGGTTGAATGGCAGGAACCAAGAGTCCTTGCCCTCTAATGCGGTGCACATCCACACCTGGCAGTCATCCACGGCAAAGTGTACGGCACAACGTTTCTTCTGCAACAGCAGTTCCTTCGGGTCGCGGTCGGTGCGGTATTGTGCAATGGCATTCTCGTAGGTCTGCCCTGTGAAGTTGTTCTTCAGCTCGAAGGTGGCAAGGGGCAAGCCATTGATGAACAACACAAAGTCTATCTCGTTGTTGTTCACCTTTGAGTACATCACCTGACGGATTACGCCGAAGATGTTCTGCTCGTAAGCCACCTTTGCACTTGGATTCAGTTCTGAGGGCAACGGATAGTACAGGTCGAACGTAGAGCCATTGAACTTATATCCCTTGCGCAATACGTCCGTCACACCGCGTTTGGTTATCTCGTTGCTCAGTCTGGTGAAGAACTTCAGACGCTCGCTCGGTGAGGCGAAGCACATCGACTGCTTCACCTTCTCTGGCTGTGTTTCCGTAACGAACCGTTCCACCCACTTATCGACCAAGGCAAAGTCCTTGTTGTAAGCGTGTGGCGACTCCTGCTCGTAGCCGTTCTCCTTCACGAGCCAACCGACTATTATCTTTTCAAGTCCTGTTTCTGATGTGTCCATAGCTTAACATACTTTTATTTGTCCTGTCACTACATCGCTGATGAGTCGCTGCTTATATTCCTTTATGCGCTCAATCTCCTTGGTGACGTTGGCAATGAGCTTGTCTATCTTGGAGGTCTTGGCATCAAGGTAGGAGACGATTTGCTTTTGTTCGGAGAGGGGTGGAACGGGTACAATTTTATTATTAAGCCAATTGAAATTGAGTGTGCGTTGTATACTACCAACACCTCTAGAACTCATTTCGAATTGACTGACCATGCACTTACTTCGTAATAGATAATTTGCATAGTCAGGGAACATGCAATTTGGCATCTTAAAAATGTGATAGGCAGGACTAATAATACCAACCAATTTTGATACTCCTACAGAACCTCTCCATGCTTGTTGGTTATTCATAACGAAGTCTGTTTCTTCGACAAGTTGGTATTTTGACAAGTCTTCTGAAGCCGCATGGGTTCTTTTTTCAGATTCTGCGGCACGTATGACACCAAAATGCAAGAATACTGATAATAATTCCTCACCATGATGTTGTTTGACAGGTTTTAATTTAAACAATGTTCCATATCTATAAATCTCCCAATGTTCAGGAATCTCCTTCAGCCAAGGAATATTGGTAGATTTCATTTTGGCATGAGGATTCAGACCTCGTGTCACGGCATCTGCAATAACACGTTGTTTCAATTCTTGAAGATGCTCCACTTCCTTTTGTTTCTTTGTTACCCATTCGTCAATCTTTCCACACTTGGCATCAAGGAAAGACACGATGGAGCGTTGCTCAGAGAGAGGAGGGAGCAATAATTTAGTGCTATTCAATATGCTTCTTGTTATAGAAAACAATTTTACACCATGAACCTGAACCCATATCTGCATTTTCCATTTGTTTGATTGGAGCAAATTGTCCGAGAAAGAGTGAGCGGAGGGTAGAAATGCGAAAAATAAGGGTAGTTCAGTACGGAACGTGGAGAATGTGTCATTCCGACCACATCATGATGACAATGCGCTCCATGCCGCAGATATTTGACGTCGTAGGCGTTTGCGAGCCTATTGCCGAGAGACGAGAGCAGGCAAAAAGGCGAGGCTGTTACGACGGTCTGCGGTGGATGACAGAGCAAGAGGTGCTTTCGGACAAGACTCTTGATGCGGTAATCATCGAGTCCCACGAA
>SFEH01000193.1 GCA_004557315.1 Bacteroidales bacterium
TCTTGAGAACGTCAACATGACTCTTGCCAAGCGCACCGACTATCCTGGCGGCATCTACGACAAGCGTCCATGCAAGGGCGAAGGCTTCATCAAGGGCAATACCTATGCGGTCTATGTCGAGAACGCTTCCGACATCTCGATCAAAGACCTCAAGGTCAACAACTCGCTCGAGAACTATGGTGGCGAGGTTAAGAAGATAAATGTCAAATAAGTCATGGATTCTATGAAGAAACTGACAACCATATTAAGCGGGCTGATGCTTTGTCTCTCGGCATTGGCACAGCCTGCCGACAAGATTCTCGACAAGGCAGCACTGCTCCAGAAGCCAGAAAAATTAGGCAGCATCTATTATGCCTATCCTGGTCCTCAACAGGAGATATTGACAGATGCGCCAAAGGGCTATGAACCTTTCTACATCAGCCATTATGGCCGTCATGGATCGCGCTTCCAGCCAAGCGACGAGCGATACCTGACCGTATTGGAGATTCTCGAAGCAGCATACAAAGACGACAATCTCACACCACTTGGCGAGGATGTCCTGTCGCGTGTTCACAAGCTGTGGATCATTGCCCGTGGCAACGGAGGCATGCTCACTAAGGTGGGCTGTCAGCAGCATCATGACATTGCCGCACGCATGTACGAGCGATTCCCTGAAGTGTTTGCAAGCCATAAGGCCATCGAAGCCCGCAGCAGTGTCGTGCCTCGCTGCAAGGCAAGCATGGAGTCGTTCTGCGCCTCGCTGAACGAGAAAGACCCAGCACTCAACATCACACAAGAAACCAAGCAGGAGTTCATGTGCTATATCGCCAACGACACCCCTGAACAGAAGGCCTTCGAGAAGGACGACAAGGCATGGCGAGGCGACTGGGTGAAGTTCGAGCGCGAGCACATCAACGGCACTCGCCTGCTCACGACTCTTTTCAGGAATCCTGACAACATCGACGAGTATAAGTTCACCTCGACACTCTACTGGCTAGCCGTCGGAATGCAGGACTTGCCAACCGACCTCTCTCTCATCGAACTTTTCACCCCCGAAGAACTATACAACATCTGGCTCACCATCAACTACCGCATGTACATCTGCAATGCAGCTGCACCTGTGGCAAAAGGTATCGCGCTCGAAGCAGCCAAGCCTCTTTTGCGTAACATCATCGAGAAAGCCGACGAGGCAATAAAAAGCGGCAACGAATGTGCGACACTCCGTTTCGGACACGACTCTCACCTCATACGCCTTCTTGCCCTGATGGGTATCGAAGGCTGTGGAGCCGAGGTGACCGATGTCAATGAGATAGAGCACCACTGGCAGGATTTCTACATCTCTCCGATGTCAGCCAACCTCCAGATGATATTCTTCCGCAACAAAAAAGGATCGGTTATTGTAAAATTCCTTCACAACGAAAATGAAGTGACTCTTCCGATAAAAAACATTGGCCATTGCTACTACCGTTGGAATGATGTTAAGAAATATCTTATCACAAAAATGTAATTTATCAGCATAAAAATCGGCTGTCAAAATGTTTTTGAGCATAAAAAGGACTGAATTTTCTGCTAAAAAACAATTTATCCGAAAAATAATATTATATTTGCACGGTCGCTTGATATACCTTCAGGCTTCCAATGCTTGAAACAACTAATAATTCAAATAACACTTAACACTAACAACATGGAAAAAAAAGCAGTTAAGCCTTATGTAGTAGGTATGGATATTGGTGGCACCAATACTGTATTTGGTATTGTTGACCAAGATGGCAACGTAGTATGTCAGGACTCTGTAAAGACAAAGGCTTATCCTATTATCGAAGACTATGTTAACGCAATCGGAGAGAAACTCGATGTTCTCATTGAATCAGTAGGTGGCAAGGAAAAGATCAATGGTATGGGTGTAGGTGCCCCTAACGGCAACTATTACACTGGCAACATCGAATTTGCTCCTAACCTCTCTTGGAAGGGTATCGTACCACTTGCAAAGCTCTTTGGTGAACGTATAGGGGTTCCTTGCAAATTGACCAACGATGCCAATGCTGCTGCAATCGGCGAAATGACTTATGGTGCAGCAAAGGGCATGAAGCACTTCATCATGATTACTCTCGGCACAGGCGTAGGTTCTGGCATCGTCATCGACGGCAAGCTTGTTTATGGACATGACGGTTTCGCTGGAGAGCTAGGTCACGTTATCGCTGTTCCTGACGGACGTCTCTGCGGCTGTGGTCGCAAGGGTTGTCTTGAGACATATTGCTCGGCTACTGGTATCGTGCGGACAGCCAAGGAGGTATTGACTTCAAGCTACGATCCAAGTATGCTCCGCAACATCCCTGAATCAGAGCTCACATCAAAGGACATCTTTGATTGCGCAATGGCAGGTGATGCCATAGCAAAGGACATCTTCCAGAAGACAGGCGAGCTTCTCGGCAAGTCTCTTGCCAACTTCACCGCATTCTCAAGCCCAGAGGCATTCATCATCTTCGGTGGTCTTGCAAAGGCTGGCGACCTCATCTTCAAGCCAGTGAAGGAGGCTATGGAGGAGAATATGCTCGCTGTATTCAAGAACAAGGTGAAGGTTCTTCCTTCACAGCTCAAGGATGCCGATGCAGCCGTTCTCGGTGCTTCTGCTCTCGGTTGGGAATTCTGATTTCACGACAATTCATTATCATAACAATAGGACGTGTCAGCTGTTTGACACGTCCTATTTAGTTAAGATCGCAAACGATTCTCATATACA
>SFEH01000194.1 GCA_004557315.1 Bacteroidales bacterium
GAAGGGATGTAGGCACTCTGACCATATTGCCACATGTCAAAGACTGCAGAAGCTGCAGGCGAAGTTCCAGTGGAATACATAGCATGAGTATTGCCATTGCCATCAAATGCAGCAATATCAGCTGATGTATTATGCTTCATTCCGAGAGAGTCAGAATAGGCAAACGGCTCAATGTCCTTTAGATAGACAGCATAGCCTGTGCCTTGGATGTCCTCGTTCTGATTCACATAGAACACCACAGCAATAGGAGTCTTGTTTTGGGACTTGACTTCCTCGAATCTTACGACTTTGCCATCTGTACAGAGGATGTCGCAGGTCTTCATTGCCGTATCAGGAAAGTCTCGATGCTCATCGCATGAGGCAAATGCTACTGCCATGAGAGTAGTACAAATGATATTTAGTATCTTCATTGTTGCTATTTCTTTAATGTGGGTATCTTGAATCCTATCACGATGCCAGTGCGAAACAAGTCTTCCCGTTTGGGAAGAGTGAGGTCACATTTGGCTTGAACAAACAATCCCCATCCGTGACGAAGGGCAACGTTATGCTCGTAACCGACATGCAAGCCACCAACAAACTTGTCTGTGTCACTGCCAGCACTTGCGCCAATACGGAGGTTTCCGTAGTTGTTCCTTCCTCTTGCCACACAAGGCTTGTAGGCTGCGCCAATTCCCCATGTACGGTAGTTGTTCCAAAACGACTCTGGACAGACGTGTCCGCATGATGCACATTCATCCCATTTGATGTAGCCGTTGATGAAGTACTCCCATGCATTGTGGTAGCGTGTTTCATGTTCCCATGAGATGGTGGCATCCAAACCTCTCTGATACAAAGCACCTACACCTACGGATATGCGGTCGCTATGGCTTTGGGCGAATGATGAGACTGAAACGCACAGTCCCATCATCAATGACAATATGTATTTCTTCATCGTTTATTCCTCCATCATTAAGTATGAGTTGAATGAATCGGCATACAGAACATCTTCATAGTCAATGTCCAAACTGATGGTTCTTCCGCTAATCTGCTTCTCTGAAATCTCAATAGTCAGCACCTTGTCGTTAGGGAATGTCATCTTTTTCAGGACGAGAACGTTTCTATAACCATATTTGAAGGTCTTGGACTGGTCAAGCACCATAGCTGGCGTAAGTTCAATCATCTGGACATTAGTTGCCTTGGAAACCTTCTTGTCATTCAGCTTGATACGCATCTCGTCGATGTCAAAGCGGATATTGGTGCGGTTCTCGATGCTGAAATCAATGAAGAAGTATTCTCCAACAGAGTAGATGTTGTTCAATCTCATGGTCATTCTGTGCTGCTTGGTGCTCACGTTTCGTATTCTTGCCGGTGAGTTCCATATCTTTCGGGCATATCTGGTCATATCCTCAGTACTCATTGATACAGAAGGATTATGGTATGGAATCTTCTCAGAGGCAAGAATCTGTTTGTCTGTGACTGCTTCCTGCATTCGTGTAGTGTATATCAGAGCATACTGGGTTCTGTAACGCTCGGTAACTATCGTCACTATAGCAAGGATGTCACCATCGGCATGTACGGCTGCACCTTCCTTGGGTTTCAGACGGATGGTATTGTTGATTGGCTGGTCGCCGACCACTGCATCCGTAGAAATATCAACGAAGCGTACTGGCTCAGAGGCGGTAATGACTGTTGTGACATTCTCATTGATGGTTAGCTGCTCCATTTCCTGATACGTCTGTTGTGCCATGGATGGGAGAGAGGCTAATGCGCATACTACCAATGCGCAGAATTTCTTGATAGTCTTCATATTCGTATATGTTTATTATTTATCTTTCTGGTTTGAACGTGAATTGATGAGATACACAAAGGTTCCATATTTCAGCTTGGCTGAGTTCTTCTTGATGGCCTTGCTGATGGCGTTGCTTGTCTTCTGAACGGCATTGGTAACGGCTTGTGCTCCCCAGGATGCCAGATTGCCACCTCCAGTAGATGTACTGTTGGTAAGGGTTGAAGTATTGCTCAAAGCACCGCTACCAACATCTTTTGTGGTCTCTCTGAACTGGCTGCTTGGTACATATAATCCTTCAAGTCCGTCGGTATCATAGAGCGAAAGGTTTACCTTGACGATGTCATCATCTACCATGATACTCTTGACTGTGCCCTTGACACGCTGTGAACCGAAGCCGCTCATGGTGGCATAGATGTAGGAGCCTTTATGAATGACCGTTTCATTGATGACAATATCATCGAGCAGACGAAGTCGTACTCTTGATCCATCCACCGCCTTGATGTTCTCGTCTATGATAGCCTTGATAAGTCCAGCTTCCTTGTCATTATCACACAGGGTGTTGAAGTAGTCGGAAGTAACCTTGACCTTCTTGACGACCTCATGCGGTTCATCATCGGTCTTCTTCTTTTCCGGAATTTCAACCTTTCCTTCCTTGACATCGCCCGTTTTGGCAGTTACTTCGGCCTGCATGGATGGGGTAGAGACCTGCTGAGCCTGAATCCTTGCCTGGGCAATGGCTCGATTGAGTTCTTCCATCGCCTCCTGCTCACGCTGTTTGCCACGAGCTAAGCGATCATTTTCTGCAGAATTGTTGCCTTTGGCGATTTCCTGGCCTTTCTGTGCGCTCTCCTGTAGCTGCCTTTGCATCTCAGAGAGTTTCTCGGCTTCCTGGGCTTCCACCTGTTTACGTTCTTCATCTGAGTACTTTGTATCATACTCTTCCTTGGTA
>SFEH01000195.1 GCA_004557315.1 Bacteroidales bacterium
AAATGGCATTTCGCTTTCTTGTGGCCAATTCTTGCAAAGTGCATTTTTTGCACTTTGAATTGCACTTAGGGAACTCTTACCAAAAGCTGAGACAATGATTCTTAACTATTATTATCGTCCAACAACATCAATCCTTTTACGGTCAACAAATATCGTTGACGAGGATGATGGGGATTATCAGGGTACTTCCTACACACAAACCCTTCGATTATTGCAAGTGTAAGCGAGTAATCCAAAAAGTTAGGACGGTTCTTCAACCCAACCGCTTCCATCATACCCTTAACACTCATTTCTTCTTTGCCGATGGCCAATATCAAACGCCTCACATTATCTGATGAAGGTTGTATATCGTTTGAACTTGTACGGGTACTTGTATGGGTACTTGTATGGGTGTCGTTCCCGTTATCCTTATATCCAATCAACAGATAAAGATTCTTCAGTTCGTTATCCTCACCAAGCAACAGATTGCGGAAGAACTTCACGAGGAAAGACTTGTCTGGTTGTATTCCTTTCTGCGGAATGCGGTAGTTGACGGCATCGAGCAGTTCCCACTTTACGTTGTAACCAGCTTTGTTAAGGCGGCCGAGGAACATGATGAAGACGTACTTGAAAACGGAATCGAGCAAGCCCTTGACATTTTCGATGACAAAAAACTTAGGCAACTTTGCCTCAATCATATCGATGTATTTCAGGAACAGTTGCCCACGTTCATCCTCCAGTCCCTTCTGCTTTCCGGCTACGCTCCACGACTGGCAAGGAGGTCCACCGATGAAGCCGTCGCAGTCGGGCACATCTTTCGGGTTGATGGTGTTGAGGTCTGCCAACACAAACTCCGTGTCGGGATGATTGCGAAGATAGGTATCACGCACAGCCGGCTCGAACTCATTGGCCCAAACCACCTGGAATCCCGCCTGCTCAAAGCCAAGGTCAAGACCTCCACAACCTGCAAAGAATGATACCACTATCATATTTGTATTCTAATTAGTGTCTACTGAAAAATATTCAACCCTCTGATATTTAAGTTTATATAACATTATTTTCTTTGTCGTTTAACAAAAAAGTCGTACCTTTGTATAGTTAAACACCACTCAGATGAAGTATTACTCACATAAATATAAGCAACTAGACCTAGGCTTGTTCCGTTCTTCCCTGTCCGAGCTGGATAAGAGCAACCGATGGGTTGTCCTAGGCGACACTCTGCCATGGACAGAGCTGGAGAAGGAGTACAACTCGAGGCTTCAAAACGACACGAAAGGAGCAGGCAACAAGCCGGCTCGCATGATAATCGGCGCCATGATGATCAAGCACAGGCTGAATCTGTCAGACGTCGAGACTATAGAGATGATAAGGGAAAATCCTTACATGCAGTATATGTGCGGCCTCTCAGAGTTCACAGACAAGCCGATATTCGACCCGAGCCTGTTCGTCACCATCCGTAAACGCATCACAGAGGAGGACATCAACAAGATGAGCGTCCTCATGCTTAAAAAGCAGATGCAGCTTCAGGAAGAGAAGCGCAAGCGCGAGGAAGACGATGCAAGGAAAAACGGAGAAGAGCCTCCTGCTCCGAAGCCAGAGAATCCGATGGCAGGCTCATACACGGACAAGCAGGGGCGCGAGCACAAAGGCGTGCTGAAAATCGACGCGACATGCGCAGACGCGGAGATGCGCTACCCCGTGGATGTTGACATAATACACGACGGATGCCGCAAGGTGTCTGACTACATTGCCAAGGTGTGCGACACTTTCAAGCTCCCCATGCCATTCACATATTACAAGCGTGCCCGGCAAGCTTATCTCCATCTCATAAAGAAGGCCAAGAAGAAAGGCAAGATGGTAAATGAGACCATTTCATTGTTGCTCAAATACTTGTACAAGGACATTCTTACAGCTCTTGATCTGATAGGAAGCGACAGGAACTATCTGAAATGCCTTTTGCCTCACGAGAAACGCACACTTGCAGCTATATGCAAAATGTATCACCAGCAGAAGGACATGCGTCGCTCGAAGACTCACACTTGCGCAGACCGCATCCTGAGCATCTTCCAGCCGCACGTCCGCGCCATTGTCCGCGGAAAGGCAAAAGCCAGGACTGAGTTTGGCGCAAAAATTGGAGCAAGCATAGTTTGCGGCTACACATTCATAGACCATCACAGCTGGAATGCCTACAATGAAAGCCAGGACCTGCAGCTGCAGATTCGGCTTTACAAGGAACGCTTCGGGCATCTGCCTTCAACCATTCTTGCGGACAAGATATACTTGAACAGCGCAAATCTCAAAATACTGCAGGAATTGGAAATTCAGACATACTGCAAGCCTTTGGGGAGACCGCCAAAGACTCCCCCCTCTGAGGAGCAGAGATCCAGAATGGCAAAAGCCTCAGGCGAACGAAATGAAATCGAATGCTCATTCGGTACAGGCAAGAGAATATATCGAGCCAACAACATAAGAGCCAAGCTTCCCAACACGGCACTATGCTGGACGGGAATGTGCTACTTCGTCAAAAACATGATGAGGTTCCTTAGGGAACTTTGTCTTGTCCTGAACGAAATATGGAGGGTTTTCACATCCTTGCTCACCAAGAGGGGCGTTTGTGACTATCCAAGACATTTGGCTGCTAGATAATTCAGTGAACCCTAATTAACCATCAAGATTTTTGGGATTATCTCCCAATGACCTG
>SFEH01000005.1 GCA_004557315.1 Bacteroidales bacterium
TTGGGGTCAAACAACCTGCAATTTCCAAACACCTGAACAATATTTTCAGGGAAGGTGAATTGGATAAGAACTCAGTTCATTCCATTTTGGAATATACTGCCACAGACGGCAAGGTATATAAAACACAATTCTACAATCTCGATGCCATTCTTTCTGTGGGTTATCGTGTCAACAGCATCAATGCAACGGCTTTTCGTCGCTGGGCTACGGGAGTTTTGAAGGAACATTTATTGAGGGGCTACTCTGTAAACCAACAGTTCTTGGCTATTCAGCGTCAAATGGACATACGATTTGATGAGCACTTCACCTAAGGTGATTCTCGGGCAAGTGAGGTAGCGAGGGAGTTCTGTCTTATAGTGAAGTGCGACCCCTCCGGGGACGCTGTCTGTAGGCAGGGTGGCAGTGTCCGCAGGTCTGCGACCTGCGGTTACCAATGTATCACCCCTCCGGGGTGTCTGGCTGCAACAGAGCCTGACCAGTGGATGCTGACTGACTGATGAGTGAAGTGCGACCCCTCCGGGGACGCTGTCTATAGGCAGAGTGGCAGTGTCCGCAGGTCTTCGACCCGCGGTTACCAATGTATCATCCCTCTGGGGTGTCTGGCTACAACAGAACGCTACCGATTTCAACTCACTAAAGAAGAACTACAGGAGGTAGTCACAAATTGTGACCACCTCTTGTCGCTAAAGTTCTCGCCAACTCCTCATTATGTCACTTCACTACGAACTGGAAGTCGTAGATGTCGCAGAGTGACTGCTTCTTGGTGGCTGATTCGAAGAGGAAGAAGAGTGCCTGCTTGCCAGCCTTGTCGTTGAGCCCTGACACTGGGGCTGCAAAATGTGCGAGCTGCTGTGGCGCGTCCTTGCTGATATTGAGCGTGCCGACTACCTTGCCACCATGGCTCTTGTATGGGCTGCCGAGCATGACGGTGAGCGTGCCGTCGATGCCTTTTGGTACCATGTTGAACACAAGTTCCACCTTTGCTTTCTTATCTATCTTGGCGAAGTTGAAATACTTGTAGCCGACGGTCGAGCCTGATGTGTTGTTGACCACCGGGCAGAAAGGCTCCTTCAGATTGAATGGACCCTGATATGATAATGGGTCGAGATAGGTGTTCTGGATATATGAGCCAGGGAAGAAGAATTTTGGGAACTCATCCCACGCTGGCTTTGGGCCTGTATAGTAGCAAGCAATGCCTGCTGCTGTCTTGTTGAGCGGGTTGAGGCCTTCGGTGGTGAAGCCTTCGGATGTGTATTCGCCTTCAGAGATCATGACCTTGCCGCCCTTGCCTTCTTCGACCGAAACCTCGATAGGTGCAACCATTGCCTGACGAGAATACTGGCTGAGTCCTGTCTGGCGGTGGTAGAACACCCACCACTTGCCGTTGATCTCGCAGATGCTGCCGTGGGTATTGCCCTGCGGATGTGCCGTTGGGATGGCCTTGCCGCTCTCGTCGGTGTCGCGTGCGCGACCGTCGATGATGGTGCCGCCATAGGTCCATGGTCCGAGTGGGCTGTCGCTGTAGGCGTAGGCAAGAGTGTAGTTGCTTTCGGGCATGCCAAACTCTCCGTCCTTGGTCCAGCGGCTATAGATAAACACATACTTGTCCTTGATCTTGCGCAATGAAGATGCCTCGAAGAACCGGAAAACACCATCTTGATTGCGTCCTGAAACCATGTCCTCTACTACCTTTGTGCCCGGCTTGATGGTACACATGGTAGCAGGATCGAGCTCTGCTCCGTAAGAGCGCTCAAATCCCCAATAACCATAGACTCGTCCGTCGTCATCGACAAAGACTGCTGGGTCGAAACGCAGGACGCTGTAGCCGAGACGTGGGTCTTCCTTGCTCCAGCTGCACGACTCGAATGGGCCGTCAGGTCGCTTTGACTTGGCAATGACTCCTTCGCGCGAGCCCTGCACGTTTGGATAGAAATAATAGGTCTTTGTGCCATCCTTCTCCACCACTTCGGTGATGTCGGGAGCATAGAGCACATCGCCCTCGCCATTGGCATTGAGGAGATTGCCGTCGCGGTCGCGGTCGAGCCTATAGATGAGTCCGTCGTATCGCCAGTTGCTCAGGTCATCGACTGGTGCCGACCATACCACCTGCTCGCGTCCGCAGTAATATTCGAGGAGCGAATCATGAGATCCATAGACATAGACGCGCTTCTCGCCCGGTTTGTCAGGGTCTTCGAAGACGTATGGCTCTCCATCAGGGATATATTCCCACAGAGGCAGATATGGGTTCTGGGCGAAGGCTGATTGGCATAAACCGCCGACGCCCAACATCACAACAGGCATAATTGCCTTGGCAAAAGAGATAGTTTTCATAAGATTGGTATTGTTTATTGTATGTAATGTCTTCTTATTTATGCTAAATCATCAGGATTTCTTATTTATGCTAAATCATCAGGATTTCTTCCTTTCGAGCTCCTGCAGGCTTTCGAGTTTCTTCTTCTCGAGGAACTCGTAGATGCCGCAGAGATGCTCCTTGACGCGCTTGTCGCCAAATTCATAGACCTTGGTGACCAGTCCGTCGAGGAAGTCACGGTCGTGCGAAACCAAGATGAGAGTGCCGTCGTAGTCCTTGAGCGCCTGCTTCAGGATGTCCTTGGTCTTCATGTCGAGGTGGTTGGTAGGCTCGTCGAGGATGAGAAGGTTGACAGGCTGGAGCAGCAGCTTGACCATGCAGAGGCGCACGCGCTCGCCTCCCGACAGCACCTTGACTTTCTTCTGTGTGTCCTCGCCACCAAACATGAAAGCGCCTAACAGGTCGGAGATCTTCTTGCGGATCTCGCCCACTGCAATGTCGTCGATGGTCTGATAGACGGTGAGTTCCTCGTCGAGCAACGAAGCCGAGTTCTGTGCGAAATAGCCAATCTGCACGTTGTGTCCGACGGTGAGCTGACCGGTGTGCTCAATCTCGTTCATGATGGCCTTGACCATAGTCGATTTGCCCTCACCGTTCTTGCCCACGAATGCTATCTTCTCGCCTCGTTCGATCATGAAGGTAGCGTGGTCGAAGATGTTGTCTTCGGGCTTGAGTGGCTTGGTGTAGCCTGCGCCCATATCGTCGCATATCACAGGATAGGTGCCGCTGCGTGGCGATGGCGGGAACTTCAGGCGGAGAGCCGATGTGTCTTCCTCATCGACCTCAACCAGTTCGAGCTTCTCAAGCCACTTGACCTTGCTCTGCACCTGATAGGTCTTGGAATAGGTGCCCTTGAATCGCTCGATAAACTCCTTTGCCTCGGCAATCTGCTTCTGCTGATCCTCGTATTGCTTCTGCTGCTGTGCACGGCGTTCCTTGCGAAGCTCAAGATAATGAGAGTATCGGGCCTTGTAGTCGTAGATGCGGCCGAGAGTGACCTCGATGGTGCGGGTGGTGATGGTATCGACAAACTTGCGGTCGTGACTGATGAGCACCACTGCCATTGGGCTGTTGATGATGAACTCCTCAAGCCAGCCTATTGACTCGATGTCGAGATGGTTGGTAGGCTCATCGAGAAGCAGCACGTCAGGGTTCTGGAGCAGAAGCTTTGCCAGTTCGATGCGCATGCGCCAGCCACCGCTGAATTCCGAAGTAGGGCGGTCGAAGTCGCTTCGCTTGAAGCCGAGACCCAACAGAGCCTTCTCGACATCCTCCTCAAAGTGAGTCATGTCGATGGCATAGAACTTCTCGCTCATCGCGGTGACCTTCTCGATCAGTGCCATATAGTCGTCGCTCTCATAGTCGGTGCGTGTGGCAAGCTGATTGTTCATCTCGTCGATCTCTGCCTCCATTGCCTTAAGATGAGCGAATGCCTGACAAGCCTCCTCGAACACCGTGCGATGGTCTTCGGTCATGAGGTGCTGAGGCAGGTAGCAGATGGTGCAGTCCTTGGGTGCAGAGACTGTGCCTCGGGTGGCTTGCCTTACGCCGGCAAGGATCTTGAGCAAGGTCGATTTGCCAGCACCATTCTTGCCCATCAGTGCGATGCGGTCTTTCTCGTTGATTACAAACGAAATGTCCTTAAACAGAGTCGTTCCTCCAAATTCGACTGTCAGTCCGTCAATACTTACCATTTATGAAATATTTATGTGTTATTTGTCAATAATTTTGTGCGCAAAGGTAAGTATAATTTTTCTCTTTTCCAATTTTCAAAATACTATTCTTTTGGCAAAATTTTGAATGAAAATTGTATATTTTGAGCGAGAGATGGCAAAATCGTGCGAAATTCGACTTTTTTATTGAAGAAAATTTGTCGGAAATAAATAAATTCATAACTTTGTGCGACAATTTGCATGGTTTTATTGTCAATATGCAAGCAAAATACACCTTTCAGTTGCATATTTTTAAGGTGTTTTTTTATTCAGGTTGAGACGTTATAATTCAGATTTAAAACATATCATTAAAATGAAAAAGTATTTGTTGACTGTTTTGGCAATGGCTTGCCTCAACAGCTATGCGCAGAACGCATTGTCCGACGAACTCGCTTTTCGTCTGAAGGACGAGGCTTTCGCCAATTCGAAGATGGAGGAACTCGCACAGTTTATGACCGATGAACTTGGTTCGCGCCTTGCGGCTTCGCAGCAGAAGCTCCGCTCGGAGAAGCTTGTGGTCGAGAAGCTTGCTGACCTTGGCTTGAGCAATCCTCGCGCTGAAAAGGCAATGGATTTTGCCAAAGGCGGATGGGATAATCAGAAGAATTACGTGGCTATGACTGCTCCTTATTACTGCAGTTTCGCAGCCAATCCAAAGGCTTGGTCAGGCAGCACCAACGGCTTGGTGAAGGGTGAGGTTGTCTTGATCGACAATCCACAGAGCGAGGAAGACATTGAGAACCTTCGTGGCAAGCTCGCTGGCAAGATTATCCTGATGCCTGTGACCCAGCATTATGAGGTATCGTTCGAGCCTCTTGCCTATCGCTATACCGATGAGGAACTTGCTGCTATGGAGACAGATGCGCGTCCTGGTCGTCACAACTATCGTCGTCAGCAAGGTGGTGGTGCCTATGTGATGCCTTCCCGCGAGCAGATGATGAAGATGCGCGAGTTGCAGCAGAAACTCTCGAAGATGATCCAGGAAGAAGGTGCACTTGCCATTGTAAATACACGAGGCACATTCAATGTAGTGAGCGGCACTGGCGTGCAGTATAAGTCGGGCGATCCAGAGCCGACTCCAGAGATCATGGTTCCACTTGAGGATGGCGGACGCATGGCTCGTCTCATCAAGCGTGGCGAGAAGGTGGAGATGGAGCTTGACATCAAGAACGTCTTTACCGACAATAAGCAGATCAACAACGTATATGCCGAAATCCCGGGCACTGACCCTAAACTCAAGGATCAGATTGTGCTCATCGGTGCTCACCTCGATTCATGGCATGGCGGAACTGGTGCAGCCGACAACTCATCGGGCTGTGTAGTCATGATGGAGGCAATGCGCATCATCAAGGCTCTCGGTGTTTCTCCTCGCCGCACTATCCGCATCGCTCTCTGGGGTGGTGAGGAACAGGGTCTCTATGGTTCGCGTGGCTACCTTGAGAACTACCTCTACGACCGCAAGAACGACAAGAAGCTGCCTGGTTACGACAAGTTCGCTCTCTATCTCAACATGGACAATGGTTCAGGCCGTTTCCGTGGCATCTATCTTGAGCAGAACGACATGGCTTTCCCATATTTCAAGGAATGGATGAAGGGCATCGAGACTCTTGGTTTCAAGACCCTCTCTCCTCGTCAGACAGGCAGCACTGACCATGTCACCTTCGACCGTGTGGGTCTTCCTGCTTTCCAGTTCATCCAGGATGAGCTCGAGTATGACCGCACCTACCACACAACAATGGATACCTACGAGCGTCTCTCCATTGCCGACCTCAAGCTCGATGCAGCTATGGTGGCATGGATTGCCTTGAGCGCTGCCAACGACAATGGCCGCATCCCATTCAAGCCAGGCTATCCAAAGAAGGATCAGGGCCGTCCATTCTGATAAAAGACTCCCAAAAAACTTATTGAATAACGATAAATGCCGGGAAAAAGAGATTTTTTTCGGCATTTATTATGCCTTTTTTGCCATTCATATTCTATTATTCAAACAAATTTCCTATCTTTGCACCATCCTTATGGACTTTCAATTCGAGAAACAGAAACAGATGAAAACAATTAAAGCGCTTTTTATATTAATAATCTCACTTTACTCTGTTGCCTCTTGCAGCAAGTCAGATAGTGAAGGAAATGCTCGGGACGCTTACAACGTCTCTGGTTCGATATTTCAGGATTCTGCATCGGCCGGTGCGGAGCTCCGTCTGTTTGTCGATAAGCATGGCAGCTTCGAAGAGGTGACTCTGCCTGTGCTCAAGGGAAAGTTTGCCTATAAGGGAAGCACGTTGGGAACCGATGAGCTGTTCCTGGTTGACGATAAAGGAAATGTGGTGAGTTTCTTTGCCAAGGCGGGCTCACAGATTGACCTGGCCATCGACTCGTTAGGACAAGTCGTGTTCGGTGGTGCGGATTCGCTCAATATGATGTATTCGCAGCTTGTTGCGCAATTTGAGGAATGTGACGACAGCCAGCGAGGTGACTTCCTCGACTCGGTTTGCTCTACTTATCGCACGTCGATCGTTCCGGCTCTCCTGATTCGTGACCGTATGCAGCTTCTCAACGACTCTGTGAGACTTCGCCAGTGCCTCGGCAGGATAACCGACGAAGGCAAGCCTCAATGGCTTGTCAATAGCCTCGAGCAGCGCTTTGACAATGGCGGAAAGAAGATGAAGAGAAACCTCCGCCTCAATCCGTTGCCAAAATTCGGTACTGACAATGATACGGTATTTGTCAATTTCACCGAGACAAGGCAGAACTCCATGTATATCTATTTCTGGGCCGACTATAGCCAGGAGTCGGTCGATTCGCTCAAGATGCTCGTGCCTATGGCAAAGTATTACGGCTTGCACAAATATCTCGACGAATATGTGAAGAAGGAAAAGAAACGCCGTCCGAAGCGTGTTGACATCATGACAGTGTGCCTTCATGCTGCCGACAGTGCTGCATGGAAGAAGGCCATCGACAAGCTCCCCGGCTACCATGTGCTGCTGCAGTCGGGCTTCAGCGATCCTACCATGAAGTCGTGGAAGATCACTACAGTCCCATATAACATCATCACCGACCGATTCAGTAATATTCAAGATAGTTACCTGTGGGGAAAAGACCTGCGCGATGCGCTGGAAAAGACCCCGTCTAATTTTTCAGTTAAGCTAAATGGTAGTAAAAACAGTGTCAGCCGCACTGCAAGGCATTGATGCTACTCCTGTTTATTGTGAGACATCAGCCTCTTTAGGCTGCCGAATAATCATGATCGGGTTACCAGACACGGCAGTAAAAGAGAGCAGAGACAGAATTGAGAGTGCGTTTCGTGAGGCGGGATTGCGTTTCCCGCGTCATCAGATTACCATCAACCTTGCGCCTGCCGATGTGCGCAAGGAGGGTTCGCTGTATGACGTGCCCATTGCCGTGGCCATAATGGCTGTAGGTCAGATAATCAAGACCGACAAGATCAACGACTACATGATGGTCGGCGAATTGTCGCTCGATGGCTGTGTCAAGACCGTGAAGGGTTGCCTCCCCTTTGCAATCCTTGCACGCGAGATGAAGATGAAAGGCATCATCGTGCCACGCGAAAATGCACGCGAGGCTGCTGTGGTCAATAATCTCGAAGTGCTTGTGGCAGACAACCTTCAAAATATTATAGACTTCATGAACGGCAAGTCGGAACTCGAGCGCGTTGAGGTCAATACCCGCCAGCTCTTCTATGCTGCCGAAAACAACTTCACAGCCGACTTTGCCGATGTCAAGGGGCAGAATGCCGTGAAACGCGCTTTTGCCATTGCTGCCAGTGGCGGACACAACCTCATCATGGTGGGTCCTCCAGGTGCGGGCAAGAGCATGATGGCAAAATGCCTGCCTTCCATCCTTCCTCCGCTGTCGCTTTCCGAAGCCCTTGAGACCACCAAGATACATTCGGTAGCCGGATTGAGATCAGCCTCTGGTCTCATCACCCAGCGCCCTTTCCGATCGCCCCATCACTCGATATCAAGTGCTGCATTGATTGGTGGCGGTCAGAACCCTATGCCAGGAGAAGTGTCGCTTGCTCACAACGGAACGCTCTATCTTGATGAGCTTCCCGAGTTTTCGAGAAGCGTGCTCGAAGTGCTGCGACAGCCTCTTGAAGACAGACAGATCACTATAGCCCGTGCCAAGAACACCGTCGTCTATCCTTCGTCGGTCATGCTAGTCGCAAGCATGAACCCCTGCCCTTGCGGCTATTATACTCATCCCACCAAGCAGTGTACATGTACGGCTATGCAGGTGCAGAAATATCTTGGCAGGATCTCTGGCCCTTTGCTCGACCGGATAGATCTGCAGATTGAAATAGCGCCACTGTCGTTTGATGAGATGAGCCAGACGACGGCAAGCGAGCCGAGCACGGCAATCCGTGAACGTGTGGTGAAGGCAAGGCAGAGGCAAGAAGAAAGGTACAGGGATCATCCGCTGATTCACTGCAACGCGCAGATGACCTCTGCACAGATCCGCGAATACTGTCAGCTCGATGACAGGTCGATGAGGGTGCTCCGTAACGCAATGTCCAAGCTCGACCTCTCTGCTCGTGCCTACGACCGCATACTCAAGGTGGCACGCACGATAGCCGACTACGAGGGTCTCGACCAGATAACATCGACACACATAGCCGAGGCCATCTCCTATCGCAACCTTGATAGGACCAATAGAGGATATTGATAAAGAATATCAAAGTGAATGCAAGAAGGGCAGTTCTCTGTGAAGAGAGCTGCCCTTTTTCTTTTTTTGTGAAAGACTGAATGGATAAGGTGATGCTTTTTTTTTTTACCACCCTTGAATCATTATAATCCTAACTTTTTCTTCAATGCCTTTGGAAGTGCGTCCTTGTGAACCATGACGTAGATGGTCTTGGCGCGAACGAAGCTCTCGGACATGTTGAGATAGCCGCCGTTGCTGTTGCGCTCTGTGCCCCAAGAGTTCTTGGTGATGTAGTATTTTGTGCCGTTCTGATCCTTCACGATGCCTGTGATGTGCATGAGGTGGTCGTCGGTGGTGACGAATGACTCATAGCCCTGCTGACGGATCTCCTGGGTGACGTTGATCTCTGGACATGGAGCTTCGAACTTGAATGCTTCTTCCTTAAGCTGCTGTGGAGTCATGTTCTCGAAACGGGCGCGATCGGAGCCTGAATAATCCTCTACCTTCTCGAGCTGTGGATTGATGGCAACGCCATTCTTGTGGCTGAATCCCTTCTCGCTCACATCGCCATCCCAGCATACCGAATAGCCATTGTCGATGGCATGGTCGATGACTTCCATCATCTCATCGAGTGGCACGTTATACTGCTGGAAGCCCTCCCAGTTGTCATGAACCTCCACCGCGAATGGCTGGTAGAATGGCTTATGGCTGAAGCTTGTGATCTCGACATAGTCGTCCATGTTGAGTCCAAGGCTCTCGGCAAATGTCTTTGCTGTGTATTCCTTGCCATTGTATTTGAATGTCTCTGGCAGCGGACCTAGATAGATATCGAACACACTGTTGAGAAGCTTGTAATATTCTGGCGAACGCTTCTTGAGCTTGACCGCTGTCTGTGCGATGGCATTGACATACTGGTTGAACTCTCCGTGGTTGTGATGGTCGGAGTTGTAGTTGATGCCTGTATAGACCTCCTCTGGCACGATGCCCACCTGCCTATAGGCGTTCATCCATGTGTGAGAAAGACTGCCCTGTCCGACGTTTCCTCGTCCACGACGCAGGTAATTGTCTTCTGCCTGATTGAAGTACTTCTGGCGCACGATAAACATCTCTGAAAGGTCGTATTCGCCCTTGCCCATGCGGAGCAGCTCTGTCTCCATGAACGATGTTGTGGCGAAGCACCAGCACGTGCCTGTCGAGGCCTGGTTCTTGACTGGTGTTGTCTTGATGGATTTGACTGTGGTGAACTGATAGCCCGATTCCTGGGCATTCATTCCTGCTGCCCCTGCCATGAGGAGTGCAGTAAGCAATAAAGTTTTTTTCATTGTGTTGTATTTTAGGATATTATATTCTTGTTTGATCTGCAAATTTAGAGTTTTTTGATCAATATGCAACAATTATCGACTAATATTTGAATTCTTCCATGTTATTTACTCCTTTTCTGCATATTTTTCCATTTTTAATAAATAATATTTGAGAAAAATCATTATTTTTGCATCTGCTTATCCTTTAATAATATCTTTCAATATGCGCGAGGTCATCTCTGTCATTATTCCTGCCTATAATTCTGAAAGTACGCTCGAATCCTGTGTTGCGAGTGTGCTCGATCAGACATATCGTGAGACGGAGATCGTCATAGTAGATGATGGATCGGTCGATGGCACACTGAAGATGGGAAATCGATTGTCCTCTATTTATAATAATGTCAGAGTGGAGAGCATCAAGCACGCTGGCCCATCTGCTGCCCGCAATGCTGGGTTACGATTGGCGCGAGGAAGATACATTGCATTTGTTGATAGTGACGATAGGATCCATCCTGAATACCTTGCGACACTTCACTCTTTGATGTTGGAACACGGGGCTGATATCTCGGCAGTCACATATCAGATGGTGGCCGATAACAAGCATTCTGCTTCAAACACGCTTTCTGCTTCAAATAAGCCTTCTGCCTACAAGCAGCTTTGTGCGAATGATTCGAAGGCAGATGTCAGGGTTTATTCGTCGGCAGAGGCTGTTGCAGACTTGCTTTATCAGAAGCATCTTGACTCTTCACAGTGCTGCAAGCTGTTTAGACGGAAGCTTATTGAGGGACACTATTTCCCTGAAGATTGCCGAGTATATGAGGACTTGCTCTTCGTCTATCAAGCGTTCTGTAGGAGCGAGAAAATTGTTTGGACTGACAAACAGATGTACTACTATCACAAGACAGCCGATGGACAGATGGATAGCGTTTCGCCTTGCGTCACTGATGCCTTCGAGGTCATGGAGCGTATCCGAAAGGACTTGTCAAGCCGCTACCCTACTCTATCTCATGCCATCGACAATCGCACAATCAGCGTGTCGTTCAATATCCTTAAGCTGATGGCTGTTTCACATGAAACACGTCACGACGAGGGCATCGAACATCGTTGCTGGGACAATATTCGCTCATTGCGTTTTGCAAATTTCTTTGATCCAAACGTGAGGATTAAAAACAAGGTTGGTGTCCTCCTCTCCCTTTTCGGATGTCGCTTCACAATGTCGGTTTTCTCGATAGTTGCCTGTTCTCGCAGATGAGCAGAAGCGAGACAATTATTTCGATTACTATCATTGCTGCAGCTACGATATGAGGTGGATAGATAAGTCCGACACAAAGGGATGACAATCGGGATTACGACAGACAGCACTATGTATGATTTGTTTCATCGTGCAGTCGAGTTTCAGTTCTTTTAAGTGTTCCGTAATTTTTGATTTGTGAAATATTTCTCCTATAATTGGTGCCTGTTTCACGTGGAACAATGATATATCCCTCTATATATTCAGAATCGTTCAAGAATCGTTCAAGAATCGTTCAAGAATCGTTTAAGAATCGTTTAAGAAAAGAAAAAGGCCGAAGTCGTTTAAGCTTCAGCCTTTCCTTTGTGATTGCGTGTTCGAAGCGGAAAGAGGGGGATTCGAACCCCCGGTACAGTCACCCGTACACTGCATTTCGAGTGCAGCGCGTTCGACCACTCCGCCATCTTTCCTCGTCATATTGTTCGATTCAGCGTGGCAAATTTACTAATTATTTCGATAGGTTGTGCAAAAGTTATTAAAAATTTTTCAAAAAAAGTTCAGTTATGAAATAAAATGCCTAATTTTGCAGTGTCTTTTATAGACAAAGTGGGTGTTAATCGTTATTAGTTTGACAATCTTTAATATCACAATCACTATGCATCATTTCATCAGTTTCATCCTTCGCATTGCTTATGCGGCAGTGTTCGGTGTCATTCTTCTGTGGCACACAGGCGACATCATCAAGTATATTCCACAGTTGCTCGGCGGTCTTTTGTTGTTTGAGTGTGTTGCCCAATTGTTGGAATTGTTTGTCCTGAAGACAAAGACAAAAGTGCATGGAGGCTTCTTTATCGTGCCTGCTTCGATCATGCTCTATGGCTTGTTCCTTGTGTTCTTCTGCAACCTTCCGCTCAATATCAACCTGAACGAATTTGCATCGAGTCTTGGAACGATGATTGCCCTGAAGATCGAGCTTAAGATTGGCGGGTTCTGCTTCCTTGCTTTCGTGTTGTCTGAACTCGCGATTTCGGCTGTCTTCTTCAAGCCGCTTTATCAGCCAAAGAAGTTTGCCGAGGAGCAGGCAAAGATACGCGAGGCTCAGCGAGTGCTCGAAGAAGAGCGTACGCGCCAAGCTTATGAGGAGGCTGCAAGAGCTGCAGACTTGGCGGAAAAAGAAGCAGCAAAGACAGTTCAAACTGCCAATGCTGCTGATAAGCCAGAGGGATAAAACCCTGCTTTATGTCACTGATGTTTCACGTGAAGCATCGAAGTAATCTCTGATTTTTTGAGCCTTTGAAGAGCCCACAATCGTCGTTAGTTCGTCGGTTGTGGCTTCTTTTATTCTCTTTACACTCTTCAGTGCCTTGATCAGTTGCTGGCGTGTCTTTGGCCCAATTCCTGAGATGTTGTCGAGCTCCGACTTCACTTGCGACTTGCTTCTTTTGTCTCGGTGGAAAGAGATGGCAAAGCGGTGAACCTCCTCCTGAATTCGTTCGAGAAGATGGAAAAGATTGGAGCTAGGCTTGACATCGACTTCTTTTGCGGGGCTGCCGAAGAGAAGATGTCGTGTGCGGTGTTGACCGTCTTTGACCAGACCTCCGACTGGAATCTGCAGTTTCTCGCGGATGTCGTGAAGCGTTTTCTCGTCAATCTCTCCTCGCATGTGGGTTGCTACGTATTGCGATTCGAGGTCGATGAGGGCTTCGCGAATTACGCCCATCTGCCCTACCCCACCGTCGGCAATGATGAGGTCGGGAACCTCGAGTTGCTCGTCGATCACGCGTCGGTAGCGTCGAATCACTACCTCGTGCATTGAGGCATAGTCGTCGGCACCGACCACTGTTTTGATGTTGAATTTGCGGTACTGTTTCTTGTCGGGTTTGCCCGCAATGAAGACAACGCATGAGGCCACTGCATCTGTTCCCGACACGTTGGAGTTGTCGAAACTCTCGATGTGCATAGGCAGTTTCGGCAAGCCCAGCTGCTTCTGGATTTCCGAAAGCAAGAGCAAGTTGCGCTGCTCGGGATTGAGCTTTTCCGCTTGCTTGATCTGGTCGATGCGATACTGCTTGCAGTTCTTGTCGGCAAGCTCGAGCAGCTTGCGCTTGTCGCCTCTCTGCGGAATGGTACACTCCACGCCCTCGGGCAACATCGACGGAGCAAAAGGCACTATCACCTCCTGTGACATGCTCTCGAAACGCTCTCTCATTTCGCTTATTCCAAGCGCCAGAACGTCCTCCTTTTCCTCGTCGATATTCTTCTTGTATTCGAAGATGTAGCTCTGGATGATGGCTCCCTGCATGATGTGGAAATAAGCCACAACGGCGTTATTTTCCTCCTCGTCGTAGGCAAACACATCGACGTTGCTGATAGTCGATGGCACAATGTTGCTGCGGGTCCTGTAGCTCTCTATTAGCTCGCATCGTTCCTTTATGGCAGCAGCCTCTTCGAACTTCATCTCCTCGGCTTTTGCTGTCATCTGGTCGTGCAGGGTGCGTATCAGTTCGGATGTGCGCCCGCGCAGAATCTGTTTGATTTCTTCGATTCCCTCCTGGTATGTTTCACGTGAAACGAGGTTGGCGCATGGAGCCTGGCACTTCTCGATGTGGTATTTCAGACACACCTTATAGTTCTTCTCCTCGATCATGGTCTCTTGCAGATTGAGGCTGCAAGTGCGGATTTTGTACATTCGCTCGAACAGGTCGATGAGGGTTTTGGCGACCATGATGTTGGTGTAGGGTCCGAAATATGACGAGCCGTCCTTCACCACGTTTCGGGTGAGAAAGACGCGCGGGAAGGCTTCGTTTCTGACGCAGATCCATGGGTAGGTCTTGCCGTCTTTGAGCAGGACATTGTACTTTGGCTGATGCGCCTTGATCATTCTGTTCTCCAGGTTGAGCGCATCGTTCTCGGTGTTTACTACTATATATTTAAGGTCGTAGATCTGGCGCACGAGATTGGCAGTGCGACGAGATTCGTGTTCTTTGGTAAAGTAGCTCGACACACGACGTTTTAGGTTCTTCGCCTTGCCCACATAGATGATTGTTCCCTCGGCATCATAATAACGATATACGCCTGGGGAATCGGGCATGATGTTGACGATCGACATCAGGTAGTCGTAGCGAGGATTGTCTTTAGCTTGAATCACTCTTCTTGGTATTTTAAATAACAATGCCTAGTAGTTTGTAAACTCTAAAAGTTGATTTTGAAAATGCAAATTAAAGCCTATTATTCAACACGAACATCAATCGACGTTTGTAAACTTTTAGGCTTACAATGCCTACGTTAGCTTAGTTTTGTTTTTAATTATCTTGGCAACGTAGGCATTGGTGTTATCGACTATTGTTTAGTTTATTCTCCTTCGTAGGTTATTGGGCAATAAACTTCCGCATCTTCTGGGAACACTTCCCTACCCTTTAGATCGACGAGTTCGATGATGCAGTTGATATAGACCTTCTTTACGCCAAGCTTCTTGCAGAGGTCGTAGGCAGCTTTCATTGTGCCGCCAGTAGCCATGAGGTCATCGTGGATGAGCACGATATCATCGGCACAGAGGGCGTCCTTGTGGATCTCGATTTTGTCTGTTCCGTATTCGAGGGCATACTCCTGTGAGATGGTCTCTGCTGGCAGCTTGCCAGGTTTGCGGATGGTGACAAAGCCTGCGTTGATGTTGTTGGCAATTATCGGTCCAAGGATGAAGCCACGGCTCTCGATGCCGAGCACCTTGGTGATGCCACGTCCAGTGTAGTAGCCTGTCAGTCCGTTGGCGAGTTCGCGAAGGCAAGCAGGGTTCTTGAGTACGGTGGTGATGTCGCGGAACATGATTCCTGGCTTTGGGAAGTCTGGGACAGTGCGCAGGTTGGCTTTGATCAATTCGGTGTTCATAATTTTGATGGGTTAAATAATATGTTTGATTGTTTATGATTCTTTTGTTGCCTCGCTCTTCTTCGGTGTCGCGCTCTTCTTCGGTGTCTCTCACCTGCCCATCAGGACGAGCAGTATGTTGATGTCGGCAGGTGAAATGCCTGGGATTCTCGATGCCTGTCCGATGGTCTCTGGGCGAATCTTCGAGAGTTTCTGTCGAGCCTCTATCGTGAGTTGCATAAGCGAATTGTAGTCGATGGTCTTTGGCAATTTGATGTTCTCGAGTCGCTGAAGCTTGTCGGCTATCATGCGTTCGCGGTCGATGTAGCCCGCATACTTGATGCGTATCTCTGTTGCCTCGATGATCTCTTCGCGTCGGTTAGGGATTGAGTCGAGCAGTTCCTTCAACTCTGGAATGTATTCGGCAAGCAGGAGGATTGAGAGCTGTGGGCGATTGACGAGCGAGATGAGTCGGCAGCCTTCCTTGAGTGGAGTCTCGTTGAGTGCGACAAGAGTGTCGTTGAACGAAAGTTTCACGTGGAACAATTCGCAGAAGCTGATGATCTTCTCGATCCATTCTTTCTTCTCGACCATCAGGTCGTAGCGTTGCTGGTCGGCAAGTCCGATGGCATAGCCTCGCGGAGTGAGACGCATGTCGGCATCGTCCTGTCGGAGAAGGATGCGGTATTCGGCACGGCTCGTGAACATGCGGTATGGCTCATCGACACCCTTGGTCACAAGGTCGTCGATAAGGACGCCGATGTACGACTCGTCGCGACCCAGTGTGAAAGGCTCCTTGCCCTGTACTCGCAGGCAGGCATTGATACCGGCCACCAAGCCTTGTCCGCCTGCTTCCTCATAACCCGTCGTGCCGTTGATCTGTCCTGCGAAATATAGATTATCGACAAGCTTCGTTTCAAGAGTGTGCAGAAGCTGGGTTGGGTCGAAGAAGTCGTATTCGATGGCATAGCCAGGGCGGAAAGCCCTGGCATTGGCGAGAGCAGGTATCTTGTGGAGAGCCTCCATCTGAATGTCGATAGGAAGCGATGACGAGAAGCCATTGAGATAATACTCCTGGGTGTCGTTGCCTTCGGGCTCGAGAAAGAGCAAGTGATGATCCTTGTCGGCAAACGTCACTATCTTGGTCTCGATGCTCGGACAGTAGCGAGGGCCTATGCTTTGGATCTGTCCGTTGTAGAGCGGAGAGTCGGGCAAGCCTCTTCGAAGTATGTCATGAACCTCCTCGTTGGTCTGAATTGTCCAGCATGGCATCTGCTGAAGCGACTTATGTGCTTGATAATCAAGGAAGGAGAACTTATGAAAATCCATTTCTCCATCCTGTCGTTCGGCTTTGCTGAAGTCGATTGTCTTGCCGTCGATGCGTACGGGTGTCCCTGTTTTCATGCGTGAAGTGCTGAATCCCAGTGCTTTAAGCTGTTCTGTTAGCCCATAGCTGGCAGGTTCGCCCACTCGTCCGCCCTCAATCATGGTTCGTCCGATGTGCATCAGACCATTGAGGAAGGTGCCGGCTGTGAGCACGACTGTCTTGGCATTGAACTGCACGCCCATCTGCGTGACAGCACCCGTGACTTTGAGTTTCTGCTCCTCCCCTACCCTCTCGAAGAGGAACTCGCTGACAGTGTCCTGCCAGATTGAGAGGTTGGGGGTATTCTCGAGCACCTTGCGCCAAGCCCAGATGAACTTGCCGCGGTCGGACTGTGAACGAGGGCTCCACATGGCAGGACCCTTTGAGCGGTTGAGCATGCGGAACTGGATGGAGGTCTCATCGGTGATCTCTCCCATCTTTCCGCCAAGGGCATCGATCTCTCGGACGATCTGTCCCTTTGCTATTCCTCCCACTGCGGGATTGCAGCTCATCTGTCCGATCTTGTTCATGTCCATTGTGATGAGGCAGGTGCTTGCTCCCATGCGGGCAGCAGCATGAGCTGCCTCGCATCCGGCATGTCCTGCGCCGATCACCAATACGTCATAGTCGAAAGTCATTTCTGTAAATCTGTTTTTTTTCTTTAGCCAAAATTGTAAACTGACCTTTTTGTGAGAGAATGTCGTTCCCGACTTTTGTTTATGCAGGCAGAAGTGCCAAAGCCTTTTCCTCTTCGGCTTCCATGATCTCTCTCTCGCCCGGGCCCTTGTCGTTGATGCCGCAAAGGTGGAGGATGCCATGGATGATCACTCGGTGCAGTTCGCGTTCGTAAGGCTGCTCAAACTGTTCGGCATTGGTGCGCACGGTGTCGAGACTGATGAAGAGGTCGCCTGATATCTTGTTGCCCTCGGTGTAGTCGAACGTGATGATGTCGGTGTAGTAATCGTGCTGGAGGTACTGACGATTCACCTCAAGTATCTTCTCGTCGTCGCAGAAGATATAGGCTATGGCACCCACACGCTTGCCGTGCAGCTCTGCCACCTGCTTGACCCAGTTCCTGATGTCGGTCTTGTTGATTGAAGGCATTTCTGAACCTTCGTTGTAAAATGATACTGCCATAAAATGTAGAGTTTCTTAAATTTTTATTGCAAAGATAAATAATTAATGTATGAATTGAACAATGATTGGCTAAAAACTCGCACTTATTATTCTTTTTTTCTACAAATAAACAATTTTACGCTCAAAAAGTTTGTTATGAAAAAATTTAAAACTATATTTGCGAAGCTAATTGGATGAATCTGTCCAGTTGGCAAAATACATGAAGAAAACCGAAATTATAGTAAACCATTATAATAAAGAAAATACTATGTCAAATAACGTAGGACATATCTTTCAGGTAATCGGCCCTGTTGTCGATGTCGTGTTCACGTCTAACGCGGAGCATCAGGCCCAGCTTCCTGCAATCAACGAAGCCCTTACGGTAAAGCGCCCTGACGGACGAGACCTCATCATCGAGGTGCAGCAGCACATCGGTGAGAACTCTGTGCGCTGCGTGGCGATGGACTCGACCGACGGACTTCGTCGTGGACTCGAAGCGGTTGCTACAGGTGCTCCTATCACAATGCCTATTGGCGATCAGGTAAAGGGACGTCTTCTCAACGTCGTTGGTGAGACTGTCGATGGTATGAAGACTCTTTCAAAGGCTGCGGCTCTCCCTATCCACCGCGAGCCTCCAAAGTTTGAGGAACTCAAGACTTCTCAGGAAGTGCTTTATACCGGTATCAAGGTCATTGACCTTCTTGAGCCATATCTCAAGGGCGGTAAGATCGGTCTGTTCGGTGGTGCCGGTGTAGGCAAGACTGTGCTCATCATGGAGCTCATCAACAACATTGCCAAGAAGCACAACGGTTTCTCGGTCTTCACTGGTGTCGGCGAACGTACCCGTGAAGGTAACGACCTTCTCCGCGAAATGATCGAGTCGGGCGTTATCCGCTATGGCGAGGAATTCAAGAAAGGCCTTGAGGAAGGTAAGTGGGATCTGTCGAAGATCGATTATGAGGAGGTTGCCAAGTCACAGGCAACACTCGTGTATGGACAGATGTCAGAGCCACCGGGAGCACGTGCTTCTGTCGCTCTCTCTGGTCTGACCATTGCCGAGTCGTTCCGTGATTCTGACGAGATCGGAACATCGAAGGATATTCTTCTCTTCATCGACAATATCTTCCGTTTCACACAGGCAGGTTCGGAGGTTTCGGCTCTTCTCGGCCGAATGCCATCAGCCGTAGGTTACCAGCCTACATTGTCAACCGACATGGGTAAGATGCAGGAACGAATCACTTCGACCAAGAAGGGCTCTATCACATCAGTACAGGCTGTCTATGTGCCTGCCGATGACTTGACCGACCCTGCTCCTGCCACTACATTCTCTCACCTCGATGCCACCACAGTGTTGAGCCGTAAGATCACCGAGCTTGGTATCTACCCTGCCGTTGACCCACTTGACTCTACATCGCGTATCCTTGATCCAAACATCATCGGCGAGGAGCACTACAACTGTGCACAGCGAGTTAAGCAGATCCTCCAGCGCAACAAGGAACTTCAGGATATCATCTCAATCCTTGGTATGGACGAGCTTTCGGACGAAGATAAACTGACAGTGAACCGTGCACGTCGTGTGCAGCGTTTCCTCTCGCAGCCATTCACCGTCGCAGAGCAGTTTACCGGTGTCAAGGGTGTCATGGTTAATATCGAAGACACAATCAAGGGCTTCAACATGATTCTCGATGGCGAGGTTGACGATCTTCCTGAACAGGCGTTCCTCAATGTCGGTACTATTGAAGAGGCAATCGCCAAGGGTAAGGCACTCCTTGAGGCAGCAAAAGGCTAATAAGCTCTCTGCGTGATTGATAATTGATAATAATAATCGGTAACTATTAATTATCTATTAATTATGTTGAAGCTTATTATCTATAGTCCAGAAAAGACCGTGTTTGAGGGAGAAGTGTCGCTTTGCGAGGTTCCTGGCAAGAAGGGTCGTTTCGTGATTCTTCAGGATCATGACTCGATTATCTCTACGCTACAGCCTGGAAATATTCGTTATGTGGTTGACGGAGAGGAAATTCTGCAACCCGTAACATCGGGCTATGTCGAGGTGCACAATAATGTCATCTCTGCTTGCGTACATCTATGAACTGGATTGTGGTGCTGATTATTGCGACTGTCGTTGTCGAAGCAGCAATAATCTGGTTCTATCGATGGGTGCAGGCTAATGCGCCAGAGCAAGGCCTGTGGGTGATACTTGGCTCGAAGGTGGTGAAGCTTCTGCTTGCCGTTGTCGCAATAGTGGCAGTATATGCTCTTGCCGATGGCATCGACATCAAGCATTTCAGCATCGGCGTAATAGCAGCCTATCTGGTTTCCTTGTTATTTGAAACAGTATTCTTTCTCAAAAAGAAGAAATAACTAACAATTATGAATATTAGAAATAAGGCCTGGATGTCTTTTCTTTCAATGATGCTGGCTGTGAGCATGCTCCTCTCCCCTACTGCCGCCATGGCTCAGGAGGGAGAAAGTCATGCAGAGCAGGAAGAGTCGTCAAAGATTGACATGACTTCCCTTATCCTTGACCATATCAGCGACTCATACGAGTGGCATTTCTGCGGTGAAGGTGAGAATGCCGTGGCTATTCCATTGCCAGTATTTGTCTATTCGAAGGTGCGTGGCGAGTGGTTCTTCTTCAGCTTCAAGCATATCGAAGAGGCTGAACACCATCACACTACCTATGAGGGCTTCAAGCTTGCAGAGGAAGGTGAGGCAAATGAAGGCAAGATTGTCGAACTGAACCCAGCAACAGGCGAATGGGAGCGTCCGCTCGACCTCTCGCTCACCAAGAATGCGGTGGGACTGTTCCTCAACAGCATCATTCTCATCTGTATCGTCATGTATTGTGCCAACTGGTATAAGAAAAAGAAGCCTGAAGATACTGCTCCAAAGGGCTTTGTCGGCTTGATTGAGATGATGGTGTCGATGGTCTATAACGACATTATCAAGGCAAATATCCCACAGCACGTACAGCGTTATTCGGGTTATCTGCTTTGCGCCTTCTTCTTCATCTTCCTGACCAATCTCATTGGTTTGATCCCAGGTTCCGCCAATCTCACAGGAAACATCGCTATCACTTGTGTATTAGCATGTTGCACCTTCCTTTTTACCAATATCGGTGGTAACAAGGAATACTGGAAAGAGATATTCTGGGCCGACGGAATGCCAACATGGCTGAAGCCAATTATGGCAGTCATCGAGTTCTTTGGACTCTTCACTAAGCCAGTCGCACTCATGATCCGTCTCTTTGCCAACATCATGGCAGGTCATGCTGCACTCTTGGCGTTGATAGGCGTTATCTTCATCACAGCCCAGATTGGAGCTGCGATTAATGGCATCATGACTCCTTTGGCAGTGTTCTTTGCAATCTTCCTTGATTGCCTCGAACTCCTCGTTGCCTTCATTCAGGCATACGTCTTCACAATGCTTTCGGCAGTGTTCATCGGACTGTCAGTGCCGAAACATCATCATTGATATTAATCAGAAACAATAAATAATAACACTTAAAATTTTACAACTATGCTTTTGGAAATTCTTTCTACACAGGGTGCAGCCGCAATTGGCGCAGGTATCGTAGCAATCGGTGCAGGTCTTGGTCTTGGCAAGATCGGTTCAGCTGCAATGGACGCAATGGCTCGTCAGCCAGAGGCAATCAGCAAGATTCAGACTCCTATGATCATCATCGGCGCTCTCGTTGAAGGTGTATCACTTATCGGTGTCGTTGCTTGTCTTCTCGGCGTTCTCGCATAAGTATAAACATATCTGCAAGTTGCCGTAACAGTCAAATGGCTTGTAATTAGCAATTTGCGTTTAATTATCACATAGCATATATGTCATTGTTAACTCCCGAAATAGGACTTCTTTTCTGGATGATCGTCGCTTTCGGCGTGGTCTTCTTTGTGCTTGCGAAGTTCGGTTTCCCAATCATCACCCAGATGGTTGACGAACGCAAGAAGTACATTGACGAGTCGCTTGAGGCTGCTCGCGAGGCCAACGAGAAACTGGCAAAGATTCAGGAAGAGAGTGCCGCAATGCTTAAGCAGGCCCAGGAAAAGCAAAGCCAGATACTGGCCGAGGCAATGGAGATGCGTAAGCAGATTGTCGAGAAAGCAGAGACAGAAGCGACTGCTGCAGGCCAGAAGATTATATCTGAAGCCCGCCAGCAGATCCAGGCAGAGAAGGAAGATGCCATCCGCGACATCCGTCGTCAGGTAGGCGAACTCTCTGTGCAGGTTGCCGAGAAGGTGCTTCGTCAGACCCTTTCGACCGACAAGGAACAAATGGCAATGATCGACCGTATGCTCGATGAGTTAGAAACCAAATAATATCAGACATGGATATTGGAGTAATCGCCAAACGTTATGCCAAGGCACTGTTGCTCTTTGCACAGGAGCAGAAGGCTGAAGACACTGTCTATCAGGAGGTTCTTCAGTTTATCGACTCGTATGGCAAGGTGGAGCAGTTGGCTACCGTACTGGGAAACCCTCTTTTGCCAGCTGAGCAGAAAGAGCAGGTTATCTGCCAGGCAGCATCAATCGAGGTGAGCCCAGTCTTCCGGAAATTTGCAACTTTGGTTGTCGCTCATCGTCGAGAGTCGTTCATGCTCTTCATCGCCTATAGTTATGTTTCTCTCTATCGTGAGCTGAAGCATATCAGCATTGGCAAGCTCATCACTGCCGTACCGGCAAGCGAAGCTGTTGCCAATCGTCTTGAGAAGCTCATCGAGCAGCGTTCGCAGAACTCTGTAGATGTGGTTCTTGAGACCAAGGTTGATCCAAACATTTTAGGCGGTTTCATCTTCCAGCTCGACGACTTGCGACTCGATGCAAGTGTGTCGTCGCAGTTTGAGCAGATCAAGAAGCAATTTATTGAAAAGAACAAACGAATCATTTGACAATTGGACTATTTACGATTTTACAATTGCTTGACTACCAATGAGGTCTTTGTCGGATTGTAAATTGTCAAATGGTAAAATAAGAGAATTGTCAAATTGTAAATTGTCAAATTGTAAGAAATCAATATGAGTAATATCAAAGCCAGCGAAGTTAGCGAGGTGCTCCTTGAACAACTCAAGGGCATAGATACAAGCGCAAAGCTCGACGAGGTGGGCTCGGTGCTCACTGTCGGCGATGGCGTGGCTCGTATCTATGGTCTGCGCAATGCAGAGGCTAACGAATTGTTGGAATTCGAGAATGGTGTCATGGCCATTGTCATGAACCTCGAAGAGGACAACGTGGGTGCTGTGCTTCTCGGTGGTGCTGAAAAGGTTCGCGAAGGTATGATAGTAAAACGTACCAAGCGCATCGCCTCTATTCAGGTCAATGAGAAGATGTTCGGTCGCGTTATCAACCCTCTTGGCGAGCCTCTCGACGGTATGGGTCCTATCGAAGGCACCAAGTACGAGATGCCACTTGAGCGCAAGGCTCCTGGTGTTGTGTTCCGTCAGCCTGTAAAGCAGCCTCTCCAGACCGGTCTGAAGGCTGTCGATGCAATGATCCCTATCGGACGTGGACAGCGTGAGCTTATCATCGGTGACCGTCAGACAGGTAAGACTGCCATCGCTATCGACACCATCATCAACCAGAAGGCCAACTATGAGGCAGGCAAGCCTGTCTATTGTATCTATGTGGCTATAGGTCAGAAGGGTTCGACTGTAGCATCGCTCGTACAGACTCTCCGTGAGAAGGGTGCAATGCCTTATACTTGCGTCGTGGCTGCTACGGCTGCCGACTCTGCGGCTCTTCAGTATTTCGCTCCTTTTGCAGGTGCAGCTATCGGAGAGTATATCCGCGACACAGGAGGCCACGCCCTCGTTGTATATGATGACCTTTCAAAGCAGGCCGTTGCCTATCGTGAGGTTTCGTTGATCTTGCGTCGTCCTTCAGGACGAGAGGCTTACCCAGGCGATGTGTTCTATCTGCACTCTCGTCTCTTGGAGCGTGCGGCAAAGATCATTGAGCAGCAGGAGGTTGCCGAGCAGATGAATGACCTTCCAGAGTCGCTCAAGGGTAAGGTAAAGGCTGGTGGTTCGCTCACAGCCCTCCCTATCATCGAGACACAGGCTGGTGACGTTTCTGCTTATATCCCAACCAACGTTATCTCAATCACCGATGGACAGATCTTCCTTGAGACCGACCTCTTCAACCAGGGCTTCCGTCCTGCCATCAACGTAGGTATCTCGGTATCTCGTGTAGGTGGTTCGGCTCAGGTCAAGTCGATGAAGAAGGTGGCAGGTACGCTCAAGATCGACCAGGCACAGTATCGCGAGCTTGAGGCTTTCTCGAAGTTCTCGAGCGATATGGATGCGGTGACTGCTATGGCTATCGACCGTGGACGCAAGAACAACAAGCTCCTCATCCAGCCACAGTATTGCCCAATGCCTGTAGGTGAACAGATTGCCATCCTCTATTGCGGTACAAAGGGCTTGATGGCCAAGCTTTCGGTTGATCAGGTTCCAGAGTTCCAGGACAAGTTCCTCTCATTGCTCCGTGCCGCTCATCAGGAAGACGTCATCGCTCCTCTTGCAGCAGGTAAGATCGACGATAACATCACGGGCATTATCACAGAGATTGCAGCCAACATCTGCACTGAAATGTTGTAATCAAAATATACATTTGAACAATGGCTTCATTAAAAGAAATCAAAGGACGCATCGGCTCGGTCGAAGGAACGCTCAAGATCACTTCGGCAATGAAGATGGTGGCTTCGGCAAAGCTTCACAAGGCACAGGGTGCCATAGAAAGCATGCTGCCTTATGACCGCCAGCTACATAAGATCATGGTGAGTCTTTTGAGCGGTGATGCAAAGGTCACGACACCTCTTTGCCAGCCCCACGACAAGATAAAGCGCGTTGCCATCGTTGCCATAGCCTCAAACAGCTCGCTCTGTGGCGGTTATAACAGCAATGTGGTGCGTCATGCTACGGCTGTCATCAACGAGTACGGCAAGGATATTCCTGGCGAAGCCATCGACTGTTATGTCATCGGACGAAAGCTCGACCAGTCGCTCGGTAAGCTCAAGGGCTTCAACCAGATACGCGATTATGTCGAAAAGGGCGATAACCCGACTTTTGCTACAGCACAGGCTCTTGCTACTCGCCTCATGAACGATTATATCGCAGGAAAGATTGATCGTGTTGAGCTCGTCTATATGCATTTCAAGAATACGGCAAGTCAGATTGCAACCCGAGAGGTGTTCCTGCCAGTTCCGCTTGAAACTGGTGGCGAGGCTGCTGTCTCGACTTCGGGCTACATCATCGAGCCAACCCCCTCGGAGGTGCTCAATGAACTCATTCCCGATGCTCTCTGCATGAAGATCTTCACTGTAATGCTCGATGCACAGGCTGCTGAACATGCAGCTCGTACGGTGGCTATGCAGACAGCAACCGACAATGCCAACGACCTGCTCGACGAACTCCGTATTCAGTATAACAAGGGTCGTCAGGCTGCTATTACTGCCGAATTGCTCGATATCGTGGGCGGTTCTATGCATTAATATTTGTTTCAATCAGCATAAAAGACAGAATCTGAAAAGATGGATTCTGTCTTTTTTTCAACTAATTTTGTCTATGAAGAAGTTTCTATCTGTTTTGTTTGCGGCAGTTACCTTGAGTTCGGCCTTTGCTCAGCAGCAGCGTTTTGTGGGTGGCGACATCTCGCTCCTCCCCTCTTATGAGGCTGCTGGTGATGTCTATCTGTCGTATGATGGCTCGAAGATCGACGATCTCATCACCTATCTGCACGAGACTTGTGGCTGGAATGCGGCTCGCGTGCGCCTATTTGTAAATCCAGATGGCCATTCCAACGATGGCAAAAGCGAAGACCCTGCAGTGTGTCAGGATCTTGAGTATGTGGCTAATTTAGGCAAACGTATCAAGGACGCAGGAATGGCATTCCTGCTCGATTTCCATTATTCCGACACTTGGGCTGACCCATCATACCAGAAGATTCCTTCACGTTGGACAAAAGACAATGACGAAGTGCTTGCCGATTCGGTATATCAATATACCAAGGATTGCCTGAATCAGCTCATTGCACGTGGCGCTACTCCTGATTTCGTGCAGATAGGCAATGAGATCACTTATGGCATGCTCCTGCGTAACGACAATGACAAGGTTTATCCATCACAGGACAAGTCTGAACGCTCTGCTCAGTGGAAAAGACTATCTACATTGCTCACCAAGGCATCTAAAGCCGTGCGTGAGGCTTGTTCGGGTGCAAAGATAATAGTTCATACCGAGAGGTCGGGAAAAGCCGCTGAGACGGCAAATTTCTATGCTTATATCAGCGATGTGGATTATGACATCATTGGTCTTAGCTACTACCCTTTCTGGCATGGCGACCTCAAGGCGTTGGGTTCTACGCTCGACAAGCTTGCTGAAACACAGTCTGACAAGCAAGTGCAAATAGTTGAAACAGCCTATTATCATCAGTATTTCCCAAATGATGCCACCTATAATACGACAAGCGTCTGGCCAGCCAATGCCACTGGTCAGTATAAGTTCGTCAGTGACCTTGTGTCTGCCTTGGCCGACCGCTCACAGGTCGATGGCCTGTACTATTGGTTCCCAGAAGAATGTGGCAACGGCTATCAGAAAGAAGTTCTTAAAGGCTGGGTCAACCGTGGCTTGTGGGACGAAGTGTGGCAAGCAAAGGAACATAAGCCAATCACCAAGACCTCGGGCAAGGACGATGGTGCATTGTACATCCTTCGCGATTTCGCCAAAGGCAATGGCGCACAGTCGCTCGACCCTACCCTTTCCGATGTTCAAGAAAATTCAGTAAAGTACAATATCGCAGGTCAGCCTATCTCACAACCGACCCGAGGAGAATTGTATATCCAGAGAGGAAAGAAACGTATTGTCCGCTAATTTCCGTTATCTCCCATAAACTTCCACTAACTCCCTTTTATAAAATAATGGATCGTTCTCAAGAAGAAACTCTCACGCTCCTTGGCAACAAGAAGACAGTGTACCGACAGGATTATGCTCCAGAAGTGCTGGAGACGTTCATCAACAAGCATCAGGACAACGACTACTGGGTCAAGTTCAACTGCCCAGAGTTCACGAGCCTCTGTCCTATCACTGGTCAGCCCGATTTTGCCAATATCGTCATCAGTTATATTCCTGATGTCAAGATGGTCGAAAGCAAGAGCCTCAAGCTCTATCTCTTCAGCTTCCGTAATCATGGCGACTTCCACGAAGACTGTGTCAATATAATAATGAAAGACCTGATTCGTCTTATGGATCCTCGTTACATCGAGGTCACTGGCATCTTCACGCCACGTGGAGGCATTGCAATTCATCCATACGCCAACTATGGCCGACCAGGAACCAAGTACGAGCAGCTGGCATTCGATCGTCTCAGTCGGCATGAGTAAAGAATAATGAGTATTAAAATACGCGATTTATACATCTGAAAGGCATTTTTTACTTTTCAGATGTATTTTCTTTTAAAACCATTTGCATAATATTTTGCCAAAAAATCATCACCATTCGTCACAGAAATTCGCCATTCGTCACAAAAAACGGCCTTTTGTCACAGATTTAATGTCATCCATCACAGAAATTTGGAACATTGAAAAATAACCATCAACTTTGCATCGTCAAACATAAAATGACAAAACATCGAATAGGAGAATCTTATTCGGAATAGGAGAAAAATTATTATTATATTAACAACTGACTTCGGTCACAAAAACATTATTAATTATGAAAAAGTATTTTATGATGATGGTTGCAACAATGATGATGACAACAGTAAGCGCTAACGCAAAGGTTGGGAATGTGGAGAAAAGCGATATGCCTGCCAGTTGCGAAATGAATATGGCATCGCTCGCTCGCACGCTCGGTCTTGACGACTCACAGACAAAGGCTCTTGAAGCCGCAAGTACCGAGCTGAGTGCAAGCTTGAATGGCGAGGTGGTCTATGATGATTCAACCCGCATGCTTCTCACCCTCACACAGGCTGTAAACCGTAATCTCAAAGTGGCTCACCGCGTGCTTAATACCAAGCAATACCATAAGTACCAGACAATTATCAACAGCACGCTCGTGAACAAGGGTCTCGACGATGAGTATTACAACGCAAAGTAAATTCAGGGACGAAAAACGTATGTGGAGTTACGATACTCCAATGGCGTTTTGCCAACGATTTTCTTGAAGAGGCGATTGAAGTAAGAGTGATCGTCAAAGCCGAGAGAATATGCGATGCTCTTGACAGGCATCTCTTCGGTACTCAACATCAGTTCGGCACGCTCTATCTTACGTTGTGTGATGTATTGCACAGGGGTGCTGCCAGTCTCTTCCTTGAAGATCCTGATGAAATGATCTCTCGATATAAATGCCATATTGGCAAGATTGTCGATGTCTAGACGCTCGTGCAGATTGCGACGAATATACAGTAACACCCTCTGTATGCGATCGTCATTTACAAGTGTCTTGGGTGTCGCTTCCTTGAAAAAACGCGACAGCAATACAAGTATGATGCCACGACCCTCCACTCGGTCAGAAAACGAACGCACTTTGTTGCGACGGATATTCTCGAGTAGGGACGTGGCATTGTCGTAACTGCTTGGGTTGGATTCGGGCAGCTTCATGCTCGGATCCATGTCACACAGTCGCTTGAACAGTGCGAGGTCGAGATCGTTGGCCTTTACCTCTTTCGGAAAACTATAGTTCTCAAACATGCTTGATTCGTTTTCCAGATCCTCATAGAGGTGAACATAGTAATGCTCGAAGTGACCATTGCAGACATCAGAATGAAGTGTATATGAAGGAATGAGGTAAAGATTGCCTGGAGTCAGATGTATCATACCATCGGGCAGTATCACATCAGCTTCACCAGCGCTCACGTAATAGAGGCGGGCAAACGGACTCCGCACATTCTTCCAGTTCCAGTCGGATTCATGAACGGCATAACCGACATTCAAGGCCAGTGGTATTAAATTCTCTGGATTCTCCATAATACTCAGATTCTATAGTCAGACATAGGGCAAATATAGTCATTTTCTTGTAGAAAAAGATGAAATGTCGAAAAAATCTCATCAATTGTCAAAAAAACATACCATAATTGCATAAAATATCCTATCTTTGCGTTGAAATTATTGTTATTGACAAGAAAAATAATGAGCGAAAAAGAGAATATCAGCATATTTCAGCGCCCTCTTTGGGTATCAATCTTCGCCCTTACAGCAGCCATCGTATGGGGTTGGGCATATCCTCTCATCAAGTTGGGATTTGCCGAATTTGGCATCACCCAAACGATGACGGGTAGCAAGATGCTTTTTGCTGGAATACGCTTCGCCTTTTCTGGCATCATCATCCTCCTGATAGCGTTGTGCACAGGCAAGAGCTTCGCCTTCAAGCAGAGCCAGAAACCGACCACTTTAGCTTCTTCTCATTTCGTCACAGTCTTGTATATCCTTGCTTTCTCGCTGATCAATACGACATTGCATTACACCTTTTTCTATATCGGACTGTCGTATAGTCAGGGAGCAAGAGCCGCCATACTCAACTCGATGAGTGTCTTTGCAGTGGTCATTCTCGCCTGCATCTTCTTCAAGAGCGACAAGATGACGATGCGCAAGGTTGTGGGTTGTGTGATAGGTATCTGCGGAATCTTGGCACTCAATCTTGGTGCTGCAGAAAGCGGTTCGTTCACGCTCATGGGCGACGGAATGATCATTCTCAATGCTCTGTGTGGTGCCACTGCCGCACTCATGACACGAGGCTTGAACAAGAGGGTGGAAGTGTTTGTAGGCACAGGATACAGCCTTGCGGTGGGAGGGGCGTTGCTCGTCATTCCTGGGCTTCTGATGGGTGGCACATTGCCCAATATCACGCCTTGGGGTTGTGCTATCTTGCTGATGCTCATTGGAATATCGACCTTGGGCTTTAGTCTCTACAATAAACTGCTGACATGCAATCCTGTAGGTAAGGTGGCTATATACAACTCGCTCATTCCAGTGGTCGGAGCAGTCACTTCGTGCCTCTGCCTTGGTGAGCCATTCTACTGGAAATATGTCGTTGCCGGCACATTGGCGACAGCAGGAATCTACATTATCAACAAAGGAAAGAAATAGATTCTGCCTACTGGCAAAACCATACAGTTACATTTGCGACTTAATTACATTTACCAACTAATACACAAAAAAAATGAAGAAAAGACATCTACTTTCAGCTCTGATGCTTACAGCAGTTGCCTCTGCTTCGGCACAGAACCCCGCTATCAGTGCGATTTACACTCCCGATCCTGCACCTTACGTCCATGGCGACAAGGTCTATCTCTTTGTCGATCATGACGAAGATGACGCCTTATATTTCAAGATGAAAGACTGGCTTGTCTTCGAGACTGAAGACATGGTCAACTGGACTTACCTTGGAGCACAGGTATCGACCTCTACCTTCGAATGGGCAAAGCAGGGTGACCGTGCATGGGCTGCACAGGCTGTGGAGCGCAATGGCAAATGGTACTGGTATCTGTGCTGCAACACTGCCGAGGGCAAGGATGCTCTTGCCGTAGCGGTGGCCGACAAACCTACAGGTCCATGGGTCGATGCCATTGGCGGGCCTCTTGCCGTAGGTCACGGCTTCATCGATCCGACAATCTTCATCGACGACGATGGCACTCCTTATCTCTTCTGGGGCAACAAGGGTTTCTGGTATGGCGAGCTCAACGACGACATGATATCGTTCAAGAACGGCTATGCTGAGGTTACTGGCTATACTGATCCGAAGAGTTTCGGTGAACTTCAGTCGAAGATGGACTGGAGCATAGGCAAGGAGCGCATGATGACTCAGTATGAGGAGGGCCCATGGGTGACCAAGCGAGGCGACATCTATTATGCGGTCTATCCTGCTGGTGGCGTTCCTGAATACATGGCTTATTCAACAGCACCTTCAGTACATGGACCATGGACTTTCCGCGGACGCATCATGGACGAAGCTGAGAACAGCTTCACCATCCATGGAGGCAACATCCATTTCAAGGGTCACAACTATATGTTCTATCACAATGGTCAGCTTCCAAATGGCGGAGGCTTCCGTCGTTCGACTGCCATCGAGGAGTTCTCTTTTAATGCCGACGGCACCATTCCGTTCATCCCATTCACCAAGGAGGGTGTGAAGCCTCTCGGCACCATCAATCCTTATGACGTGGTTCAGGCAGAGACGATGTCTTCAAGCTGGGGCGTGAAGCTGGATCGCCTGCCAGGAGAGAAGCACTTCGTCACATCGATCCATAATGGCGACTGGATCAAGGTGCGCAATGTCGATTTTGGCTCTGAAGCTCCGACTCTTGCCACAATGGAGATGCTCAATTTCAAGAGCGAAGGTGTCGTAGAGCTTTATGTCGATCAGCTTGGTGGAAGCCCATTTGCCACCTTTACGGTCAACAATGGAGACAAAGAGATCAAGACACCAGTCGCCAAAGGTCCGACAGGCGTTCACGATGTCTATCTCTTCTTCCGAGGTGGAGATGGCGAACTGTTCGACATCGACTGGTGGAAAATTCAATAAAGAAATACTTGCAGACAGGGTAGGAGTTAGCGCTTCTATCCTGTCATTTTGTATTATGAAGTTATAAAAAATGAATAAAATTTATATAATTTTGCATATATTCTCTATATATTTAACTATGATTTGGAAGAAATCGAAATAAACGTTAATTTTGTATCGTCAAAAACGATTTTTTTCATATCGCCAGAAATTTATTGATAATGGAAATCAAAACTCGACAAGGCATCAACGATGCACGCCAGCTTGGTTATGGCAAGTTTGCTATCCTTGGTATTCAGCATTTGTTCGCAATGTTTGGCGCAACGATCCTCGTTCCCGCATTGACAGGTCTTCCAGTATCCACGACTCTGCTTTTCGCGGGTTTGGGCACATTAGTCTTCCACGCTATTTCTAAAGGTATTGTTCCAGCTTTCCTTGGTTCCAGCTTTGCCTTCATCGGTGGCTATCTGTCGGTCAAGCAGATGGGCATGGAGCTTGGCATGAGCGAGACTCTTGCCTTGGGCTATGCTTGCCTGGGTGTATGCTGTGCAGGTCTGTGCTACTTCGTCATGGCGGCATTGATCAAATGGTTCGGTTCGAAGAGAGTCCTCACGTTCTTTCCTCCTGTGGTGACTGGCCCTATGGTCATTGCCATCGGTCTTACGCTCTCGGGCTCTGCCATCACCAACTGTACGAGCAACTGGCTGCTTGCCATCGTTGCCATTATAGGAGTGATAGTCAGTAGTATATGGGGTAGGGGCATTGTCAAGATCATCCCTATTCTTCTTGGCGTAGTCGTCTCTTATGTCTTGGCAGCAGTCATGGGTGAAGTCGATTTCAGCAGTGTCTCGGATGCTGCGTGGTTTGGCTTGCCTTTCAGCCGCGAAACCAGTGTGCTTGCCGTTTTCGACAATCTTGACAGCACTCTTCTCGTGAGCAGCATCATCGCTATTGTACCTATTGCCTTTGCCACTATAATGGAGCATATTGGCGATATGTGCGCCATCTCATCGACCGTAGGCAAGGACTTCCTTGACAAGCCGGGACTTCATCGCACCCTGGTGGGCGATGGTCTTGCCACTTCACTTGCAAGCCTCTTTGGAGCACCAGCCAATACTACATACGGAGAGAATACAGGAGTCCTGAACCTCACCAAGGTTTTCGATCCTGCTGTCATACGTCTGGCAGCCTGCTTGAGCATAGTGCTCAGCTTCTGTCCGAAGTTCGCATGTCTCATCGGACTCATGCCAGCAGCCACTATCGGTGGAGTGAGTCTCATCCTCTATGGAATGATCTCGGCTGTGGGTGTCCGCAACCTCGTGGAGTCGGCTGTCGATTTCTCAAATTCGCGCAATGTCTTTGTTGCAGCCCTCATCCTTGTGCTCGCTATAGGTGTGAAGTACGGAGCAGGCGACAGTGTTGCCATCGGCAGCATCCATCTCTCGGGTCTCGCCATAGCAGCTATCGTTGGCATCGTGCTCAATGCTATCCTTCCTGACAAGCTTGGCATGAAAGTCAAGAGTTTCCATGGAAAGGAGAAGAATTAAGCAAGGCTATTGCCTTTTTCAATTATGTACATAATCAACATTTTTATATTCAAACAAATCTTTTTTTTTATGAAGAAACTATTTCTTTTGAGCATTATGCTCGTATCTGCTTTTGTTGCAAATGCACAGAATCTCCAGGTTCACTACGACTTCGGACGTGCAATCTATTCAGATGAAGAAGCTACTCGTCAGCGTGTTACATTGACATTCGAGCAGTTCAAGGCCGACAAGCTCGGTTCTTGGTTCTGGTTCATCGATCTCGATATGTATCACGATGGCATGAAGGGCGCATATACAGAGATCTCTCGTGAGTTTACTGCCAAGAACCTCACCGACAATCTCTCACTTGCTGCACACGTTGAGTATGATGGAGGTATGACTACCTTCAAGCCTGCTGGTGGCACACGTTTCCAGAATGCTGCCCTCGTTGGTCCTGCCCTCAATGGTCACAGTGCAGATTATTCAAAGACTTGGTCGATCCAGGCTATGTATAAGCAGTTCTTCAAGGGTGCAGGTGGCGATGCCTATGCTTCATTCCAGCTCACGGGTGTCTGGGGCATCAACTTCGCTGGAGGCAAGGGAACATTCTCTGGCTTCATCGATTTCTGGCGTGCTGAAACGGCCAATCACCATGGTCAGCTTCAGATTATCTCTGAGCCACAGCTCTGGTACAATGTCAACAGTCATCTCTCGCTCGGTGGTGAGGTTGAGATCAGCAACAACTTCATCATTCCTGAGTGCGAAACTGACAAGACATTCTATGTCAACCCAACTTTGGGCGTTAAGTACGTATTCTAATCATTGATAATCAATAGAAAAAGGTTGATACCATGTTGCAGAAATTATTCGGGTACGACCCACGAACCATGACACTTCAGAAGGAGGTTATGGGAGGAATCACCACTTTCCTCACAATGGCTTATATCCTCGCTGTCAATCCAAGCATCCTTGGCGATGCTGGCATGGACAGTGGAGCAGTTTTCACCGCAACCGTCGTTTCATCGATCGTTGCCACACTTGTGATGGCCATCTATGCCAAGCTGCCATTCTCATTGGCACCAGGCATGGGACTGAATGCCTTCTTTGCCTACACCATTGTGCTCACAATGGGCTACACATGGCAGTTTGCATTGACTGCTGTCCTTATCGAAGGTCTCATCTTTATCCTCTTGACCCTTACAGGTTTGCGCCAAAGGATAGTCGATTGTATGCCATTGCTTCTGCGTCGTTCCATTTCTCCTGGTATCGGCCTTTTCATTGCCTTCATCGGTCTCAAGAATGCAGGCATCGTCGCAGACAATGCCTCTACACTTGTTTCTCTTGGCAATCTTCATGACCCAGCAGTGCTGTTGGCGTGCTTCGGCATTATGCTCAGTGCTGTTCTCTTGGTGCGCAATGTCACAGGAGCCTTGCTTATTGGCATTATTGTCACAGCCCTTGTCGGCATTCCTTTAGGTATAACCAATTTATCATCGGTAGTCGATGTGCCACCAAGTCTTGCACCTATCTTCTGCCAGTTTGAGTGGACGAGCCTTTTGAGCATTGATATGCTGGTATGCGTGTTTACCTTCCTCTTCATCGATATGTTCGATACTATAGGTACACTCATTGGTGTCAGCAACCGTGCTGGTATGGTCGATGATCAGGGCAATATCCCTCGTCTCAAACAGGCATTTATGGCAGATGCCCTTGGAACGGCTGTTGGAGCGATACTTGGAACATCGACAGTCACAACCTATGTTGAGAGTGCTTCGGGTGTCAATGTCGGCGGTCGCAGTGGCCTCACCTCATTTACTACGGTCATCTGCTTCGTCCTTGCCCTGTTCCTCGCTCCATTGTTCCTCTCTATCCCTGCACAGGCCACAGCTCCTGCATTGATATTGGTGGGCGTGATGATGATGCACGACATCCGCAAGATCAATTTCCAGGATTATATCACAGCCATTCCATGCTTTGTCTGCATCGCCTTCATGCCACTCACATATTCAATCAGCGATGGTATTCTCATGGGTCTTATCTCATGGGTTCTTATCCATCTCTTCTGTGGTAAGGCCAAGGAACTCAATGTGGGCATGATTATCCTAGCAGGATTGTTCATTCTCAAATACGCGTTCCTTTGATAAAGGTGCAGTTAATATGAGTTAGTGAGAGATAGTAATCCTTTACATTCTTGCCTTGATTTCGTTTCCTGCACCAGTGCCGCGATACTTGTTCTTGGTTGTGTTGAACTTATATCTCACTGTGAGCGAGACGGTCTGTGGGTCATAGATCGAACGCTCTACGCCATTGATGTGAGTCTGGCTCATGACATAGTTTCCGAGGTCAATGCGAACATTGTGATGAGCCTTTCCGAAGATGTCGTTGACGGCGAGACGCACCGAGAGGGCATCGTTTTCGAGCCATGATTTCTGGATGGCGCACGAGAGATTCCAATAGCAGTTGGCCACTTCGGCATTTCCCCAATGGAAATCCGACAAAAACTCCGAGTTGAGTTCAAACTGCCAAGCCCCGAAGCCGTCGTCGCGTCGTGAAGGCAAGCGCCATGCGTTGTAGGCATTGACGATATACATAGGCCTGTTGTACTTCACCGTACGCTTGCCGCTCGTCTCGCGTGGGTCATCAAGGTTGAAGCTGAGCCACTGCTTCTGCAAGCCCACTGTATAGCTTGGAGTCCAGTGTCCCCAGGTGTTGGTGACATTGACAAAGGTGCCGAGGCTGTGGATAGGCTTGTCGAAATTCACCCAGTCGAACATCACTGTTCCGTCTTCACCGTAAGGGTGCGTCCAGTCGTAGATGCCGTTCTGCTGGTTCTGGTAGTTGACCGACATCGAAAGGAAGCGCCAGCGCATGTTGATGGCAGCCTGATTGTTGATTTCGTTCTTCAGCTTCGGATTGCCTGTCGAGAGCGTGTAGCGGTTGTTGTACTCGATGTTGCTTCTCAGTAAGCGATAGTTCGGACGACGGGTCTTGACCGAATACGAGAGCGAAGCCTGCACCTCTTTGATCTGTGTGCCGAAGCTCACGGTAGGGTAGAGGTGGTCTTGTCCACGGTTGATGTTCTGCGATGCGTCAAAGAGATTCTTGAACTCGAAATCGACGTGCTCATATCTCAAGCCGAGGTTGAGCATTCCATAGGGAGTCATAGTGCCATATTCGACAAAGACTGCATAGGTGTTCTCGTTGACTTTCGACTTGTCGTCGGCAATCTCCTTCTGGTCGATGGTGTATTCGTTGTCGCGTTTCACTATATCGACTTCCGCACCAGCCTGCAGCTTGCCTTTGCCCAACGGATAGGAGAATACCACCTTTCCGGCATAGAGATCATTGCTCGACGTTCCCTTTGAATCGACTGTCCGATTGCCTGTCTTCGCCTTTTCTGTTGTCATGGCATGGTTCTCGTCATCGGTGTGATAATAATCGATGTTGAGGTTCATCTCCATCTTGCCTATCTGTCCCTGATAGTAGGCATTGGTTGACCAGCTGTCAACGCCATCTTCCATAGTCAGAGTGTGCGACGAGAGCTGTTCGATCAGAGTGCGCGTACGGCTATATATATCGGCATCCATCTGATATGAAGTGCGTCCGTGCAGATTGTCATTGCGCTCGACCCTGAATCCTGCCGAATGGTTGTCGGCAATCTGCCAGTCGGCACCGAGGCTGTATTGTAAGCCTTTGTAGTGCTGGCCGAGGTCGGTCTTGCCGATCTGCTCGATATTAGCCTTGCTGAATGTGCTTTGGTTGAAGTCAGTCTTGTAATGCTCAAGACGGTGGTCGTTCAATGTCAAGCCGCCGAACAGTTCTACGCTCTTCTGTCGATAGTTGAGGTTGAGTGTGCCGTTGAGGCGGTTGTCACCGAAGCGCAATCCGTAGTAGTCGTTGGCATCAAGGCTGCCGCCAAGACCCTTTCCGCGACGTTTCACAGTCTTGATCCTCACCACGGCATTGACCTGGGCATCATATTGAGCTCCAGGAGTGTTGATCACTTCCACCTCCTTGATTTCCTGACTCGAAAGACGCTGGAGTTCGCTGATGTCATTGACCTTCCTTCCATTGATATAATATATAGGAGAGCCCTTTCCAATCACCTCAATACTGCCATTTCGACGCATGAGCCCGGGCATACGTGCAAGAGCATCGGCTGCCGAGCCTGCGTTAGCGAGCGGAGTGCCCACCAGTCGGGTCACGAGCACGTCGCCATTCATCTTTGTCTTCTCCACTCTGGTCACCACCTCCACATTGTCGAGAGCCTGAGCCACCTTGGTCATGCTCTGTGTTGTGTCTTTTACTACTTTCAGCTTGCCATCCTGTGCAGCTGCTGTTGCAGCACTCGCAAGCATCATCATTCCAAAAATCAGCTTTTTCATTTTTCTCTTTGTTATTTATTATTGTTAATTTGTTTTCTCTAGCCCATATCGGTTTTGTCTGCTGCAAAGTTATTATACATAACAAAATTATGCAATACTGAGTGACAGACAACCTTCTTTTAGGTACCGAATCCAAGGTTTAGGGATGTTTGTGGTCTTTGTAGGGACGAATAACAATAGAAAATCTTGCAAAACTCAATATGTCTGCTTACCTTTGCGCATCAATTAATGGTCTATGAAGCAAATCCTTTATTCTCCTGTGTATGGCAGCATTGGTTCGATGATTATCCTTGCCTTGCTCCAGCCTTTCGGCATTGACCAACTCGGATCCCAGCGCATACCATTCATCCTTGGTGAGTGCGCTTGTGTCTTTGTGTGCCTGTTCCTGTCGGAATGCTTTTTCCTATGGGTGTGTCCACGCCTCAGTTCAACAGGCAATGCCAAAAGGAAAGAGTCATCGAGCATCTGGCGTTTAGCCGTAGCCCTTGCACCTTCCTGCATCATCAATACGTGTCTGGTATCAGCATCTTTGCTGTGTTTCTGCGGCTGGTTTTATTTCGACGATATCTTCAATGGTTGGATCGGTCCAGAAGGTTTCACGCTTCGACCTTATCTCAATATGACTGCTCAGGTGATGTTTGTTGGTTTTTTTATCTATATCTGGGCAATCTACAGAGCGAGTAATGTACAACTAAAGGATGAACTCAGTGAGCTACGTGCGCTCAACAAGCTGCTTGAAGAGCGTCAGGAGGCGGTGGCAACAATGAATGAAGAAAAACAGGAAGAACCTTGCCCCACAGCCGTTTGCCGCATCGAGGGCAATTACCATAACGACATTCTCGAGATTGATCCTCAGAACATTGTCTATGTCGAGTCAATGTCCAACTATGCCGACATCTGCTATATGCAGGAAGGCACGATGGAGCATAAGACAATGCGCATCACTCTCAAGCAGCTTCGCGAATCACTTTCGGAAGTCGAATGCCTGATGTCGTGCCACCGAGCCTTCATCGTCAACCTCAATTTCGTGGTCTCAATCTCTCCGCGAGTTTCAGGTGGCTACCAGCTCGATGTCTTTGGCTGCGACAAGCAGATTCCTGTGTCGCGCACTTACATTGATGAGATTAAACAGCGAATGAAAAAAGAAGTAAAAAACAATAAATGAGAATAATTATGGCAGAAGAAACCAAGCTTGTGGCAGTTGTCATTCCGATTTATAAATCGCACTTGTCTGATCAGGACAGAATCTCCCTAGACCAGACCTATAAGGTTCTTGCCCGATACCCAATGATAGTGGTACATCCTGAAGGCTTGGATCTGAGCGAATTTCGACGCGACTATCCTGCCTTGCAGTACCAGTCGTTCGACAAGTCCTACTTCAGCAGTATTGTCGGCTACAACAAGCTGATGCTCGCTGAGGAGTTCTATTTGGCTTTTTCCGACTATCAATACATTCTGATCGACCAGCTCGATGTGTTTATCTTCAAGGACGAGCTTGAACAGTGGTGTCTCAAAGGCTACGACTATATTGGTGCCCCATGGATTCAGAATAAGATCGGCAGATTGCCGGTCGTCAGGCATTTCTCAAAGCTCATCGCTTATACTAAGCGACTTTTTGGCAAGAAGAGCAAGTATTACCGTTATGGCAAGGTCGGCAACGGAGGGCTGTCGCTTCGTAAGGTTCAGAGCCATATCAACGTGATCAGGACTCAGCCGGCACAGGTGCGCCTGTATGCCGAAATCAAAAACCGCCAGCATCTCTACAACGAAGATACGTTCTGGGCTATGGAGCCTATCGGATTCAAGTATCCAAGCGCCCAGGAGGCAATGCTCTTCTCCTACAACAAATACCCCGAGCAGAGCTACAAGCTCACAAAAGGCGCAACTCCCTTTGGCTGCCATGGATGGACGAAGCCCAAATACCGAAAGTTCTGGTGCACAAAGGGAGAAGTGCCAACAATGCCATGAGGTGTTAAGGTGTTAAGGCGCTGCGCTTGTTAAGATGTGAAGGTGTTCATTGCCTTTAGAAGAGGCTGTCTGCGCTGTCAAAACAACACCTTAACACCTTCACATCTTCACATCTTCACACCTTTCACATCTCCACGTGGAACCAATCCACATCAACCCATCCGCCAGTCTTCTTGGTTGCATAGTTGAAGATAGCGAACTTACTGCCCATGAAGTGACGGCGGTAGTCGAAGATCATCTTGATGTCGCGTCCGATGTTCTTCCAGTTGGTGCCGTCGGTGCTGTAGGCAAACGAAGCGAGGTCGCGTCCGTCGTTGAAGTCAGCATGCAGCCTGAGATAGATGAGCTGCTGGGGCTTCTTGGTGTCAGGAGCCTTGGTCTTCTTTAGGTTGAGTGCAACCTCCTCAATCACTGTTTCATCGACTTTCTCCACCACCTTATTGTCGTTGAGCACCACATTCTCTTCGGTGAGCTGCAGATAGAGCTTGTTGCCACGCTTCACTACACGGAGCACGCCACTGTCGCCATTGTATGCAGCCAGACCGCAACGGTCGCCATCTTTCATGTTGGCAACATCGATGCAGACACTGCCTGTGCTCTGAGGTCCGCCAATGCGCTGAGTGATGGTGTTTGGAGCGACATTGATGTTATCGACTACGCGGGCTGTCTTAAGGCGCAAATATCCTGGGCGGTCAAGCAGACTCCATGCTTCGTCGATAGGGTTGTGGTTCCATTGCCAGTATAGCTTCAGTCCCTTGTCCTCATGATAGCCCGATTTGCGCATACGGTTGAGTGCCTGAGTTGGGAAATCAAACTCGTCGCTGTTGATGATGCCGCGAAGCGAAGGATGCTGCTTTGTGAGGTCGTTAGGAATATGGTAGTTTTTTGGATTCAGGCAAGCCTCGGTGTCGCTTGGATTCACTCCTTCGTTCAGCTCACCGCACATTGGCCAGCCATCGACCCATGTTACTCGCATCGCACAAGGCACACGGCCTATGCCGCCACGATCCTGGAAGATGAGTGCCCACCAGTTAAGATCGCTCTGGTCATCACCTACCAGACAGCCTTGGCCTACACCACCATACACCTCGAACGGAGTTTCGAGAATGACGTGCTTCTCATATGGGCCAGTGATATTGTCGGCACGATAGCAGACCTCACGGCGAACGCGTCCAGGCACATCCCATTTCATCGAGATCATGCAGAGGTAATACTTGCCATTGTGCTTGATTACGCTGCTTCCTTCGAGCAATGCGCCTCGTTCCTCTGGATCGTCGGCACTATCGACAATCTTCTTGTTCACGCCACCTTCCTTTGGCTCAAAGTTGTTGTCGAGTTCAACCAGTGTGCAGCCTCCCGAACCAGTAAACATATAGATCTTGCCGTCTTCGTCAAAGAAGAGCGAGCCGTCGTGCATGTGAGGCGGACGAGCCACGAGCGTCCAAGGTCCTTCAGCCCTGTCGGCCGAGAAGACAAAGCCTTTGCCAGGAGCGCCATTGGCAGTAAACCACACATAGAACTTGCCCATGTGATAGCGGATGCTCGAAGCCCACTGACCTTGTCCATAGACAGTCTTGTTGTCGGTGAGGTTGTAGCGGTCGCCATCGTCGATGCGGTCAAACACATAGCTGATCGTCTCCCAGTTGACCATGTCCTTCGAACGCATGATAGGTCCTCCAGGCATGAGGTGCATTGTCGTACTGATCATGTAATAGGTATCGGCAACCTTGCACACGCTGATGTCAGGAACATCGGCATTAATAACTGGATTGCGGAAAGTCTCTTGCGCCTTGATGCTCATTGCAAATACCACAACAAGGCATAACATTAAAATTTTTTTCATAAAAAAAGGTAATGTATTAATAATTAGGTTGTGAGGTTTTGAGGTTATGAGGTTGTGAGGTTGTGAGGTTGTGAGGTTGCAAGATTCAGTATCTATGAGGATAATTGTCTGCGCGGAGCTACCTTAAAACCTCAAAACCTTAAAACCTCAAAACCTTATAACCTTATAACCTTATAACCTTATAACCTTATAAAGAATTATTCTTAGTCCACTCAATAATCTCATCGATATAACCACAGGCGATGCAGACAGTGGTGTCGGCAGCTCCATAATAAAGTGTCACGCGGTTGCCATCGCGCAATGTTGCGCAAGGGAACACGACATTCGGCACATCGCCCGTCATCTCATACATCTCGGCAGGAGCAAGGAGGTAAGGGCTTGAGCGATACAGCACTTTCGACGGATCGTCCTTGTCGAGAATAGCTGTGCCGAGCGAATAGCGATAGCCGTTGCAGGTGTGGATAACGCCATGATAGAACAGCAGCCATCCGTCGTCGGTCAGCATAGGCACCGCGCCTGCGCCAATCTTCAAGCATTGCCATGCGCTCTGTTCGAAAGGAGTGGGCTTCATCACAACACGGTGTTTGCCCCAGAAGATCATGTCTGGAGAGTAGCTGATGTAGATGTCACCAAATGGAGTGTGACCATTGTCCGACGGACGGCTCAACATAGCATACATGCCATTGATCTTCTGTGGGAAGAGCACACCATTGCGGTTGAAAGGCAAGAACGCGTTCTCACACTGGAAGAAATCCTTGAAGTCGAAAGTATAGCCGATGCCGATGGTCGGACCGTTGTAGCCATTGCACCAAGTGATCCAGTAGCGGTCTTCGATCCAAGTCACACGCGGGTCATATTTGTAGTCGGAATGGATGAAGTCAGTATTGCCGCACTTGAACTTGATCGGTTCGTGAGCGATGTCCCAGTTGATGCCATCCTTGCTGAATCCCGCAAAGATGTTCATCTGCACCGAACGGTTGTCGCAACGGAAGACACCGGCATAGCCGCCATTGAAAGGCACCACCGCACTGTTGAAAATGCTGTTGGCACATGGAATATGATAGCGTCCGATAATAGGATTGGCAGAATATCTCCACATAGGTTCGGAGCACTGCTCCGGCCTGTTTTCCCATGGAAAAGAAAGTTCGTTCATTTCTATGTAGTTTTTGTGTTTATGACTCAAAAATTGCTGCAAATATATTGTTTATTTGCGCATCTTCAAAAAAATATAACAATATTTATAAAAATATTGCCCGATTCGCTCAATTTGCAAAAAATATAGCTTATCTTTGCGCAATCAGTCATGTAAATTAAGTGCTATATGAATTTTAAGGGAATCGCAGTTTGTCTTTTTTTCTTTGTGCTTGGTTCTTGCCTGAAAGCTCAGGACTATGTCTATCCGGCCTTGCCTTCAGAGATGTGGGGCATCGAGATATTCAAGGAGCAGGAACAGCAGATGGTCATCGACGAGAGTTCCTTCATGCCACAGGGCGCTCCTTCGATCGGTGACACCTATGCCAGATATGAGCAGAATCTTGACTTGTTCAATCTGTACAACGACAGTATATATATTGATTTGCCTACCGAGGATTGGGTTCAGATGTTCCGCCGCCGAGCCCGCACTCATGCTGCCATCTACAAGGAGAACAACAAGAACCTTACAGCAGTCAACAAGTTCTTTGCAGCGGGCAACGTGCCCGACCAAGCTTATGATTTAGTCTATCACTGGTGTGCACACATGCTGTACAACAAGGTTTACGACATCTTCCTGTGCGAGGAGATGGTGAATCTCATCATGCCTCATTACAGCGAGATCCCCGACGACGAACATCTTGTCCTATGCTATCTTATGCAGGGAATATGCTTCTATCAGTGTTATCGAATGGGAGAGAGCGGTTCGGAAAAGAAGTCGCTCGACTATTTCAGGAAGGCACTCGAGTTTTCCAACGATTTCGCTCGTTTCGAAAACCCGCTCAACCGCTATTACCTGTTGTTGGCTTATTTCAACATTATTGTGCTCCACACCCAGCGAGGAACAATCTCGATGGAAGAGAGTCTGGAACTGGCAGAGAAGATGCGGTCGATTCTCGATAAGCCCGAGAGCCGCAAGATTCTGAATCAGGACAAGAAATTGGCAGAACTGGCCGACTGGGTCACAGCGATGTACAGTTTCCGTGCCATTACCGCCTATATCAGCCGAGGCGAAGAAAATCCGGCTTTGCGCGACCAGCTCTATGCCTTGTATTGCGATGCAAAGAAGGAGATCGGACTGAAACCAGCCGATCCGACTCGCTACTACACCAATCTTGAGTACGACGATTGCGTCATCGAGGCATATATGGGACATATCACCTGGGATGAAGCATACGACAAATTCATGCGTCTTTCCGAACATGACCCCTTCATTGAGACAAAGAAAGGAGAGCTCATAGTCAAGGTTCACTATGTGTACAACATCTATTCTTGTTTCACCGAGCTTCTCGACAAGACAAGCCTGACATTTGAGCAGAAGAGCCAGATACTGAAGGAGCATATCGAATTGGCATACGACATGCTGCCAATGCTCGACTATAAGGTCTATCCTTATGAGATAGGTCAGATCCTGTCCAACATCATCTGCGACGAGAAGGCACATCGCTATATCGACGAATCGGAGCTTGTCGATTTCATGTTCCGTCCGTTCGTCATGGAGCAGCCTACCACCTTCGTCCATGTCTCGATGGTGGCCGACTTGTCGCGCATCCTTGCCACGGCACTTGTCGAATACCGCCCAGGCTTCTTCATCGGAGTGCCTGGATATGAGACTACCAAGGACGTGAAGGCAAAGAAAGACGAGCTCATCGAGTTCATCTATCAGGCTGCACTCTATCACGATTTCGGCAAGATCAACATGCCTACCATCATTGGCAACAGCTATCGCCGCATCAACGACCATGAGTATGGAATCATCAAGATCCATCCTGTCCTTTCTGCTCGCATCCTCGACTCCAATCCAGTGTTGAAGCCATATAGCGATGTGGCGCAAGGACATCATAAGTGGTACAATGGCAAGGGCTATCCATATTCGTTCAACAACCGTCAGTCGCCTTATTTCTCCATCATCTGTCTTGTCACTATGTGCGACTGTATGGATGCAGCCACCGAGAATATCAGCCGAAACTACCATTCGACCAAGACTTTCGAGCGACTGATGCGCGAATACGACGATGCCGCTGCTGCCCAGTACCATCAGGCACTCCTGAAGTTCCTGAACACTCATCCCGAGACCTATCGCCAGATGAAAGCCTGCATCACCGAGGGCCGCTATTCACAGTACATCGAACTGTATAAGAAATATATCGAGAAGCATTTCCTCACGGATTGAGAAGGCAAAAAATATGCAAAAATATGTATATGATTGGATTTCATGATGGATTGCTATTGTTGTCACCCATTCACAGCATCAATGATATTAATACCGCATCTTCTCGACATGCAAAACGTTTTTTTAAAATCGCATCGAGTTAACAGTTAACGTTAACACCCTTTTTCATGGTGATGGACAGGCATGAGAAGCGGGTGATGTGCGGTTGTCGGGGAGTTAATTTTTTTCCCTCGCGAGGAAAAAAATCTTGTCGCGAGAAGTACCTTGAGAGGTGTTGGTTGAAGAGAGCTGGAGCGTTAACGTTAACTGTTAACTCAATGCGAATGTGAATTACATCAAGACTCATCTTCGACAGCAAAGCACCATCGCCAGCAAAGCACCTTCAAACATCCACACCCCAACATCTTCACTCCTTCATCTCTCAAGGTATTTCTTTTCTGTAATGCTACTAAAAATATTTCTGCTAAAATTGTTTCTGCTATATAAATATATAATAATATAATTTTAAACTATTAATATGCGCGCGAGCGCGATATATAATGTATAAAATAACGTTAACCCTCTCGCAATCATTGAAATAAACAAAATCGCATCGAGTTAACAGTTAACGTTAACGCCTTTCGGGTCAGCTTGAATTATTTGATGAGAGCAGTAGTGTTCTCGCGTTTTCAGTTTATAGTTAGCGCAGCCCAAAAGAACTTTAATATCTATACCAGTTACGAACGTTTGGAACAATTGACTGTTCTCAACCTTCAGTTCTGGTTGTCAAAATTAATTTGCTGACTTTTGATTTCTATAAAGCATAAAACAATGCACCGGCTGTCTTTGCATCTGCAAGGCAGTTGGTGCATTGTTTTTCAGCAATGAAGATTTTGGTATTAAAAAAGAAATAATGTGACTTATTTCAATTCCTCTTCTATCTGCATATATATGCAAAATATCAATACGTCATCAACTCGAAGGGAACTCGAAGGAAACTCGAACAAACTTGATGTGTTTGAAGCGTGAGACTTTTGCATATATTACGTAAATCTACCAAAATAGTGATGCTCAAAATATCCAATACAAGATAGTTGCGATATGGATCCTTCAGCGCTTGGCAGGCTTTGCGTCAAACTCGGCCTTCTTCTGCTCGTAGTAGCGTTGCATGACGTAGAAGGCGAGTTTCCTCTGGCCGGTGTTGGATACAAGCCCCTTGCGATTGAACCAGTCCTGGACATCAGACAATGGTCGGCGAGGAGAGAGGAAGTCCTTGAGGATCCATGGCGAGAGGCCAGAGAGGCCGTCGATCTTGTCCATCATCTTTAGGCCTTCGATATAGAGATCCTCTTGGAACTCTTCGCTGAAGCGGACGTTCTTGTTGGCATGCCAGCCAGCGACTGCACCACCGCCGAATTCGCTCACGATGACAGGCTTGTCGTATGGCACCTCCCATGTCATCTTGGCTGCATCCTGGGTGTCGCGATACCAGCCGACATACTGGTTGAATGCCACCACATCGACATATTCGTTCATGTTGTCCTGCAGGCGGTTGTGATAGTTGGTGGCAGAAGTCACCTCCATCGCCATGCTGATGAGACGAGTGTCGTCGAGCGAACGGGCGAACTTGGCAAGCGAAGAGAGGAAGCGGTCGCGAGGCTCACTATGAGGAGTCTCGTTGGCTATGCTCCAGATGATGACGTTGGCACGGTTTTTGTCGCGGCGTATCATGTCGCCAAGCTGACGTTCGGCATTCTTATATGTGTCGGGATTCTCCCAGGCGATGGTCCAGTAGCAAGGAATCTCGCTCCACACCATGATGCCCATACGCTCGGCTTCGCGCACAGCATGTTCGTTGTGAGGGTAGTGAGCCAGACGCACGTAGTTGCAGCCCAGCTCCTTTGCCCAGTTGAGCAATGTGCGAGCATCCTCGGCTGAATGAGCACGACCTTGGCTGAAGGCTTTTTCTTCGTGGATGCTGACACCGCGTAGGAAGATGTGCTTGCCGTTGAGGAGAATCTTCTTTCCTTGGGTCTCAATGCAGCGGAAGCCTATCTCGTCGGTGAGCACCTCATTGCCCTTGGCAATCTCAACATCGTAGAGCTTCGGGTTTTCAGGACACCATAGCACAGGCTTTGCCTTGAATGAGATGCTGGCGCGTCCGTCGGCATCGGTCACAACCTTCTGGGCAATCTTGAGTTCAGGGATGCGAACTTCGATCTCAACGCCTTCCTGTGGCTTGTTGAGACTGATCCAGCCATAGATATGCTGCCAGTTCTTCTTGTCGAGCTGGATGCTGTAGTCCTGGATGAAAGTCGTCTCGACAGGCACGAGGAGCACATCGCGAGTGATGCCGCCGTAGTTCCACCAGTCGAAGATATTGGTAGGAATGGCTTCTGGATGGCGCTTGTTATCGACCTTCACAATCACATTGTTCTGTCCTTCTTTCAGAGCATCGGTGATGTCGAAGTTGAAAGGCGTGAAGCCACCGAAGTGAGTGCCCTGCTTCTTGCCGTTGACATAGACCACAGCTTCGTAGTTGACAGCGCCGAAATAGAGCAGCATGCGCTTGTCGGCTTGTGGCTTATAGTCGAAGGTGCGACGGAACCATACAGTGCCCTCGTAGAAGAAGAGACGTTCGTCCTGAATGTTCCAGTCGCCAGGGATGTCCATCTGGTCGGTGGTGTCGAAATTGTATTCTACCAGTTCGAGCGGAGATTTCTGATGAGCATCGAGGAAGAAGCCCCAAGGAGATTCTTTCATTCGGTAGTCGTAGAAGCCGATTTCCTGCTGGTCGATGATGTAACGCCATTTTCCGTTGAGCGAAGTCACGTCCTGACGGCCATAGATGTTGCCGACGAGAGGAATCTCGGTCGATGCTTGAGGTTGCTGTGCATGAAGCCCCGCAAGGGAAACGACAGCAAGCAGAGCGGAGAGAATGTAGCGAATTTTCATAGCGATAAAAATTATGTTTGTGTGTATTTTCTGCAAAAATAATCATTTCCTGAATAATATCTGCAATTTATTTGCAAATATTTTTATTTTACCTTATTTTTGCCGCAAAATATAGAATATTACAATATGGCAGACAACTTTTTGGAAAGACAATATGCAGCTTATGAGGAACGAAAGGCTGCAATGAAGTCGGGGAAAAAGGCAAGCGCGTCGAAGACGAAGTTCTATACCCGACCAGGAAAGAAAGTGGAGAAGTAACAAGACAGAAAGAGCCGGCAAGTAAATGCCAGCTCTTTTTTATTACATATATGACTTTCTTTTTACATAAAAGACTTTAGGAAAAAGCCATGACATGACTTACTCTGCAACGAGATGGAGCACACGTGAGCTCCAGTCATTCTGCTTGTGATATTCTACAGTATGGCTCTTTGGGATCTCGAGTCCGACGTTCATGAGATAGGCACCGCTGAAGCTCTTGCCCTCGAAGTCGAGAGGACGGGTGTCGATGCGATTGAGCTCATGGATGGTGTATGTCTTGTTAGGGTCAAGTCCTGCCATCTTAACGCGAGGGAAGTGCTGGTTCATGAATGTCTCGAGCTTCCACCAGTAGAACACTGCCTGATTCTTGTCTTCGCCCACATACATCACCGATGCGAGGTCCTGACCAGCATAAGGAGAGAGGAGACGGTAGAGGTCGCCAAACTGCACGATAGGACGGATCTTCTTGTAGTCGGCAATAGCCTTGCGGCACAGATCCTTCTCTTCGTCGGTCATGTGCTTTGGCTGGATCTCCATTCCGAGGCGTCCGCTCATGGCAACGTCGATGCGGAACTTGAGAGGTGTGGTGCGGAAAGTCTGATGGTTTGGTGCAGCCGAGATGTGACTTGCCATGGCAATGGCAGGGTAGAAGTAAGATGTTCCCCACTGCATGCGCACACGCTGCAAAGCATCGGTATTGTCGCTCACCCAGAACTCATCGAAGTAAGGGAGCAAGCCGTAGTTGACACGTCCGCCACCAGAAGCACAGTCCTGAATGACCACATCAGGATACTTCTCACGTATGCGCTGGCAGGTCTTGATCAAGCCTTCGTGGTATTTGATGTAGAGGTGTGACTGATCTTCCATTGGAAGATACTGCGAACCATGGTTCATCACTGGAGCATTGGCATCCCACTTGATATATGCAATCTCTGGATAGTTGGTGAGGAGGGTGTCAACGAGGTTGAACACGAAGTCCTGAACCTTTGGATTTGCCATATCGAGAACCACCTGTGTGCCGCCACGTCCCAAGACTGGCTCGCGACCTGGAGCCTTGATAATCCAGTCAGGATGAGCCTCATAGAGTTCAGATACGGTATTTGACATCTCTGGCTCGATCCAGATGCCGAACTTCACGCCATTCTTCTTGGCATCGCGCAACAGACCGTTGATGCCATCAGGGAGTTTGCGGGTATCCACTACCCAGTCACCGAGCGATGAGTTATCGACATTGCGAGGATATTTGTCGCCAAACCATCCGTCGTCCATCACGAAGAGTTCGCCACCCATTGATGCGATGTCCTTCATCATCTGATCCATCTCTGGAGCCTTGATGTCGAGATATACGCCTTCCCAAGAGTTGAGCAGGATCATGCGTTCCTGATTGCCGTGGCGAAGCTGATAGCGACGAGCCCAGCGGTGGAAAGCCTGACTCACGCCATTGGTACCCTTGGTTGAATAGGTGATGGCAGAATGTGGAGTGGTGAAGGTCTCGCCCTTCTTGAGGTGGTATTCCGAATTGTCGGGATTGATGCCTGCGAAGTAATAGTGATAGTCGGTATCGTCGGTGTCGATTGTGACGCGATAAGGACCGCTGTAGAGCAAAGACGCACCGATCACAGCACCTTCGTTCTCCTGTGCCTTGCCGTCGAGCGAGAGCATGACCTCATTGCGGCTGATGAACGCATTGCGGATGCCGTCTTTCTCCTTGAGCACGATGGTTCCGTTGGTCAATGGCTCATCGTAGAGCTGTGCCTCGGCAGCCCATGTGCCATGGAAGTGAGAGCACCATACATTGCCTCGGCGCACAGGCAGGAGAGGGTTGTAGAACTGTGTGAGAGTGACAGTCTTCTTCTCGCCATTGGTGATGTCGCTCCAGTATTCAATCATATCCACATCGTCGTAGCTCTGATAGTAGAGACGCACGGTGGTAGGATAGAGAGGGTCGGTGAGAGTGATGGTGAGCAATTCTCCGGAACGGTCAGCACCGTTTGGAGCCTTGTCCTTGATCGAAGAAACCTTATAGTCTGAAATCAGCATCTGTGTTGACATGTTGCCATCTGCATGACGCATGGCAAGACATGTCTCGGTAGTAGTATGTGTTGCACCGTAGGCAGGATAGAGTTCGGCACGTCCGCCAGAGAGCGATGGCAGCTGTGCAATGTCCTGTGACTTGAGGGCGGGACCATAATAGACAAATAGAGGCTCTGCACCCTTGTTCAGCTCGAGCACGAGGCTGTTGTTAGGTGTGCGGAGCTCAATCTTTTCAGCCATGGCAGTGCTTGCTGCAAATAATGCCGAAAGGAATATGAGACTCTTTTTCATAATTAATGATGTTTGTAGATTGAATAAAGTGTGCTATAATATAACATTATAGTGTAAAACCGCTCTGGCAGAACAACTTGTCCTGTCAGAGCAGGTAAGTATTGATATTATTAGTGGATTGTAGCTGTCAAGAATGTGGCATTGCCAAAGATGTTAAGCACGTTTTCTGACGCAGGTACAAGCAGAGTCTCGCCTTGATGCACCTTCACGCCATTGATGTTTGCATCACCATGCAGGCACACTACTATGACAAACGAGTCGGTGTGGAGATCTACTTGCTGAGCATGCTGAACCACTACGCGGCTTACAGAGAAATAAGGACATTCGACGAGAGGTGCTACTGGCAGAGTGCTGTCGTATGACGAGCGATATTCTGGATAGACCTTATAGTCGATGGCATCCTTTGCCAATTCGGTGTGAAGCTCGCGGGTGTTGCCATTGGCATCTCGGCGGCCAAAGTCATAGACGCGGTAGGTGATGTCGCTGGTCTGCTGAATCTCAGCAAGGAAGTTGCCTGCACCGATGGCATGCATGCGTCCTGCAGGGAGGAAGAAGAGGTCGCCTTGATGAGATTCGTGAGTAGCGATGATGTCAGCCATAGGGTTCACGCCCTCCACCTCATTGGTCAGCAGGTTCTCATATTCGTCGGGAGTGATAGACTTCTTCATGCCTGCATAGATCTTTGCACCAGGGTCGCTCTTGATGATATACCACATCTCAGTCTTGCCGGCACAGCGATGGCGCTTGCCTGCCAGTTCATCATCAGGGTGAACCTGAATGCTGAGATCTTGACGTGAGTCGATGAACTTGACCAACAGAGGAAAGTTGTTGCCAAAACGCTCAAAGACCTTGTCGCCCACGAGAAGACCTTTGTATTTGTCGATGAGGGCAGGAAGAGTCATGTCGAGATCAACATCATTGACCAGTCCACGGTCGGCAGTGATGCTTTCGTGACCTGGAACGCCACTGATTTCCCACGATTCACCGATATTGGTTTCGTCGGTATGGATACACTTGAATGGAGCAATCTGCTCGCCTCCCCAGATAGTGCTCTTGAGGAAAGGTACAAACTTATACGGTTTCATGTTTTTGGTAGATTTTGGATTAGAATTCTCGTTCGATTATCTCAAGACACATGCGGCTGTTGTGGTATGGGCATTTCCAGAACCCAGCCTTGTCGTCCTTGCGATTGATGTTGCGCTTGCTGTCGCGACTCCAGAACCACTCACCTCCTTCGTAGTCGATGAGGTTGTCCTTGATATATTGCCAGCATTTTACACCCTTGTCGAGTGCGTCGGTATCTCCGAAGTACTGGTAGAGATTGAGGAAACCGACCACAGCCTCGGCCTGAACCCACCAGTGACGGTCATCGTCGATGTGGCCTGTGTCGAGGTTTGCCTCATGAGTCATCGAGCCATCGGCATTAAGACCCTTCTCGCTTGCTTTGGCAACAAGCTTGACTATAGGCTCAACCTTTGCCAATACCTCCTTGTCACCAAGAACCAGAGCAGCCTCGTGCATCAGCCACGAACATTCGATGTCGTGACCATAGCTCTCTAACCAGCCTGCTCCTCGTTTCCAGTCCATGTCGAAGAAGAGGTCGAGGTGATGAGTCTCTGGATTGAGTATCTTGTCGGTGAAGATGTAGATGAGGTTGCGCAAAGCTTTCTCAACCTCTAAAGTCACTTCCTTGTATTCGTCCTTGTACTTGTCGCAACTAGCCACGCTCTGCAATACACGATAGAGATTGGTGTAAGGCTCAATGATGTGCAGGTGGGTGTTCTGCGACTTCGGATAGTTGGCATCGAAGTCAGACAGACGCATGTCGGCAATCTCGCCCCATTCACGGGTGCAAGCTTCGATATAGCCGTTGTTGGCATGATCGAACGAATGTTGCTCGATGCAGTGGAACAGCTCGATCGACTTGTCGAGAGCCTCCTTGTCGTGGGTGGCGCGTGCATATTCAGACAATCCGTAGATGGCGAAGCCTATTGCATAGAACTGCTTCTTGGTGTCGATAGGGTTGCCATCAGCATCCAGCTCCCAGAAGATTCCGCCATATTCCTTGTCGATGAAGTGCGATAGTAGATAGTCCTTGGCGTGAGTTGCAGCCTCAAGATACTCAGGACGTTGCAAGACACGGTAAGCAGCAGAGAAAGCCCAGAGGATTCGAGCATTGAGGATTCCTCCTTTGCTGGCATCTTTCACGAGAGTGCCATCGCCTCGCATCTGACCATAGAAGCCTCCACGTTCAGTGTCCTGCATCTTAAGCCAAAACGAGAGGATGTTGTTCTCAACAACATCCTTCATTTCGGTTTTTAATAAGTTGATAGGTGTATTGTTCATTATTACTTTTTCAAAGGGAATTTATAAGCCAAGAATCCCATAAGGGCAGCAATGGCTGCTGGGAACAGAGAGAAGAGTGACCATACCATAGTCTTGACTGATTCTGGGTCGGTAATAGTTACAACTGTCTCGCCAGTGTTTGGGTCGGTGGTAGAGATGAGTCCAGCCATGCCAAGAAGGAGAGCGATGAGCGAACCAGAAATAGCGCTTCCGAACTTTTGTGCCATTGTTCCTGATGAGAAGATCAAGCCGGTAGATGATGCACCATAGGTCTCAGTCGCATAGTCAGATACATCGGCATACATCGACCAAAGGAGTGGAGAGTAGAAACCTACTCCGATTGATGTGATGATAGAGACTGCCACCATTACCCAAATGTAGGCAGGATCCATTGGGATGAAGAAATATGCCACCGAAGAGACAGTGCACAGAATAGCCGACCAGATGAAAGCCCTGCGCTTTGAGCCTACCCAACGGGTGAAGGCTGGAGAGAGTCCACCAAAGATCATGCAGGTCACCTCGCCAAATGCCATGAAGACTGTGTAGTTGATGATGAGTGCACCAATGGTAACATCGCCTCCAAGGCAGTAGGTCATCATGTAGCCAGCAGCAGCATAGCGGAACCCGTTGAAGAAGTTGGTGCTGATCGCCACCAGGGTCATATAGATCCACGGCTTGTTGGCGATGAGGTCGGAATACTGCTTGGTTGAGAATTTTTCGGCACGCTTAGGCTTGATGCGCTCCTTGGTGAGCAAGCCACATGCCAAAGTCATTACTGCGGCAACAACACCGAAGCCTGCACCAAGCACAGAATACTGGTGTGCCTCGGAACCTCCGACCCACTTCTGGAGATATGGGAAAGAGATCAAGGTCACGAAGCCCATAGCATAGGCACCGACCATGCGGTATGACGAGAACTGGTTTTTTTCGTCATCGTCTTCGGTCATCACTCCGAGCAAAGAGCCGTAAGGCACATTGACCAAGGTATAGACCGCCATCATGAGCAGGTAGAAGGTATAAGCCCACACACGCTTACCGCCAGGACCGAGTTCAGGTGTGAAGAGAAGACATGCGAAGATGATGCCGAATGGGATAGATCCCCAGATGAGCCACGGACGATAAGTGCCCCAGCGGCTCTGTGTTCGGTCGGCGATTGAACCCATCAGTGGGTCGGTGACCACATCGAACATGCGGGCGATGAGCATCAGGAGTCCGGCATCGGCAAATGATAGTCCGAACACGTTGGTGAAGAACAGAGGGAAGGCTGTTGACATGATTTTCCAAGTGATACCTCCCGAAGCTGCATCACCCAAGGCATAGCCGATTTTTTCTTTTAATGTTGCCATAGTATTGGTTTTAATTATTATATTTGCAGGTTTTAGATTTTAAAATCGCTGCAAATATAATAATTTTTTTTATTTATCGGTTAAGAAAAGCAATATTTTTATCAATAAGTGCATTTCTGGTCTTAACTGAAGCACCAGTTGTGAGTCCGTCGCTTGGTGTATTCATGCAATAATCGACGAGTTGTCCGATGGTTGATGTTGCCACATGCATGCGGGTGTCGCTTGCTGCATAGTAGATAAACACCTTGTCGTCCATCGAGTGCATGTCAGCACCTGTGCCGCCTTCTGCAATCCAGCCGTTGGTGAACAATACGTTCATCACGTCGCCGATATATTCGCCTCCCTGTGGCACCATCAGTGCGCCGCCAGGAGTGGCAATCTCGCGCCAAGGCTCGTCGAGGGCAGTCATATACATATATAATACATAACGCAGACCGCTAGCGCAACCACGCACGCCATGAGCAAGGTGGAGCCAGCCCTTTGGTGTCTTGAAAGGATGAGGACCTTCGCCATTCTTCACTTCCTTGATGGTATGATAATAGCGCTGATCGATGATCTTCTCTTCGTTCACTACGGCATTGGTGATATCGTCAACGAGAGCCCAGCCGATGCCTCCGCCGCTGCCTGCGTCGATGAATCCGTCCTGTGGACGAGTATAGAGAGCATACTTGCCATCGACAAATTCAGGGTGGAGCACCACATTGCGCTGCTGAGACTTGCTCTTGAGGTCAGGCAGACGCTCCCAGTTCACAAGATCCTTGGTGCGTGCAATGCCGCAGGTGGCAGTAGCTGCGCTGAGGTCTCCAGGGCGGCTGTCATCATGACGCTCTACGCAGAAGAGTCCGTAGATCCAGCCATCTTCATGCTGTGTCAGACGCATGTCATAGACGTTGGTGGCAGGAGCATCGAGTCCTGCAGCACATGTTCCTTCCGGTGCTTCAGGCATTGTGATAGGATGCTCCCAGAAACGGAAGTTATCGACACCATTTGGCGATTCGGCAACGGCAAAGAACGACTTGCGGTCGGCTCCCTCTACACGAACCACCAGCACATACTTGTCGCCCCACTTGATTGCTCCAGAGTTGAGAGTGGCATTGACGCCTATTCTCTCCATGAAGTATGGATTGGTCTCTGGATTGAAGTCGTAGCGCCATGCCAATGGTACTGTCTCAGCTTCGATGATTGGGTTCTCCCAGCGTGTATATACGCCATTGCCCTCAATTGGGCTATTCTTTTTTGTTACAAATGCCTCATGTTGAGCTTCAACAAAGGCTTTTCTTTCTTCGAATGTCATTTTTTTATTATTTAATGTCCTTGATGTCGTTGAGGAATAATGTGTTAGGTAACTCGTAGAACTTCTTGAAGTCTTCGGCTGTAGGAGTCTCCTTCGAAGGGCCGAAGTGCTCCTTTGGATAGTTGCGCCAAGGGAGGCAATAGCAGATAGGGAAGTCCTTGACCGAAGCATCGAAGATGCGTGTCCACCAGTCAGGGATTACGGAGTTGGTCTTGCCACATTCTGTCACGGCTACAAGGATGTTGCGCTCCTTGGCATAGTCGCACATCATGGTGAGCAAACGGTCGAGCTGTGCCATGTAATCCTCGTCCGAGCCATACTGATAAGCATCGGTGCCAAGAAGCTGCACGCGGTCATCGCCTGGCCAACGCTCAAGGAAATGCTCAAGCGAACGAGGTCCTGGGGAATAGCTCCACACGAGCTGTCCTTCAAGACGCTCATCCATATAGTCCTGTGTCATGTTCCACAATGCCTTGTATTCTTCAGCCGAGCAGTTTGCCTCGCCCCACCAGAACCAGTTGCCTGTATTCTCGTGCCAAGGACGGAAGATCACCGGCACGACCTCACCATCGGAAGTCTTGAGTGAGCCAATGAACTCTGTCACCTTATCGAGCCAGCCGATGAATTTCTCGTGCACCTCGCCTCCTTCGAGGGTTGCTGCTACGGTGTGCTTTGGGTCGATGAGCTCGTCAGCGCTCTTGCCATCGGCAAGTGCTTGCTCATATTCCTTTATGTCTTCGTCAATCCATGCTGTCTTGCCGTTCAGCGGGTTGCGCAGATGCCATGAGATAGTGATGATGCCACCACGCTCATGATGTGCGATGATTTCCTCGCGCATAAGGTTGAATGGCACAGAGTCGAGATTCTTCAGGTCGCCCATTTCTATACCGCCGATGTCAAAACCCATAACGGCAGGATAGTCGCCAACAAGTTCCTTGGTGTCCGAACGACCGTCCTCATATTCCCAGGTGAGTCCATAGAATGGGTCATCCTGGTGTCCGAACATGTAGCCCTTCTGGCTGATTTTAGAAAGACGTGAACAGAGAGCATCAGCAGGTGTTGTTTCTGTTACTGGTTGTTGTGGCTTGCACGCAATCAATGCGATGGCAAGAATTGCAGATAGAAAAATAGTCTTTTTCATTTTGATAAGTTGTTTGTTCACAATATTAATTTTCACGGTGCAAAGTTATACATAATATAAAATACATAAAAATACTATTTTATCATTATGTAATCTTTTTTTGTCTATTGGTGCAAAATTAAGTATTTTTCTACAATTATTGCCCGATTTTGGAAATAATTCCACCAATTCATCAGAAATATTTTACGTTTGTTGGGGATTTGAAATTTATTGCCTATATTTGCAGCAGAATCATTCGGTGTCCATAATAGGATCACTTATTTTATCAACAAGGCTATAAACCATTTTTTTAATATTATATAATGTGTAAGTTCATTCAATCGTTCAAGTCGTTACCATCAGTGGTATCCTTGATCACAGGTTTGAGTCTGACTGGATGCTATCAGGAAGCTCCAGTGGAAGACGTCGTTTCGGGCAGTGGCACAAAGCTCAATGTCATCACGCGCAGCGCCACGAGCAATGCTGTCATCTATCCGCTTTCTATCTATGCTTTCGGGGCTGATGGGTCGTGCAAAGCCCAGCAAGTCATTGAGGATGAGAGTGAGTCGGTGAGTCTGAAACTCGGCAAGGGCAATTATCGCATCACGGCAATATCGGGCTTCGGAGACTTCGTCTTTCCCCAGACCCCCAAAAAGAATGCCCTGATAACTACTAACGTGGGAAACTATTCCGTCACGCCCCTCTCTGTCGGTCAAGCCGATGTCGCGCTCTCTGGTTCTTCGTCCGTCACCGTTCAGATGTCGCTTCAGGTGGCAAGTGTCGAGTTTGCACTCCATGGCCTGCCCGATGATGTGACCGAAGTCTCGGTGACGATTGCCGATGTGTACAGTGCCATCACGTTCGGTGGCGAATGTCAGTCTCCCGAGCCGGCTGTGTTGGAATGTAGTAAGGTCGGTGGCGTGTGGACCACCGGCAAGGTCTATCTCTTGCCCCTATCTTCTTCGTCAATGGTGGTCTCAATCATTGTGGCCGATGATACAGGAAGCAATACCTACGGCTATACCTATAACACACCTGTCAGGGCTGGCGTGCCTTATCAGCTCAACGGTACTTTCTCTGCGGGCATTGTCTTGAATGGCACGGTTGAAGCCATCGGATGGGATGAGGATGTGGTGCTCGACTTTGATTTTGGCACGAATGTGAGCGATAGCGGAGGGGATGAAGGTGAAGAACCCTCTGCATCGGAGGAGGTCACTGTTGCCGAAATTCCTGAAGCATGTTCGCTGTGGCAAGGTCATGTAGTGGCTATGGTCGGCAATGTCACATCGTCCGAAGCCGATCTGCTGCTCTTGGCTTTGCCTGAAGAGGTCAATGTGATGTCGAAGGTGTCGGACGAACCTGATGCTGCTGCTCAAATAGCACAGGCATATTCAGAATATGGGCTGACGGGATGGCGTATTCCTACTAAAGAAGAGGCAACGGCATTGCGAAACTGCTATTATGGCGACAAAGTATCGAAGACGCGCTCTACACCTATTCGTTTGCAACGTCGAGTGATGGCGATGCGTTGCAAATAACAAAGGCGGGTGCAACGGTAAAGTACCGGCTCCGCCTTGTTAAGACTATTCACGTGAAAAAGCAGTAGCGTGCCCACCTTGCAAGATCACGCCCTCGCGATGTGCGCCATCGACCTTAATGGTCATTGGCTGTGGCAGGTGAACGTGACGTAGGTGTTCGGTCTCTTCGACAGCATGAAGGGTGTCGAGGATGTCTTCGCGATAGACGCCATCGTTGCGGAAGGCATTGATGGTGAAATAGCAGACTCCTAGACTCGTGAGATTCTGGAAGAAGTGCGTGCCCTGGCTTGGATCTACCTGAAAGTTCTTGAGTCCTGCCTCTACGATGACACGTGCCGCCGATATATGTGGCCACTTGACAGGAATACCTAGCCAGGGGTCGCTGCTTCCCCAGCGTCCAGGACCGATGAGCAGATACTTCTTGTCGTGCTCAAGGAACTTGCGGTTCATCCTGTCGCACTCTTCTGCAATGACAGGATTGAAGCTTGGCGAATAACTGTTGTCGAGAGTCTTGACATAGACGATATCCGAGATGTCGGATATGATGCCGTGGCCAATGGCGCTATGTGAGCGGAGCAGGCAATCTTCGTCGGGCACTTCTGCAAGGTTCTCATCGAGCATCATGCGATTATCCACCATCGGACGTATCTGCAGCAGATAGAACTCGCCCGTACGGTCATCGTGAAGATTGACGGCAAACTCTATCTCTACTGGGCGTTGCATCTCTTTCTCTCCGTAAGCCAATACCTTCTGCATGAGTTCTGGCAGAGGAAAGACACCATTCTGCAATACACCAGCAAAGGAGATGATCTTGCGGTTGCGTCCTTCGTAATAGCCGTCGCGGATGATCTGGTCTTCCGGATCGTAGGTCGAGCAGATGTATTTCAGCGTTCCGTCGCCATCGGCTTTCCTCACTGGTACCTTGACAAGGTCGAAGCCATCGTCAACGCAGAACTTGTGAGGATCGGTCGATTTGAGGTCGAGGGCAAGGAAGGCCGTCTGTGTGTCGCGCAAAGCAGTCTCCATTTCGCTCATCTGCAGCACCTTGTCGGGATGATATGGATTGACACGCAGGCTCTGTCCACCATCGACGATGTATTTGCCAAGACCCATTGCCAACGACACCGTTCCTTCTTCCGCCTTCTCGTCACCGATAGGATAGTAGTTGACACTTCGTGCCACACCCGAGATCACAGGATAGAATCGGTCGCCGTGAGCCTCTCCCACAACCTCCTGCAGGATGACAGCCATCTTCTCCTGGTCAATCACATTGCTTGTGGCTGTCATGTAGTCCTTCGAGCTCTGGTAATAGACACTCGCATATACAGCCTTGACAGCATAGGCAAGCAGCTCGATGCGCTTGTACTTGTCGGTGACGTAAGGTATCATATAGGTCGAATAGACTCCGGCAAACGGCTGATAGTGTGAGTCTTCGAGCAAAGAAGAACTGCGCACTGCAAGCGGACCGTTCACGACCTCCATGAAGGCTTCAAGATCGACTAGTAGTCGCTGTGGCAGATGGGCATGAAGGAAGGCTTCGAGTATCTCTTCGTCCGTGCGGTTGCTCAAAGCGATAGGATAGAGCTGGTTGGTGTCCATAAACTCGTCGAAGATGTCGGTACACAGCACCACCGTTTTCGGGATCATGGTCGGTGCAGGGAGGTCTTCGTGTCGGGTGAGCATTCGGTCGATGAAGGCAAGGCCACGTCCTTTGCCTCCCAACGATCCGTCGCCGATGCGGGCGAAGTTGCTGTATTGGTCGAAGCGTTCGCGCTGGAACACAGCCACTACGCCGTGGTTCTTCATCTTTCGGTATGCCACAATGGCATCGAAGGTGATCTGGCGATGGGCATCGACGTCCTGGAGCGAGTCCCAAGTGATGTGCTTCAGGAACTGTGAGATTGGGAACAAGGCGCGTGAGCCTAACCAGCGTGAGATGTTGTTGTGGGTGATGTGGTTGAGCAACGACTCGCGAGGCAGCGTGAAGATGTTGTTCTGCAGCTCCTTGAGGTTGTGGATGCGGGCAATTTCCTCGCCAGTATCAGGGTCGGTGAATACGAAGTCGCCAAAGCCGAAATACTGTCGCACCATGTCGCGCAGATCCACATCCATCTTCTTCGAGTTCTTGTCGATGAAGTGGTAGCCGCAGCTCTCGGCACGTTCGGCATTCTCGGTCTCGGCACTGTCCATGATGAGCGGAATGTATGGGTCGTTGTCGCGGATGGCACCAAGGAGCTTGAAGCCGGCAAGCTGGTCTTTCTCCTCTTCCGTAGGGCGAGCACCCTTGATAGGAGTCATTGGAAAACGGCAGTCGCTGATCACGCCGAGCGTGTTCTCGCTGTAGCGGCTATACAGGCTCCATGCTTCTTCGTAGTTGCGGGCAAGCACGATCTTCGGGCGGCCACGCATGCGGAGTGTCTCAAGGGTGGCATTGAGCGCCTCGGTCGCAAATTCGAGACTCTGCTGGAGCACGAACTTATAGAGGTTGGGCAGAATGGAGCTGTAGAAGCGGATATTGTCCTCCACCAAGAGAATCATCTGCACGCCTGCTTCCACGTCATGCTCAAGGTTCATCTTGTCCTCGACCAGCTTGATGATGGTCAGGAGCAAGTCGGTATTGCCGAGCCAGCAGAACACATATTCAAAGATTGAGAGGTCAGTGTCCTGCATTCGGGTCCTGATACCGTGGCTGAAAGGCGTGAGCACCACGATTGGAATGTTCTCGTGGCGTTCTTTCAGTGTGCGGGCAATGTCAAATACGTCGTTGTTGTCGGTTCCTGGCATACAGATGATGAGGTCGATACCTATTTCTGACATCGACTTCTCGGCCATCTCAAGCGAAGAGACCTGGATGAAGCGTGGAGGGAAGCGGAGTCCCAGGCGGGCATATTCAAAGAAGATCTTCTCATCGACACGTCCATCGTCTTCGAGCATGAAGGCATCGTAGGGGTTTGCAAGAATCAGGATGTTGCAGATACGACGTTTCATCAGATCAACGAAATCTGTGTCGCGGAGTCGCGGAATTTGCTTGGTTTGCATATTGCTTGTCGAAAACATCGTGCGGTTTTGTATTGGGTTTCTGTTTGTTTTAATCTCGCAAATATATTATCTTTTCAATAAATAAACAAAAAATATGGAAGAAAGTTATAAGCTTGGTCTGAAAGGAGAGGAGATTGCTGTCGATTATCTCCGAAAACATGGGTATCAGATTCTTGAACAACGCTGGAAGGATCATCATCTTGAAATCGACATCATCGCCTTTGACCCCTCGACCACTGAACTTGTTTCGATTGAGGTGAAGACCCGCTCGACCAACGTATGGGGCTCACCAGAGAATGCAGTGGATTATAGGAAAATCCGACGTTCGGTCTATGCCACCGACTTCTATATGAAGCTCAACCATATCACCTACCCCGTCCGCTTTGACATATTCGCCATTGTCATCCCTCCGAAAGGAGAGGTGCAGCTTAACCATATCAAAGACGCTTTCTATCCTCCTTTAGGGTGAAATGTTCATACTGGATGTGTTAAGTCATTATGGTCATTAGTCATTAAGATTTCAGGGATTCTTTGCTATTGCGTTGGGAGCTTGCACATATAGCCTCTTTGATTGCAGCTCTGTTGGGGCGTGACAAAGGAATCTTTTTGTCTAAGCTGAACAGATTGATGAAGAAGCGGTTGTTGGCTCCTTCAAGCGACTCGACATACATGAGATTGACGAGGAAGGCACGATGGCACTGAACAATAAATGAATAATCACGCAGTTCTTCCTTCAGCTGTTTTATCGTGGAGCGCAAAGTGCGACTGCTGATTTGTTCGTTATCTATAAAATAGACATTGCTGTAATTGCCTACCGATTCGACATAGATGATCTTGCTTGGGATGATGGTGAAGTCTTGAGACGTATTGTCGGTATGCAGAATGACAGGGCATTCTTCTTTATCCTGTTTGCCATCATGTTTATCATCATCTTCATCTGCTTCTTTTTCAACTTCTTTACCAACTTCCTCTCCATGTTCATTTTCGTCATTTTCATGCTTGCTCTCCTCTTTCCATCCATTGGCTGCATTCTGGCGTTCGCGAATCATCTTGTTGATGTCCTTGACCTCGTTTAGTTCCTTACGAATATTCCTTATCCAAATGTATAGCAGTTGAAAGGCGAAGATGATGAGCGAGACAATAAAGATGGTAGGCATGGTAATGAAGAAATAGGCTATTCCGCATACCACACCATAGGTGACACCAAATGCAAAGGCACTAATGCACCATACAATGCTAAGGTCTCGGGCACTGTCTCTCGTCGTTCCGCTGTGGCGGAGTAGGTTGAAGCAGACAGCGATGGAGGCAGACATCAGGAATACGCCTGCCATACAACCAATAATATTCAGGTTGGAGCAGAATTCTCGTTCCATGCTCAACTTCACTTCAAAGGGCTTGAGGATCACCAGAACAAAAATCGAGCTTACAAACATGAATAGCGTGAGTTTAAGAATTCTTTTAATCTTACACATTGTAGTTTCGAGTTTTGAGATTTTTCATTTCGCAAAAATAATGATAATTTCTGATATGTAGATAAATATGGGATAAAATGTATAGATTTGGGATGGAAAGATGTGAAGGTGTGAAGGTGTTAAGGCGCTGCGCTTGTGAAGATGTTCAATGTCTTCAGTAGTGTTTTGTCTTGTGTAGAGTCAATGAACACCTTAACATCTTCACACCTTCACATCTTTCTGTCCCAAATTGGCTAACGTCTATCCCAACCTATTGCCCGAATGAAAAGATTGCTATACCTTTGCACCGCATACAATTACATTTTAAATTAATTATAAACAGATGAGAAGAATAGGTTTTTTGTTTTTGCTCCATTCGCTGTGCTTTATGGCGGTCGATGGGCAAAACGTTAACTCGACTGATTCGACAGTCTTTCTTAATGAAGTTGAGGTGCAGTCATTTGTGCCAAAGACAAAGTTGCGTGGCGACGCGATCGTGACCAAGATTCAAGGCTCGGTGCTTGAGAAATCGGGCTCGCTGCACGAGATGCTGGGCAAGGTGCCAGGGATGATGATGGAGGGTGAAGAACTCAAGGTGATCGGCAAAGGTGTGCCTGTGTTCTATGTCAATGGCCGCAAGCTATATGACACAGAGGAACTGAAGCGCATGAGAAGCGAGGAGATCATGGAGGTGGAGGTGATCAACAACCCCGGTGCGCAGTATGACGCGACGGTGAGCGCGGTGGTCAAGATCCGCACCCGTCGCCCACAAGGCGAGGGCTTCGGCTTTAACCTGACAGCAGGACATAGCCAGGACTTGCGCCGAGCAGATTTTGCCGACCCCTCAGCAACGATCAACTTCAACTATCGCAACAAGGGTTTGGATGTCTTTGGCATGGTCAATCACTGGAATTCGCACACATTACAGGAAGCCACTACCGATCAGCATATCTATGCCAACGTTGGCAATCAGGTCAATGACAACTGGCAGAAGGGAAAGATAGTTACAAGCACTGCTGGCTATGGAATGAATTATGCGCTGGGTGTCAATCAGGTGATAAGCGAAAATCACAGCATGGGCGCACGTCTTCAGATCGACCATCTGTTGAACAACGAGAGTCCGCTGACTCTCGATCAGGATATCTTTAACAATGATGTCTTCTATAAATCGCTTTTCTCGGAAACTCACACTATCTACGATCATCCAATCGGCTATAATCTCAACTCATACTACAATGGCCGATGGGGAAAGATCGGCATCGACTGGAACTTCGATTGGGGCAAGAAAGGGGCTGAAGAAAAGATGGACAGCAAGAGCGACGATGTACATTCGCTGAGCGAGGCTTCGAGCAATCTGTTTGCAACGAAGCTCGTGGTGTCGTATCCTGTGTGGAAAGGAACGGTCAATGCAGGAACGGAAATGACATGGGTGAGGCGTGACATCGATTATGTTATCAATCAGGACTATATCTCAGATTCTCATTCCAAGACTAATGAAGACAGTTATTCCGTGTTCGTTGAGTATCTTGCCAATTTCGACAAGTATGGAACGGCAAGGATTGGTGCTCGCTATGAATGTGTGAACTTTGATTATGTCAATCTTGCAGATGCTGCTGCCAATGTGCGCGACACTCGCCGAGGCATTTACCCATCGATATCGTATTCGGTAGGGTTTGGCAGGGTGAATCTTTCGTTGAGCTACAACACCAAGACCGTCCGCCCAAACTTCTATCGTCTGACCGATGCCACTACCTATGTGAGTCACTCGATGCTGATGCAGGGCAACTCGCAGCTGCGCAATCAGATCAACCATGAGTTGGGGCTCAATGCCCGATGGAGCTGGATCATAGCTTCAGTCAGCTACACAAAAAACAACCACATGATGACACAATGGTCTTATCCATACATTGGAGAGCAGGTGCCTGTGGAGGAGGGTGTGCAGGTCGTGAGGGTGATCAACCTCGCCAAGCCTGTAAAGACTCTTGTCAGCTTCGTCAATGCTTCGCCCACTATAGGTATCTACTCTATGAATACAACGGTGGGTTGTCAGAAGCAGTTTTTCACTGTGGAAGTGGATGACCCTCGTGAGGCTTCGGGCAAACGAACCAAGTCGTATAACGACCCTGTGCTTTTCATCAATTCCAACAATACGTTGCGACTGCCTCACAATTGGCAAGTGGAATGTAGCTTGAATGTCAATTCAAAGGGTAATCTGCAAAACTATCGACTGATGAGGTGGAATACAGGCTTGTCCGCTGCTATTCAGAAGACTCTGCTGCGCAACAAAGCTCTCACCTTGCGGCTTTCAGCCAATGACATTCTGTATCGCACGGGACAGGATATTCTGCTTGACAGCGGCGACAACGTGATGTATCAATGCAACCGATACTCGTCGCAACGCTTGGTGTTTTCAATTCGCTATGCATTCAATCAAACCAAGAGCAAGTATAAAGGTACCGGAGCTGGTGGGGATGCGAAGAACAGAATGTAGTGTTGATATGCTTTGCCCTTACAGGGTGTAAACATATATAATTAGTTATTGGTAGCCATTCATCTGTCGTGAGACAAGTGGGTGGCGTTTAAAATGTTGGACAGATAATGCTATCTGTATATTGCAAAATATAAGGCTTTGCGAATTGTATTTATGCTTGGAGGTCTGAAATATGGTGCGGAAATTTGGAAGATGACATGAAAATATAATACCTTTGCACTGCAATAGCGCAAAAATTGTTATTGCTCAAACTATAAACAACAAAGTATCAAGATGTTGTAGATTGCTGAAAAATCATTATTGAACGTACCAAACAATCAAACATTTGTAATTGACTGATGTTTGTTTGCCCAATCTCCGCTTGAGGAGGGAGGACAGCATAAGGTACGTTCTTTGACATATTGATACAACACTTTTTCCCCTGCTTTTTGTGTTTTTATTTTTCAAGATGGAAGCTTCGCAGCGTCTGTCTTGAGGGTTATTAACCGTCTGTCAATGCGTTTTGTGTTGGCAGACATAAATGTTTATAGTTATGAGATACCGTTTATTACTTACCAATACAGTGAATGGAGAGGAAGCGGAAATCGTTGTCCCCTCGTATTTGCCACTCGAAGAGCTTAGCCATAAGATTAAGCTTGAACTTGACTTGCCATTATGCGATAACGGATGGCATCGGTTCCAGTCGCTTGGAACTGTCTATGTTATCGACGAGCATCTTTTTGCCGAAACTGAATGGCTGACAAAGTGCAACCTCTATGTCGGCCGATACCGCAGCAGCGAAAGAATACGTCTGAAGCACGTGTTCACAGGTATAGGTTCGGCTATTACTTATATTCAGGATGATGAGAATTTCTTCTATATCTTTAAGATCCGTGTCACTCTGGTGAAAAGGTGTTAAGGCGCTTCGCTTGTGAAGGTGTTAAGGTGTTAAGGTGTGAAGATGTTCAATGTCTTCAGTAGTCTGTTGACTTGTGTAGAGTCAATGAACACCTTAACATCTTCACACCTTAACAACTATCAATCGATTCCTTCGATTGTCTTGATCTTGCCATTCTCGTCCCATTCGATCTCGCAAACCTTGAGCGAGCGGAGCCAAGACTTGCCACCAGAAGGCACAGAGTCGTGGTGGAAGAGATACCACTTGCCCTGGAACTCGATTATGGCATGGTGGGTTGTCCAGCCAACGACAGGGGTAAGGATCTCGCCCTGATAGGTGAATGGACCATAAGGATTGTCACCTACTGCATAGCAGAGGAGGTGAGAGTCGCCTGTAGAGTATGAGAAATAGTACTTGCCATCCTTCTTGAATGTCCAAGAAGCCTCGAAGAAGCGATGTGGGTCGTCAGCCTTGAGAGGCTCGCCATTCTCATCGACAACTACGATAGGACGTGGAGCCTCGGCATAGTTGAGTCCGTCTTTAGTGAGACGCACGCAACGGCTTGGGAGAGCATCGACATGACCTTCTGGCAGGTATGGAGTCTCGAGATGGATATTGTCCTTATAGCGTTGGAGCTGACCTCCCCAGAGACCACCGAAATAAACATAAACCTCATCGTCGGCATCGTCGCGGAAAGCGCACATGTCGATGCTGTAGCTGCCAGGTACTGGTGCTGGCTGAGGGATGAATGGTCCTGCAGGATTGTCGGCAATGGCTGTGCCCCAATGGAACACGTCGTTGCGGTCCTTGAGAGGGAAGTACATGATATACTTCTTCACCTTCTTGCTGAAGCCCAAGCCTGCTGCCTGTTCCTCGGCATTGGTTGGCACTTCAACCACATATTCCTGCACGTCGCAATCCCAGAGCTGACGACCTGCCCAAGGGATGTCTTCCTGACGGAGCACACAGCCGTGGTCGGTGACAGTACCGGTCATTGGGTCACCATCGATCGAAAGGACATGATAGTCCTTCATGATGTACTGGTCACCATTGTCGTTCTCAACATTCGAAGCCTCCCAGTCGTGACTAGGATAGATATAGATCTTGCCATCGAACACGTGTACCGATGGATCTGCCATATAGTCGGCAGGGAAAAGATAACGCTTTGTTGCCTTTGTAGCCATAGTATTGTTTATTTTTTATTGATAATGTCTTTGAGGAAAGGTTTCATCTCGTAGTTGCGGTCGAAGAGGAGAGGGTAGTTGGTACGACCCTTCATTGGCCAGTCGTTCTTCCATGAGTCACCGTCCTGAACACCCCATGCCGTCACGCGGCAGATGTGATCCTGATATTTCTCATAGATACTGAATACCTGCGTCATGCGGTCGTTCCATATCTGGCTCACGCTGTCGGGCAATGCTTCAGGATAAGGGTTCATCTGTGCGGAATATGCAGCTTCATCCTCGACCGATGCTCCGAACGACACAGTAGGAATGGCATCCATGTCGAGCTCAGTGATTGCCACCTTGACGCCAGCATCGATGAGTGCCTGTATGGTTTTCTCATACTCAGCAAAGTCTGGATGTTCCATGCCCATGTGGCTCTGCATTCCCACGGCATCGATGCGCAAGCCTTGCGCCTTGAGGCTCTTGACGAGCTTCACGACACCCTCGCGCTTGCCAGGAAGAGCCATCGAGTAGTCGTTGTAGTAAAGCTCGGCATCGGGGTCAGCTTCGTGGGCGCACTTGAATGCCCAAGGGATGAACTCCTCGCCTAGAATCTCGTAGAACTTGCTGTTGCGGTAATCTCCATTGTCGAGGATTGCCTCGTTGACTACATCATAGCCCTTGATGCGTCCGCGGTAGCGAGTCACGATGGCTGTGATATGGTCGCGCATACGAGTCTTGAGCTCCTCTGCCGATACCTGCTTGCCGTTTTCGTCGGTGAAGAACCATGGCGAGCACTGTGAGTGCCAGATGAGGCAATGACCGATGACTGTCATACCATTTTCTTCGCCAAACTTCACAAACTGGTCGGCATCGTCCCAGTTCCATGTGAAAGGTGTAGGGTGAATCTCTTCGCTCTTCATGCAGTTTTCGGCAACTACACTATTGAAGTGCTTCTTGACGATGGCTGCACCCAAGGTGTCACGTTCCCACGACTGATCGACATTGACTGCCACACCAATGAGGAATTTGTCACCGAAATAGTCTTTGAGAGTTACTTCTGCTTCTGGGGCCTTCTGTGTGCAGCTCAAGAGAGAAGCTGCACAGAAAGCACCGATAAATAATCTTTTGATCATTTTTTCGTGATAGATAAATGAAATATGTTAAGTGTCAGAGTTGTTTCGCACGAGTCTTGAGATTATTTTGCACGTGCCTCGATCTCCTTGTTGATGGCATCGATCTTGTCGTCGGTCAGTTCATACTTTGAAATGATGAACATAGCGAGAGCAAGGAGAGCAGCAGGAATCACACATACGAGCCAGAGGATACCTTCTTCAGCCAAAGGAGACTGGTCGATGGTTTCGCTGTTGTAAGCGACATAGGCGAGAACGGCAGGGGTGACGATACCACCGAGGGTCATACCAGCCTTGAAGAAGATGCCTGTCAGGGCATTGACGATACCAGCAATGCGTTTGCCACTCTTCCATTCACCGTAAGAGATGACCTCAGGCACGAGAGCCCACATGTAACCAGTGGCTACGATGACACCTGTCGATTTGATGAACTGTGCGATATAAACCCAAGTCATCGACGGTGTCTCCATCTTGGCGATTACATAGAGCATCGCCATGCCGACGATGGCGCATGAGAGGAAGGCATAGAACATGTTCTTCTTGCCGATTGCCTTCTTGATGGCAGGTACGAGAGGCATGAAGATGAACGATGGGATAGAGCCGAGAGCCATGAAGATTGAGAGCTCGGCAGCTGTTCCGTGCAGGTTGCTGTTGATGAAATATGCTCCAGCTGCATTGCCGATCGACATCATTGCGAAGGCTGTGATGAAGAAGAAGGCGATGATGCGCAGTGGGCGGTTCTTGACAAACTCCATCCAGAGGTCGCTGATCTTGACGTTTTCGCTCTCCTTGGCATCCATCACGACACGCTCCTTACACTGGCTGAAACAGAATACCAGGAGGGCAAGACCGATGATGGCATAGAGGGTCATGGTAAGGAACCACGCATGCGACTCCTTTGGCAGCTCGGCTGTCTTGGTGACAGCGAAGAGACCGATGACGAGAGGAAGACCAGAGTTGACGGCAAGTCCACCCACGTTGGCCATGAACATACGCACAGATGTGAGGATGGTGATCTCGTTGGTGTCGCGGGTGAGCGATGAGTTGAGTGCTCCGTAAGGCACGTTGATGAACGTGTAGAGCAGCGTCATCGAGATGTAGGTGATATAGGCATAGACGAGCGAAGGCTTGAAGCCGTCGTAGAAGCACAGTATCGCAAAGATTGAGAGAGGAATGCCGACATAAAGCAGATATGAGCGGTATTTACCCAACTTCGGGTTGTTCTTGTCGATGAGTGCGCCTACAATAGGATCCCAGATGACATTGGCAACATTGCCCACTGTGAGCATGAGCGTGACGGCCAATGGATCAAGTCCGTAGATGTCGGTATAAAAGAATGTGAGGTAAGTACATGTTACCTGAAAGATCAGGTTCTGTGCAAGGTCGCCCGAGCCGAAGCCGATGCGCTGCAGCCAACTCAGCTTGTAAAAGCCTTTGTTTTCTTCGTTTGCCATAGTTTTATTTTATAGTAATGTTAATATTGACCTGTTCAGAGGCCGAAGCACTTGTTTTTCTTTGTTATTGTAAATTTAAGCGTAATATAGTTGAGCCATTGCGCAAATTTATGTTGTCAAATTTATTGACTATTTTTTAAAAAACAAAATAAACGGGCAAAAATAATAAATTTTGCCCGTTTATTGTCAAAAAAATTATATTTTTTGGAGATTACTTGTTGTTGATGTAATCTACAATCCACTGTCCAACCTCCTTTGTGCCATACTTTGCACCTCCCTCTACTTGTATTTCAGGAGTGCGAACATTCTGGTCGAGAGAAGCGTTGACTGCCTCGCGAATCAAAGCTCCTTCTTCCTTGAGGTCAAAGTATTCGAAGAGCATAGCAGCCGAAAGGATCTGTGCCAATGGGTTGGCGATGTTGAGGCCTTTGCCCTGTGGCCAGCTGCCATGGATTGGCTCAAAGACCGGAGTGTGTTCGCCTGTCGATGCTGATGGGAGCAAGCCCATTGAGCCAGTGATGACTGAACCCTCATCAGTGAGGATGTCGCCGAAGGTGTTTTCGGTTACCATCACGTCGAAGAACTTTGGATCCTGTATCATGCGCATTGCTGCGTTGTCAACATACATAAAGTCGGTGGTTACGTCAGGATATTCGCCCATGATCTCCTGCGCTACCTTGCGCCACAGACGGCTTGATGCCAGGACGTTGGCCTTGTCAACTACTGTGAGGTGCTTGCGGCGCTGGCGAGCATACTGATAGCCGACGCGGAGGATGCGCTCAACCTCTGGACGAGTATAGTAGTTGGTGTCGAGAGCGTCTTCCACTCCGTTCTCCTGAACTGTTGGCTCCTGCTTCTTGCCGAAATACATACCGCCAGTGAGCTCGCGGATGCAGATGAAGTCGGCTCCCTTGACGAGTTCGTCCTTGAGAGGTGATTTGTGAACGAGACAGTCGAATGTGGTTACTGGACGGATATTGGCAAACAAACCGAGCTTCTTGCGCATGGCGAGCAATCCCTGTTCAGGACGCACCTTGGCGCTTGGGTTGTTGTCGAACTTTGGGTCGCCTACGCTTGCAAAAAGCACAGCATCGGCTTCCATGCATGCCTGGAAAGTCTCTTCAGGGAATGGATCACCAACCTTGTCAATGGCATCGGCACCGCAGATAGCGTACTTGTAGCTCAATTCATGTCCGAATTTCTTGCAGATTGCTTCTGTCACTGCCAAACCTTGCTCCATGATCTCTGGTCCTATGCCATCGCCAGGGAGAACAGCTAACTTCAATTTCATAATTTTATATGTTTAGTTAATATGATTGTACAAAATGAGTGGCAAATATAATCAAATAAACTTTTATTCGGTAAATTCTGACACATTATTTGGTAAAAAACTTGCTTTTTGTCGCACTTTGCTATTGCAAGTGTCGTGCGAACTCACTAATTTTGCAACAACAAAATAAAACTTGCAATGGACAATCGATATATTATAGGAAGAATTCTAATACACATCGGAGAAAAATTGTGTAATCCAAAATCAAAATTATACAATAGTTTCGTCCTGAGCAATGAGCAGCTGATGACTTGTGTCGCTCTGCTCAAGGTAGCTTCGAGCCCGCAGACACATGTGCTGTATATCGGTGATATGGCTATGCGGTATGGCGTCACCGACCGCACTATCCGCAACTGGGTGCACGACGGCATAATACCTCGAGGCAAGAAACACGACAGTGGCGACAATCGTGACTACTGGTTGAGCCATGATCTGGCGGCGGTCGATGAGTCACTGATCCGCAAGGGCGTTCTCAAACGCAGCCAGCTGAAATCAGCCGATGACCGACTGAAGAAACTGCTCGATAACTTTAAGTGGTAAACAACTTTTTCGTTGATACTTAAAACCTTGACTGATAGATAATATAGGTGTTTTCTGTTATTCATGCTTTTGACGCTGTTTATGATTTTATTAGATGTTTTCTTGCGCCCCAGTAGTACGTGAGTATCGCTGGGGTGTTTTATGGGCTCAGTGGAAATTTAGTGGGGATAAGCATAACTCATTGCAAGACTGAAGAGGAAGAACTTTATTCTCCGTCTTTTTCATCGTATTTGCATCCCCAAGTGTTGCTCAGTTTCCGACCATCCTTCAACGGATATCTGCACGATGTTTGTTCATCGCTGGTTTATCTGATATAGATACCTGTTTCCTTTACCTAACACCGACTACTTGATTATCTGCACTTTTCTCCACTTCTTATTTTGGACGAAGCAGACACACTTACAGTTCTCAACAGCAAGCGTTGCACGTTTTTCATGAATGTAGAGGCATTTTTGTGTTTTGGGCTCTCTTTTTCCTTACAGAACCATATAAATTTGCTCTTTATCCAACATTTTCCTTGCTGTTATGCATTTATTCCAAAAATATTGCGTAACTTTGCAGTTGTAAATATAAGTGTAATATAAAATAGACAATAAAACAATCTATAAATTATAGCAAAATATAAAATAAAAGTGTGACATTATGGCTGACTATTACGAATATTCCATACCAGAATTGATAAAGCTGCTTGGAGCGAGATTCAAAGATTATCGTCTGCGTAGTAACATGACGCAGAAGGATGTCTCTGAG
>SFEH01000196.1 GCA_004557315.1 Bacteroidales bacterium
GACGCTCCACAGTAGCAGTCTCTTCCATGCCATTGCTTACGTCTCTGTAAGTGTCGTTCTCAATCCAGCGGTGGTTGTCATATACGAAGCTGTTGCCAGTGCCGAGCACTTCACGTCCGCCCATCTTGAGCGAAGTGATCTGGCCAGTCTTGTCATCGATAGTCACACCGAAGCCAGGAGCCTCTTTCTTCGAAGTCTTGACCTTTGCGAGTGGAGCGCGGTCAGTAAGGGCAAACTGACGTACCAGCAGTTCGTGACCTGCCTCTGCATACAGACTTGAGTCACGATAGACGATGCGGCAGTTGACCAGAACCTCGCGGTTCTTCTTGGCATTCTTCTTGATCTTGGCCTGTGGCAATGCGAGCTTGACAGTAGCTGTCTCGCCTGGAGCAACCGAAGGCAGGTCTTGCTTGGCAGTAGCGATGATCTTGCCATCTACCACAGTCTCAGTCACGAGCTGCATTGCAGCGTTGGCATAGACTGTCTTGACCTCAACGAGCTTCGGAGTCTCAGTGCGTTCCGGAGTGATGATACCGTTGCTGCAGAAGTTGCCCTGAGCAGGACCAGGGTAGTCATAGCCAGTGTGAATGCGGCGAATGCCATGCTTCATCTCCAATGGGTCATAGATGGCCTGATCTACCCAGTCCCAAACACAGGCACCTATGCAGGCATCGCTGCTTTCAATCACATCCCAGTATTCTTGCAGGTTACCCTGAGCATTACCCATGGCGTGCGAATATTCGCAGAGGAACATCGGTTTGTCGAGACCTGAAGTGTTCTTGTGCATCCACTCCATGCTTGGATACATTTTTGAATAGAAGTCAGAGTACTTGACACCGCCAAATGGCTTGCCGTCCTTGTTGCCTTCATAGTGGATAGGACGAGTAGGGTCGAGTGCGAGGGCATGGTCGTAGCATGGACCGAAGTTTGCGCCACCACCAGCCTCATTGCCAAGGCTCCAGAAGATTACCGATGGACGGTTGCGGTGCAGGCGTACCATGCGGTCGATGCGATCGACAAACGAAGGAATCCAGCTTGGCTTCTCGCTGATCGACTGGTCGGCATGGTCTTCGAGGTCAGCCTCACATACAGTATATATGCCATAATGGTCGAGCATTGCGTACATGTGAGGAGAATTAGGATAATGCGATGTGCGCAGAGTGTTGATGTTGTTCTGCTTCATCATAAGCACATCCTTCAACATAATGTCGGTGGTGATGGCACGACCCAGCACAGGATCGGTGTCATGACGGTTGGTGCCCTTCAGGAAGACGCGCTTGCCATTGAGGTAGAGCAACGAACCGCGGATCTTGACTTCGCGCAATCCGTACTTGGTGCTGAATGCGAGCTCTTCCTTGCCGTCGGCAGTGGCTTGAACGAAATGAAGAGTATAGAGGTTAGGCTTCTCGGCACTCCACAGGCTCACGTTCTTGAGCGCGAACTTTGCCTCGGCATTAGCTTTTGCCTCTCCGTTGAATGTGACATTGATGTCAGTTTCAGCCATTTGCTTGCCTGTAGGATCCATCAGTTTTACCGTCACCTTCTTGCTGCCCTTGAAGTCCGAGATGTTGGTGAGCTCCATCTTCACGTCGATAGCAGCATCGCGATAGTCGTTGCTGAGGTCGGCAGTGATGATATGGTCGGTGATAGCCACTTTTGGGATGCTCTGGAGATAGACATCGCGGAAGATACCGCTCATGCGGAACATGTCCTGATCCTCAATATAAGAGCCGTCGCACCAGCGGAAGACCTGAACAGCGAGTGTGTTCTTGCCTGGACGCACAAAGTTGGTGAGATCGAATTCTGCCACATTGTTTGAGCCTTGTGAATAGCCCACTTCCTTGCCATTGACCCATACGATAGCTGCTGAATAGATACCGTCGAAATGCAGGATAGTGCGTTTCTTGGTCCAGTCGTCAGGGATGTTGAAGGTGCGCACATAGCTGCCCACAGGGTTGATGCCGTAGTTCTCACCATTGTCGTTATATCCCTTGCGAGGAGTGATATAAGGAGGGGTGAAGCCGTGAGGATAATCGACATTGACATAGAGAGGCTTGTCATAGCCAAGCATCTCCCAGTTCGACGGAACAGGAATGTCATCCCACTTGCTCACATCGTAGCCCTCTTCGAAGAAAGTGAGCGGACGGCTCTCTGGTTCAGTCACGAAATGGAACTTCCAAGTGCCGTTGAGGCTCTGGAAAGCAGAGGTGACTGGCATGGTCCAAGGAGTGTCGTAATAAGCCTTGTCTGCGAGCATCTCACTCTCGGAAGTGTAAGCCTGGTAGTAGGCGCGGCCATCCATCTTGTTGATGGCAAACACCGTCTCGTTCTCCCATATCGGCGCATCGTTCTTCACTACCTCGTTCGACTCGCGCACGATGTCAGTCTCCATTACACGGAGATAGGAAGCCTCATTGGCCTTGTTGCGAGGGATGAAGCGGATGCCTTCGCGCGTATGGCTCAGCACCAGATCCTGATGCTCCTTCGGGATCACAAGATAGCAGTTGTCTTTCTTGGTCTTCTCAAAGATCCAGAACTGGTCTTCATCCGAGCCGTTGATTTCGGCAGGCATGAACTTCCCGTTGTCAAACTTCATGGCAACGGCATAGCCCTCGATGCGCATCACGATGCGATAGCCGACATTCATCTTGTCGAGGTCAAAGTTCTGCATCTGGTTAGTGCCATTGGCTTCTTCAAATGTCACACCTTGCATTGACAGGGTCAAGGCGTTGTTCGAATTGCCCGAGAAGATAATGTACTTCTTGGTCTTGTCGAAGTTTTGCGCCATCATTGTCATTGACAATGTGAGAGCTAAGCAAAGAAAAGAGAATAGTTTTTTCATTAATGTATAATTTTCAATATTTAGTTAAATTTTATTCAAATGTTTCATATTCAAGTATATAAGTCCCATCACACTGGTAAATTCACAAGGAGTGTGACCAGTTGCGGACC
>SFEH01000197.1 GCA_004557315.1 Bacteroidales bacterium
TTATCCGCCTATAGCCGAAGTTGGTGTACATATCAACTACGCGCATCACTACATACGTCATGCCATCAGCAATGAGAATCTCACGCCGCACTACAATTTCGACCGTAACGTGGTGGTATTGCGTCTCTTCCCTGGCATCTCGCCAAGCATCGTGCGTTCGGTCTTGAACATTCATGGCTTGAAAGGTCTTGTGCTCGAATCGTTTGGCACGGGCAATGCCATGACCGACGATTGGTTTATTGAGGAGCTGCGTTCGGCTGTCGATCGAGGTCTGGTCATTGTCAATGCCTCACAGTGCATCGGTGGAGGAGTAGAGATGGGTCGCTATGACACAGGCAACCGCCTTCAGAATGCAGGTGTGATAGGTGGAGGCGAGATGACTACCGAAGCAGTCATCGTGAAGCTGATGTTCCTGCTCGGACAAGACTATTCTCCCGAGAAAGTGTGCAAGCTCATGAGCACCAATATTGCAGGCGAACTCAACGAGATGAGCCTGCAGTGGAGAGAGGTGAGCGACAATTCTATTCTTTAGTGACACCACAAGGAAGGACAAACCGCACTTCCTTGAACATATAACGATAGGTTGAGCCTTCTGGGTCTTCGAGCTGAAGATGTCCGGAAGGCTCGATTGTTTTGATACGAGCCATGAATGGCTTTCCGCTTTCGGCATCCTGATATGCAAAGAATCCCTCACGGCGGTAGAGACGTGCGAGATAACGGCTATGTATTGCCTCTTTCTTGCCTTGCTTCAGTTGCTCATAATAGCCGATTATTCCTTCTATCACCTTGTCCATCACTGCCACAGGATCGTTTTCCTGACCGAGTTTCAGCAGCATCGACGTTGGGTTGGGGGCATTGCCGATCCATACCTCTTGATTGACATTGATGCCAATGCCCACGATACATTGGCTGAACCGACTGCCCGTAAGCGAATTCTCGATCAACATTCCGCATATCTTATCATCGCCGCAATATATGTCGTTAGGCCATTTGACCGACACGTTTTTCACACCGAAACTGTCGAGGGCTTCGGCAATGGCGAGACAGGCGATTTCAGAGATGACGAACTGCTCCCTGATAGGGAGGAACGACGGACGAAGCAGCATGCTGAATGCGATGTTGCAGTCGTTTTGCGACTCCCAGCTGTTGCCCATCTGACCGCGTCCAGCCGTCTGCCTCTGCGTGTAGATCACGTCATATTCGTCATAGCATCCGCCTTTGGCAATAGCATCAATGAGAAACGTATTGGTCGATTTTGTCTCAAGAATATGTATTTTCTGCATAGATATGCTGTATATTATTGTTAGAAGTTTGCAAGTTTGGCAGATTATGCCTAAATTTGCAGCAATAGAGTAATCGCTCGCAAAGTTAGAAAAAAACAGTCAATTTTGCAAAATATTGAGTAAAAGATGTTCGACGACAAGTATTTTATGCGTCAGGCCTTGGTAGAAGCCAAGGCTGCTGGCGAAGATGGCGAGATTCCCATCGGGGCAGTCATGGTGTGCCGCAACAGCATCATTGCCCGTTCGCACAACCTCACCGAGACGCTTCACGACGTGACGGCACATGCCGAGATGCAGGCCATCACAGCTGCTGCCGAGACGATAGGAGGGAAGTATCTCACCGATTGCACGCTCTATGTCACTGTCGAGCCGTGCGTGATGTGTGCAGGAGCTCTTGGCTGGTCGCAGATCAGCAGGATTGTCTATGGCGCATCCGATCCGCGTCGAGGCTACAGCCGCATTGCACCCGATGCCTTGCATCCGCGTACCGAGGTAGTGAGTGGGGTGCTCGAAGAAGAATGTCGCCAGCTTATGGTCGATTTCTTTAAAAACAAAAGAGGGAAGACTTAATCGTCTTCCCCTTTTATTTCCAGTAGGTTCTTGTACTCCTCGTTGTCGGGATCGTCTTCTGCATATATCTCGATAGGCAGCTGTGGCAAACCACCGAGGGCATCGTTGAGACGTTCGCCGAAGGCATTGAGATTGCGCGTGATGAAGATCCATTCGCGCTTTCCCTGTCCAGTGTAGATGCCTGTGAGGATGGCGAGTTTGTCCTTCTCCAAAGCAGTGCGCAGGCGGTTCTCCACCTCCTCCATTATCATTGCTTCCTTGTCGATCTTCGGCATTCCCTTCTCGTCGGCCTCATATCTCCATGTCACCTCCATGCGCTGCTTCATCTTCTTTGAGTTGATAAACGCATCGATGTCGCTTCTTCCCGAGATGAAAGTGTAGCTTCCGTCTTCATTCTCTGATATTGCCGTAAACCATTTGTCAGTCAGAACCATGTAGAATCTATGTAAATTGTTTAAACCATAATTTTTTGTTCGTCGTTCTCGAAAAATGTTAACTTGTTAACGCGTAACTCGTTAACATTTTTATTTTTTGATTGGGTCGCAGCTTACATCAACGCCTAGCTTATTGAAGATCTTGCGATCGACATCGTTAAGCATTGCGGTCGAATGGAGCTGGCAGCCCTTGAGCTGGGGAAGCACTTCGAGAGCGCGGCGGCAGTTGTCGTCCTGTGTGCTCACGACTGATAGAGCCACGAGCACTTCATCGGTATGCAGACGAGGATTGCGTCCGCCAAGATAAGTGATCTTGGTGTTCTGAATTGGCTCGATGAGACTCTGCGGGATGAGCTTGATGCTATGGTCGAT
>SFEH01000055.1 GCA_004557315.1 Bacteroidales bacterium
TTTGTGGCGACAAAGGTAATCAAAATATGCGATATACGTGAAGATGGAAATCACTTTTCATTCTCTTTGACGAGCCGAAGGCCTCATGTACGTTTCATAGCTTTATCTCCCAAAAAATCTTCTCAATTTAAAATATCTCGTAATAAAGATTAAATGCGAATGCAAACTTGCTGGCACCCTTGCCTGGCACGAAATAAGGGTCACCGTATTTGGCATCGCCCTTTGATAGTAGAGGGCGGAAGGACAGTTCCCAGCCAAGGGAAACGGGTCCAGCTATCTTGACCTTGATGCCTCCACCTATCTCTATCCAATGGCAAGCGAAGTCCTGTCCGGTCACCGATGTCGGTCCGTACTCTGGCCAGTAGCCATCGGTATAATGCATGTTCTCGATGTCGGCAGTACTCTTGGAGAAGCCGTAACGCAATAGCAGATAGTAGAAGTTATCGGGACGGTAATCGTTGTACTTGAAGTTGTAGAGCATACCCACCTTGAAGAATGGAGCAGCCTTGATTGAGTACTTCACGCCATCGTCCGATACCTCGTCGCATACGCCCATACCTATGGTGAACTGTGGGAAGAAGCGGTGATGGATGTCGGCTGTCACTGTTGCCTCATAGTTGGCTCGATCCCACTTGAAGAGGTTCATCACTGGGTCGAAGAGATTGGTCGATACGGAGAGGCCATTGAACAGAGGGAAGCGGTACTTCACGCTGTCGGGCAGTATCTCTGGCAATACTGATGCCTGAACCTCCTGCACCTCGCTTGTCGTGGGTATGCTGCGGCCTTGTGCCATAGCACCGACGGCAAGGCTAATACTCAATAACAATATTAAGAGTCTGTTCATTGGTTACCTCGTTGTTTTTGATAGTGATATTACGCAGAAAGTGGTTGGTGTGTGTCACCTCCTTGAGTGAGAAATACATCGAGCAGCCACAGTCCATGTTGATGAAAAATGGATGTGGTTCATAGACGAAGTGTATGGTGTCGTCGTGCTGGAACTGGTCACCATCGAGGGTGATGTTCATCTGCAGGCGTATGTCAGTTACTGTGGAGTCGGGGTTGAGGATGAACTCAAGCGACGAGGGGTTGCTGGCATTAAGCATTTCCTTGTCAGTGGCAACGCCAGCAGTATCCACAGCACCGCCTCCCTGTCCGATTCCGAAGGCATAGAGCTGGTTGATTTTGGCACCACTCAACGACGTCATCTGTGCGTAACAGAAGCTCTCGCGCACCTCCTCACATCCGTTGTTGCCACAACCGCTGATGGTGGTAAGCAGCAATGCTGGGATTATCAGATATAGAATTTTTTTCATTAATTGTCTTTTTTTGTCAGATTATTTTGTCAAAATCTATCATTTGTCAAAATCTATCATTTGCTAAAATCTCTCATTTGTCAAAAACTATCATTTGCCAAAATCTATCAGATCTTTTCTGCTATGTCATAAACATTGCGTTCACCAGCCTTTCGCGAAATGAGCTCTCCTATAAAGCCAGCGAGGAAGAGTTGGCTGCCGAGGAGCATACAGGTCAAGGCTATGTAGAACGATGGCATATCTGTAATGAGCGTACCTGTGCCGATGGTATAGAGCACATATATCTTATGCAGCACGATATAGAGCACGGCTACAAGACCGATGAAGAAGACTAATGATCCCCAAAGTCCAAAGATGAGCATGGGTTTCTGTCCGAAACGATTGAGGAACCACAGTGTGATGAGGTCAAGATAACCATTGACAAATCGGTCGAGGCCGAACTTAGTCGTGCCGTACTTGCGTGCCTGATGCTGCACCACCTTTTCGCCAATCTTGCCATAGCCGGCGTTCTTTGCGAGCCAAGGTATATAGCGGTGCATGTCGCCATATAGCTCAATGTGCTTCACCACCTCACCGCGGTAGGCTTTCAGTCCGCAGTTGAAGTCGTGAAGATTTTTGATGCCGCTAGCCTTGCGCACCGTAGCGTTGAAGAGCTTGGTAGGCAAAGTCTTCGACAGAGGGTCGTAGCGTTTCTTCTTCCAGCCCGACACAAGGTCGTAGCCCTCTTCGGTGATCATGCGGTAGAGTTCAGGAATCTCATCGGGCGAGTCCTGAAGGTCTGCATCCATTGTGATCACCACATCGCCCTGTGCCATGCCGAAGCCCACATGCAAGGCAGGAGACTTGCCCTGATTGGTGCGGAATGCCATTCCGTGCATGTTAGGGTATTTCTTGTTCAGGCTCTTGATCACTTCCCACGAGTTGTCGGTCGAGCCGTCGTTGCAGAATATCACTTCATAGCTGAAGCCATTGGCCACCATCACGCGGTTGATCCATTCAGCGAGTTCTGGAAGCGACTCTGCCTCGTTATATAAAGGTACGATTACACTAATATCCATATCACAATATAATTATCAGAAAGTCGGTAGGCTTTCTTGTTACTGTCATTTCTTCTTTCTTACGATAGGAGCCACGAATGCCATAATCAGCATTCCGTAGAAGATGTCGTTCGACAACATCGAGATGGCTGTCTCGATGGCTGTCGCCACAGGAGTATCCTTGAGCAGTTCTATCATCTCTTTCACCATAGGTATCATCGATGCAGCCATATTGCTGGCCGATGCCATTCCTTCAATGGTGGTCAGTGCCGACTCATACTGGGCAACGAGCTGGTTGTGTACCGTTACGAGGTTGGTAGGCACGAGAAACTCATTGAAGAGATAGATGAATGCAGCCTCGATGAGTCCGGCAAAGAACATAAGCTGCACACCGAAAGTCCATGCCATGAAGCCTGAGATCTGTCCGTCAAGAAGCAAGTCACGCAGTTTCCTAATGGAAAGGAACAGCAGAACAGCAGTCACGGCCATCATTGGCAAGTTCAATAACCCAAGGAAGATGTTGCTTGCAGTATAGTTGCGAATCAGGTATTCAATGATGAAATATCCGCCCAGCGGAAGGGCTGTTTTCATCAAAAATTGGTTCACTGTAACACCCTTTGGATTGACTGTAATATTCATTTTTTTGTCTTTTTTATCTTTGTTTTGCCCTTGAAATATACAAAAAGGCAATTATTTTTACTTTTTTCTTAATTTTTTAGTCTCAAAATTTGGAAGTTTCAAAAAAATGCTCTACTTTTGCGGCCGGATGAGTGCCTTACGGCATGCTCCTTCTAATCCCCCAGGGCTTGACCGCAGCAAGGGTATGAGGTTGTAGCGGCGCGATAAGGAGAGCTCATCCTTTTTTTGTTTTAAATGATTTTTAGTTTTTTATTTTTAGGTTTTGAGAATCTTTTAAGGTGCGAATCTTTTTCTGCCCTTATTCTTAATTTGTGTAAAGTTCCTCACAACCTCAGAATCTCAAACCCTATATCCCATACATAACCTTATGTCCCCACTTAGTCAGTTCGTAGCACACGATCAACTTCTCTTGTTGTGAGGTAAGGCCGAAGAATTCTGGGATGCTTACGCCCAAGCCCTTGCAGCCGCTGAGGTTGATCTTCTCTAAGCCGCCATCGGAGAAATATGGGCTATTTGCGTATGCCACTACAATATTATTGCTGTTGATCTCGGATAGTATAGCCTGGATGTTGGCATCTCCATCCTCTGCCATGTAATCTACATAGTCAGCAAGGTCGTAAAAATCATATCTTGTGCCAACTACTGCTCTTCCGTAGTGCTGCATCCTTGCCTCATAAGCTTTTGGGTTGGCTGATAATTCGGTCAGCTTGTTTTCCGAAGCCTTCCTGAGCTTTGCCACAGCTGTAGCGAGGTCATCGGCTTTTTCTGTCTTTAGCAAAGTGATGGTATAGCCAAAACGGTCGAATGAGCTCGACTTTGAGAAGTCATCTACACACTCTACCAATGCACTTTCCACCGATGTCTTGTTTTTGCACGAAGCAAGGATTGGTAGCATAGTGTCGTAAGGGAAGCCGAAGCCCATGATCTCGGTGATAGGACCATAGATGTAGTCGCACACGCCGTCAAGCTCGTGTGCCACTTCAGCCATGCCTGTAAAACAAGCGTCGTAACTGATGTAGTCCAGTTTCGGACATTGCTCCAACGCCTTGCGGAGGTCCCACAGCTCAAGGAAGTTGTTTTCGTCCTGACCGATGAACCGAGTCGATGGGGTATATTGGCTTGAAGGAATCCATGACATGCCATGTGACCACAGTTCCAATCCCTTGACAGTAGTGTTAAACGTCTTGAACGTCGTATTCACTATTTCGGTCATGACATCAGGGTCGCAAGAGTTCAGTTCCTGTTTATATTTCTGGAGATACACAGTGTCGATTCTTGCGGCATTGGTCAGATTGTCGTATGAGCGTTTCAACTGGAACAGCACAGGCAAGCCGTCGCCAGAGTCGCGGTTGTCTTTATAAATAACTAGGTTGATGTCATCAGGAGCGTTAAGCAGACCTTCTTTCAGCAGTTTGATGTTCTCCTTGCAATAGCCCGACAGCGAATTGTCGCCTGCAATATAAATAAGGAGAGTATGATCGGCCACCAGCCATGGGCTTGGCTCGTCATTGCTTTTCTTGTCGCAGGCCGTAGCCAGCATCAGCGTGATGATGCAAGCCGCGAGGATGTTCAGATATTTCATAGTTTATTGCTCTTTCGCATTAAGATGTAGTCGAGAATAGTCATTGCTGCCATTGACTCAACGATAGGCACTGCACGAGGCAGGACACAAGGATCGTGACGTCCGCGTGTCTTCAGCACGGTAGGAGCGAGGTCCTTGTCGATGGTCTTGATGTCCTGAAGCAATGTTGCCACGGGCTTGAATGCGCAGCGGAAGTAGATGTCCTCACCGTTGCTGATGCCCCCCTGAATGCCTCCCGAGTTGTTGCTGACGGTCTTCACCATGCCGTCTTTGACATGGAAATAGTCGTTCATCTCAGAGCCTCTCTTACTAACGCCTTCAAATCCCATGCCATATTCGAAGCCCTTGCAGGCATTGATCGAGAGCATCGCACCACCCAAGGCTGCATGTAGCTTGCCGAAGACTGGTTCGCCGATGCCCACTGGCACTCCCTTGATGACGCATGTGATGACACCACCAATGGTGTCGCCAGCCATCTTGACCTCCTTGATCAGAGCCTCCATGCGTTCTGCCGTCTCGTCGTCAGGACAGCGCACCGCATTGTTCTCGATGTTGCCGAGGTCATGATCCTTGTATGAGCCCTCCAGACGGATTTCGCCCACTTGTGAGGTAAAGGCAGTGATGGAGATGCCCAACTGACGCAAAGCCATCTTGGCGAAAGCCCCGCCCACTACGCGCGACAGGGTCTCGCGAGCCGAGCTTCTTCCTCCGCCGCGATGGTCGCGTATGCCGTATTTCTCTGTGTAGGTGTAGTCGGCATGTGACGGACGGAACAGGTCGCGAATGTTCTCGTAGTCGTTTGAGTGCTGGTTGTTGTTGCGCACCTCGAAGCCTATAGGCGTGCCTGTGGTCTTGCCCTCGAAGACACCCGATAGTATCTCCACATGGTCGGCTTCATTGCGACTTGTAGTTATTGATGACTGACCAGGACGACGACGGGCCATCTCTTTCTGGAGAAACTCCTCATCGACGGTGATGCCTGCAGGGATGCCGTCGATGACACCGCCCACAGCCACACCATGACTCTCGCCAAAGGTCGTAATCCTATAAATATTGCCGAAAGTATTCAAAGCTTATTTTCCTTATTCGTTATAAAATCAGTGACAGCCTCCGCAGCCGCTCTCACCGCATGAGCCGCAGTTACCGCTGCAGCTTCCGCCTCCGCAGCCTCCACCGCAGTTGCATTCAGCGTGTCCGGTCATCTGCTGCATGTAGCGCTTCTTGTCTTCTTCTGTAGTGTCGCGCACCTCTACCACTTCGCCCACAAAGTGAAGCGTCATGCCTGCGAGAGGGTGATTGACGTCGCATATCACCTCTGTATCGGTGATCTTCTCGACAGTAGCCTGAATGATGTCGCCGTTCTGGTTCTGGAGAGGCACTTCACCACCCTCCATCACAAACTGACTGAGGAACTTGCCTTTCTCGTCGCAGAAGAACTTCTTTGGGAGAGCAATGACCTTCTCTGGGTCAACCTCGCCGTATGCCTGTGCAGGTGAGAGATAGAAGTCGAACTTATATCCCACTTCCTTGCCTGCAATGTTCTTTTCAAAGTCCTGGAGCAGCTGGCCAACGCCAAAGATGAAGGTGAATGGACGCTCTGGCGAGGTCTTCTCAATCTCTTCGATCTCTGGTTCTGTCTCTGGGTTCTCTGGTGCCTCAAATCCTGTGAGGTGATATTGTATTCCTACAAACTTGCCTAATTCTATTTGCATATTGTTTTTGATTATTGATGATTGGTTACTGATTGCTGAATGACTGACTGTCAATGACCACTTTTGACCAAAAATAAGTTTTCAGTGAGCAACTGTCAGCAATCAATCAGCAATCAGTAATCAATTTATCACTTTATGATTGTGCATCCAGGGTTTGGCTTCAGCTGCTTGAAGAAGTCATTGCCCTTGTCGTCAACGAGGATGAATGCTGGGAAGTTCTCAACCTCGATCTTCCAGATTGCCTCCATACCGAGTTCTGGGTACTCGACGCATTCGATGTTCTTGATGTTGTTCTGTGCGAGGATAGCAGCAGGTCCGCCGATAGAGCCGAGGTAGAATCCGCCGTGATCCTTACATGCGTTGGTAACGTCGATCGAACGGTTACCCTTGGCGAGCATGATCATCGAACCGCCATTGTCCTGGAACTCATAAACGTATGGATCCATGCGTCCTGCAGTAGTTGGGCCCATTGAGCCACAAGCCATGCCTGCTGGAGTCTTGGCTGGTCCTGCATAGTAGATTGGGTGATCCTTGAGGTACTGTGGCATGCCTTCGCCAGCATCAAGACGAGCCTTGATCTTTGCGTGAGCGATGTCGCGACCCACGATGATTGTGCCGTTCAATGAGAGACGAGTGCCGATAGGGTAGTTGGTGAGGATCTTGCAGACATCAGCCATTGGCTGGTTGAGGTCAATCTTCACTGCATCACCTTCACCTGCATTGCGCAGCTCTTCTGGGATGAGCTCGTATGGTTTGTCGTCCATTTTCTCGATCCAGATACCGTCCTTGTTGATCTTTGCCTTGATGTTACGGTCAGCAGAGCATGAAACGCCGAGACCGATAGGGCAAGAAGCACCGTGGCGTGGCAGACGGATGACGCGAACGTCATGAGCCATATACTTGCCGCCGAACTGTGCGCCGAGTCCAATCTTGTAGCACTCCTGAAGGAGCTGCTCCTCGAGGGCGATGTCGCGGAAGGCACGGCCAGTCTCGTCACCAGTAGTAGGCAGGCTGTCGTAGTAATGTGTCGAAGCGAGCTTGACAGTGAGGAGGTTCTTCTCTGCAGAAGTACCGCCGATAACGATAGCGATGTGATAAGGAGGACAAGCGGCAGTTCCGAGGCTCTTCATCTTCTCAACGAGGAATGGGATGAGTGTGCCAGGGTTCTGGATACGTGCCTTGGTCTCCTGATAGAGGTATGTCTTGTTGGCTGAACCACCGCCCTTGGTTACCATGAGGAAGCGGTATTCCATGCCCTGTGTAGCCTCGATGTCGATCTGTGCAGGGAGGTTGCACTTGGTGTTCACCTCATTGTACATGTCGAGAGGTGCGTTCTGTGAGTAGCGGAGGTTCTCCTCTGTGTATGTCTTATATACGCCTTCGGCGATTGCCTCTTCATCCTCGAAGCCAGTCCATACCTGCTGGCCCTTCTCACCGTGTACGATAGCAGTACCAGTGTCCTGACAGAGTGGGAGCTTGCCCTTGGCAGCGATCTCGGCATTGCGGAGGAAGGTGAGTGCCACGTACTTGTCGTTGGCGCTTGCCTCTGGGTCGCGGAGGATCTTTGCCACCTGCTCGTTGTGCGAACGGCGCAGGAGGAAGCTGACGTCGCGGAATGCGGCATTAGTCATCTTAGTCAAAGCCTCTGGAGTGACCTTGAGGATAGGTGTACCTTCGAATTCGCTGACTGAGACACCTTCTTTTGTCAGCAGATAGTATTCGGTCTCGTCCTTGCCCAACTGGAACATAGGAGCATACTTGAATGGAACGTTTGCCATTGCTTGCTGTTTTTTATGTTAATAAAATTCTAAAGTTGAAACTTCATTTCGCAAAGATAATAAAAAAACACCGAATAGAGCAAGCTATCCGATGTTTTTCGTTCGTTCGACGCTATTTTCGCATATTTATGCTTTTTTATAACCTTTATTTTCCACTTTTACCACTTGATGCGGGTAAATATACCATAGGTATCCTTCGACTTTGCTGAATCCCATCTGTCTCAACAGCGTCATGTATTCCCTAACCTGTGCATAGTGCTTGCGCTGGTGTTCGCCCGTCTTGTAGTCGATCACAGTGGCTGTCTTGCCGTCATAGACTATGCGGTCGGGGCGATGCAGGTTCTGCTCCCTGCCATCATAGGTAGTGCTCTTTGCGAGTATAGTCTTTTCGTTCAAAACCTTCTGTCCTGGAGCAAACCATCGTCCAATCTCCTCGATGTCCATAAGTCGGTGTATCTCGGCTTTCATCTCGTCACATGTGAAAAGCTCATCGCCGAGCCGTCCGTTGCGGTATAGGTCTTCGATAGGCTGGTCAATGTCGCTGCGGTCGATGATGGCCGACAGAGCCTCGTGTATGCAGTTGCCTCGTTCTATCGCCTCTACATCCTTTGTGAGCTTGTCGTGCTTGAGTGCCAGACGAGGCAGCTTGCGTTGCAGCGCGCTGTCTTCGTCGCCTTGCGAAATGGTCTCGCTCTGGCTTTCCTCGTCAGCGAGGTAATTGTCCTTCCTGCGGTATTCGCCTATCACGCAGTCGGTGATGCCACCTGCTTCCTTGAGCTTCTCCTTATGGTTCTGCTTGGCAAAGCCATAGAGCAGTGCTTCCTGCGTGTCGGCATTGGTCTTGTCTCCTGGCAGTGGTGTCATTATCACCATGGCTTCCTTGGCGCGTGTGAATGCCACATAGATGGTGTTCAGATTGTCGATGATCGCCTTCAGTCGTTCTTCTTGATAATCTTGACTGAATATAGTGTTACTCAATGTTTTGCTACATTTAATAGGAAGGAATAATCCTTCTTCGTAGAATGGCTCTGTCTTTGGTTCGCACCACAGTATGTCGCCACCTCTCGATGTCATGTCGGTCGTTCCGTAGCAGCATGGCAGTATCACCGCTGGCATGCCCAGTCCCTTCGACTTGTGTATGGTCATGATGCGTATGGCATTCTGTCCTTCAGGCGTATTGATGCAGAGGTCGCCGCCATACTGATCCCACCATTCGAGAAAGGCACTGATGTCGGCTTTCTTGCTGTTGGCAAAATCCAGAACACAGTCGCGGAAAGCCTGAACGTATGCCACGTCACGGCTTGCTGATGGCAGGAGGCTGATGATGCCTTCGGTCATGTCGTAGAGCGGACGGTTGGCAAGGCTGCGGAACTGGTCGATGCCATCGTCACCACCAAAGGTAGCGCTTACCGCTTCCTGCTGGCTCATGCCACATTCCTGAAGGTACTGGCACGATGCAATGGCACGGAATATTGTCGAACTCGGCTTCTGGATGAATCGCAGTATGCTGATGATGGTCTGTATGATGTGACGAGAGGAGAGGAGCAGAGCTTCGCTCGATATGATGTCGAAGACATAGCTGCCAGTGTCGGGATGGTTGCTCTTGTAGGCGAGCAAGGCATCGGCTGCCTGCTTGCAGAGTGCTTTGGTGCGGCACAGTATGGCAATGTCCTTGGCAGCAAAGCCTGAATCCTCGAGTTGCATCACAACTTGGGGCAGCTGTTGCATGGCGAGTGCCTCAAACTTCTCGTCGTCCTGTGGTGCAATGAACCTTATGTTCACCAGACCCGGAGCATCACCATCTTTCTTTTTCTTGGGTATCTCCTGATACACGTCTCTGTATATGGTGTCGATATTCGGGTCGCCATAGTGTGAACTCAACGTGCTCGATATGAACTTGAAAAACGCATTATTGAATGTTATTATCTCCCTTTGCGAACGGTAGTTGGTAGTCAGCGTATCGGTGTCCTCGCGCGACTGTCCCACGGCAAAGCGTTTAAGCCCAGAATGTAGCAATCCCCAGTCGCTTCCTCTCCATCTGTAGATGCTCTGCTTCACGTCGCCCACTATGAGGTTCTGACGTCCGTCGGCAAGCGAGTTCTCAATGAGCGGACGGAAGTTGTTCCATTGCATCTGCGATGTGTCCTGAAACTCGTCGATCATGAAGTTGTGTATCCTTGTTCCTGTCTTCTCATAGATGAATGGAGCTTCGTCTTCGCCTATCAGCTTGTTGAGCATCTCGGTGGTGCTCGAAAGCAGGAGCGTGCCCTCAGCATTGCAGTATTCATTGACCTCCTTGTCGATGTCGGCAAGGATTCCGAGCTGGTAGATGTTGTCGCGTATGGTCATTGCCGTGTTGTAGTTGACAAACCATCCGCTGTCTCTCATGTCGATGGCTTCCGACAGCAGTTCCTTCACCGTCTGTGCATTGTCTGCATCGAGTCTTATCTTGCTGGTCTTGGTGTACCATGCCTCGTCGGTCTCTGCCCATTGCCCGATGGTATCGTCGGGTTCCTTCATCTCGCCCTTGCACCACGACTCGAATATCCTCATCTTGCCGCGTGCGCCGCCCTTGAAGTCGTTGACTGTCAATCCTCCATTGGCGATGGCTTCGCGTCCTTTCTCGCCTAATGCCTTGATGCGTGCTTTGGTCGAATAGACTATCTGGTCGAGTCGCGCAACGTATTCCTTCAGCCAGTTCTTGTCGGTCGTGATGCGCTTGATCGATTCGCTTCTTGCGCGGTAGTCTTCCGATGTCAGTACCGACTTTGCCATTTGCTTGAGGTCGTTCTCGAGTCGCCATCCTGCACCATCCTCGATCTTCTTTTGCGAGAATTGCAGCAGCCAAGTGAAGAGGGTCTCCTGACTGTTGCGGTCGAGCTTGTCGAGGAAGTTGGATATGGCTGCGTCGAGTATGCGGTTGGAGTTGAGCTCCACCTCGTAGTTGTATTGCAGGTTCAGCTCACGCGCGAAACTGCGAATTATTTTTTGGAAAAAACTGTCGATAGTGCTGATAGCAAAGTCACTGTAGTTGTTGAGAATATCGGTCAGGAAAGCCTTCGCCTTGCTGCGTATCTGCACATCGCTCAAAGTCCCGCCCATACCGTCGATGCGCACCTCGTCGTAGTAGTCCGAATGAACAGGATCCTCGCTCAGCACGTTCAGTTCCTTGACAATACGAGCTTTCATCTCGGCAGTCGATTTGTTGGTAAACGTCACTGCGAGAATCTCGTTGAACTGCGTCTCATGATCTGCGCTCTCAGGCAGCAGGTCTTTCCTGAACAGCAGTTTGATGTATTCGCCGGTCAGCAGATGGGTCTTGCCCGCGCCAGCCGAAGCTCTGTAGATGCTAAGCATAATTTATTTGTGTGGAAGATAAAGGAGATAAAGAAGTTAAAGGAGATAAAGACAATAGTTGAACTTTCGTAAATCTATATTTGAAGAGTAAGGATAATATTAACAAAAGACTAACACATTTGTCTTTATCTCCTTTAACTTCTTTATCTTCTTTAACTCCCAAAATTATATGACTTTGGTCTTATATCCCTCTTTTTTCAAAATCTCGTCGGCTTTCTGTCGGCAGTCTCCTTGAAGCAATATCTGACCATCGAAAGGCTCATCGCTGTTGAAGCAATGCGATCCCCCTGTGCCGAGCTTCTTCTGCAGGAGCTTGGTGAGTCTTTTCAGTTCCTCTTCTTCACCATAGAACAGTGTCACAAGGGTAACAGGCTTTCCCTTGCGTCCTTTCTTGTCGTATTCGATGCGCAATGCACTCTTCTGCTTCGTCGCCGATGCTTCCTGTGTATCGCCATTATCAGTGTTTTCCTGCTCCACGGTCTTCAGTTCTTCGACAAATTTCCCAGCCAGCAGGTCTTTCCAATCGTTCATAATTTTGTCATTTTGTTTATGCGAAGATATGTTCTTTTGGCGACTCTTGCAAATATTATCGGTTAAAATAGCGAAAAATCGGAATATATTTGTCAATCAAATATAATTTCTCTATCTTCGCACGATGAAAAACTTTGATTAACGGGAGCTAACCCCCAATAATAAAACAATGAAACATACATTAGTATTTGCGACCAACAATCGTCACAAGATAGAGGAGGTGAAGGCACTGCTCGAGAGCATCGGCGGTGAACTTGCCAACAAATATGAAATCGTCTCGCTTGCCAACATTGGATGCCACGACGACATTCCAGAGACTGCCGACACCTTTGTGGGCAATGCCCGCCAGAAGGCTTATTACGTTAAGGAACATTATGGCTATGACTGCTTTGCCGACGACAGTGGACTCGAAGTCGAAGCGTTGGGCATGGAACCTGGTGTGCGTTCGGCACGCTATGCTACCGAAGCAGGCCATGACCACGAGGCCAATAATACCAAGCTTTTGCGCAACCTTGAAGGAGAGACCAACCGCAAGGCACAGTTCCGCACAGTCATCTGTCTTCTGCTCGATGGCACTGAACACATCTTTGAAGGTATATGTCCTGGACACATCACAACAGAGCGTTCTGGCAATCGAGGCTTTGGCTATGACCCAATTTTCTGTCCCGAAGGCTATGACGTCACCTTTGCCGACATGCCTCTTGAATTCAAGAATTCCTTAAGTCACCGCAGCAAGGCATGCGTAGAGCTGGTTAATTTCTTGAATAATACTCTTTAGGAAGATAAAGAAGTTAAAGAAGATAAAGGAGATAAAGACAAATGTGTTTTTATTCAGGTTTCTGTTAGCTAGATTATCAACAGCAATATGACTATTGTCTTTATCTTTTAAACTCCTTTATCTTCTTTAACTTCCACATAATAAAGCAACTATGACAATCACATTCGTCGATATTATCGACTATCTTGGCACCTTCGCCTTTGCAGTCAGCGGTATCCGTCTGGCATCGGCAAAGAAGTTCGACTGGTTTGGAGCATTCATCGTCGGCATGGCTACGGCTGTGGGTGGAGGAACCTTGCGCGACGTCATGCTTGGCCAGAGTCCATTCTGGATGACTCAACCCATCTATTTCGCCATCAACGGCTTTGCCTTGCTTCTCTTTGTGTTCCTTCACAAGCAGATCAACCGCGTATCAAACACTATTTTCCTATTCGATACCATCGGACTTGGACTCTTCACTGTAGTAGGTATCCAGAAGACCCTCGACGCAGGCTTCCCATTGTGGACAGCCAACATCATGGGTATGTTCACAGGTGCCGCTGGAGGTGTGATCCGCGACATCCTCATCAATGAGGTTCCTCTCATCTTCCGCCGCGACATCTATGCCCTTGCATGCTGTGCCGGAGGCATCTTCTTCTCATGGGGTATCACCGAAGGACTTCCTCTCGAAGCCTGTACCATAGGCTGCGCGATGGCAGTCATCATCATCCGCCTCCTAGCCGTAATGTTCCACTGGCAGCTGCCTATACTCCATGACTCGGAGGACGAAAAGAAAGAAGAAGATAAGCCAGAAAACCAATAAACGACGGTATAGCTGTTAATTTTGACAAGTATGAAAACATTCAATACAGCGGGAACTTGTCCATAGTGCCGTGGTGAGTCTCAATCAGCGAGATGTTTGTCTCAAACAGGCCTTGTTCCACCCATTTGAAACCACTCTCATTGATGAAGGATGTCTGTTGCTTGCGACCGAGAGAGTCGATGGTGTCGCGTTTTGTGACGTCATCCTCCATGACGTGTTTGCGAAGAGCATCACGAGAGTTGCCATAGCCTAATGCTCTGCAAACATCAACGGCACAGAAGAAAGGCGCGCCATT
>SFEH01000198.1 GCA_004557315.1 Bacteroidales bacterium
GCTAAGGATTTATATAACGAGATTATTTCCCAGAAAGAAGATATAGAGAAAATTATTGGTGCCGAACTGGTTTGGCATCAAGCAAGCAAAGCAAGTAGGCTCTATCTCGTTAATGAAGCAGATATTAACGACGATAGTCAATGGGAAGACTGTTTCCGTTGGCTGATTGAAATGGACTTTAAGTTTAAGAGTATAAATAAACTCGTGAAAAAATAGTATGTCAGCAACAAGATACTACTACTCTGATTCCATAACCGGCTTTCTCAAGACAAATACAAATGAGATAGTAGGTACGCTTACGCTTGCTTCGCAGCACGACATCAACGACGAAACCTCCAACTCTTGGGTTGAGGAAATTGAGTCGTTGCGTAATGTGCTTGCACCATACAAAGAGAGAGGTAGTGTGTATTTCGAGTACAACATCCCTCGCATGGGCAGACGTGCTGATGTGATTCTCCTTATTGACGAAATTGTCTTCATTCTCGAATACAAAACCGCTGGCAGCAAGTTCACCCACGATGCACGCACTCAGGTATGGGATTATGCTCTTGACCTAAAGAACTTCCAAGAAGGCAGTTTGGAGCGCATCATCGTTCCTGTGCTCGTTGCACCATCTGAGAAGGACAAGAACTGCACGTTCAATCTCCGACATTTCGAGGATGATGTTTACGAGCCATTGCAGACAAACAACAATCGTCTCGGCGAGGCAATTTCTCTGCCGTTGACTCATATCCCACATACTGCCGCAGAGCATTCTGCCGAACGTGATGACCGATGGGCAAAGAGCGGTTACGAACCAACGCCTACCATCATCGAGGCAGCTGTTGCGCTCTACGAAGAGAATACCGTTGAGGACATTACGAAGCATGGTGGCGACATTGACAAGGCATCAGCCGAACTTAGTCGAATCATTGACCATTGCCGGGAGCATCAGCGCAAAGCCATCTGTTTTATCACAGGAGTGCCGGGTGCTGGCAAGACGCTCATCGGATTGAATACAGCCATTGATCAGTTCAATCGTGGCGAGAAAGCCGTCTATCTTTCTGGCAACTTTCCTCTCGTTGAGGTATTGCAAGAGGCATTGACCCGTGACTACGTTCGTCGCGAAAAGGTCAAGGCAAAGCAAGAAGGTCGTAAGCCATGCACCAAGGAGGAAGCCAAGAGCAAGGTCAAGGCTTTCATCCAGATGATTCACCATTACCGCGACCTTTATCTTGAAGGCACCGAGGTTGTAGGAAACGAGATAAAGCCTATCGAAGGCTACTTTCAGAGCCACACCGATAAGGCTTACATCCCTGCTGAGCATGTTGCCATCTTCGACGAAGCTCAGCGAGCATGGACGGGCGACGAACTCAAACGATTCATGCGTGAGAAGAAGGGCATCAATGACTTCCCTTATAGCGAACCCGAATACCTCATCAGTTGTATGGATCGTCAGACGGATTGGGGCGTTGTCGTATGCCTTGTGGGCAACGGACAAGCCATCAATAAGGGCGAAGCCGGATTGACGGAATGGATTGAATCCATCCACCGCCGCTATCAGGATTGGGATGTTTATATGTCCGAATACCTCATTGACTCTGGCGATGTCAGCAAGGAAGAGTTGGCGCTCGTAAAGCAGCAACTGAATCCTCGCGAAGACCTTCACCTGAAGATGTCGATGCGCTCCTTCCGTTCAGAGAAGGTTAGCATCTTCGTCAACCAACTTCTTGCGTTGAAGCAGGAGGATGCAGCCGCTACGTTGAACGAACTTGGCAACTATCCGATTGTACTTACACGTTCGTTGGAAACCGCCAAGCAATGGTTGCGCAATCATGCCCGAGGCAGTGAGCGCTTCGGTCTTCTTGCCAGCAGTAAGGCAGAACGACTGAAGGCCATCAGCATCAACGTCCGCTACCAACCCGACTTTGTTCACTGGTTCCTCGAAGACGATTCGGACTTCCGTTCAAGCAATGCCCTCGAAGACACCCTCACCGAGTTCAAGGTGCAAGGTCTTGAAATCGACTGGGCGTGTGTGGCGTGGGATGCCGACCTGCGACTGAACAAAGAACAAACCGCATGGCAGCACTTCCAACTGCGTTCTGGTACAAAGTGGCAGAACATCAATAAGCCAATAAACCAAGAGTACCAAATCAACGCCTATCGAGTCCTCCTCACCCGAGCACGACAAGGCATGGTAATCGTAGTTCCCGATGGCGATCATGGTGTACCGCCAGATGAGACACGCAAGCCAGAGTGGTATGATGGCATTTACAACTATTTGAAGAATATAGGAATCAAAGAAATATAAAATGAATGTAGTATCATTCTTTGCAGGATGCGGAGGTCTTGACCTTGGCTTTGAGCAGGCAGGATTCAATGTAGTTTGGGCTAATGAGTTCGAACCACATTGTCGTGCAACATACATTCGTAATCATCCAAACACAGAGTTTGTGCTTGGGGACGTCTGCAAGATTGACTCTAATTTGATTCCTGACTGTGACGGATTCATCGGAGGACCTCCTTGCCAATCATGGAGTGTCGGAGGAAAGCAGAAAGGTCTAGATGATGGAAGAGGACAGTTGTTCCTGAAATATATAGAACTTATCAAAGCAAAGCAGCCAAAGTTCTTCGTA
>SFEH01000056.1 GCA_004557315.1 Bacteroidales bacterium
GGTATGCAGACGAGGATTGCGTCCGCCAAGATAAGTGATCTTGGTGTTCTGAATTGGCTCGATGAGACTCTGCGGGATGAGCTTGATGCTATGGTCGATGCCAGCTAGATACTTGACTGCATTGAGAATGAGGGCAGCACTCGAACCGAGCAGTTCGCCAGCTTCGGCAGTAATGATAGTGCCATCTTCGAGTTCAATAGCCGCAGCTGCAGCAAACTCTTCTTCCACTTCGCCCTTTGCAATCACCTCTGCCTTGCGGTTGTGAGCTGCAACCACGGTCTTGCGGTAGTCAGGAGTGATCTTTGCCTGACGGAACAGGAGTCGGATCTTGTTGACCTCATTGTCGTTGCACTTTCCTTCAGCCATCTGTCCGAGGGCAGTATAGTAGCGGCGGATGATCTCCTGACGCGAAGCCTCGCAGCACACATTGTCATCGCTGATGCAGAAGCCCACCATATTGACACCCATATCGGTTGGCGACTTGTAAGGATTCTCGCCATAGATGCCTTCGAACAAGGCATTGAGCACAGGGAAGATCTCGATGTCGCGGTTGTAGTTGATAGCTGTCTTGCCGTAGGTCTCAAGATGGAATGGGTCGATCATGTTGACATCCATGAGGTCGGCAGTAGCAGCTTCGTAGGCGATGTTGACAGGGTGCTTGAGCGGGAGGTTCCACACAGGGAAGGTCTCGAACTTGGCATATCCAGCCGTGATGCCGCGCTTATGCTCGTTGTAGAGCTGCGACAGACACACAGCCATCTTTCCGCTGCCAGGACCAGGAGCAGTGACGATGACGAGCGGACGAGTTGTCTCCACATAGTCGTTCTTGCCGAAGCCTTCGTCAGAGTCGATGAGGGCAACGTTCTCTGGATAGCCGTCGATGGTGTAGTGATAGTAAGCCTTGATGCCGAGACGCTCCAGACGCTGGCGGTATGCATCGGCACTGCTCTGGCCATTGTAGTGGGTGATCACCACGCTGCTCACGAGGAAGCCTCGGCTGATGAACTCCTTGCGCAGGCGCAGAACGTCCTTGTCGTAGGTGATGCCAAGGTCTTGACGCACCTTGTTCTTCTCGATGTCCTTGGCACTGATCACAATCACTATCTCTGCCTTGTCTGCAAGTTGCTGCAGCATGCAGAGCTTGCTGTCGGGCATGAAGCCAGGGAGCACGCGGCTTGCGTGATGGTCGTCGAAGAGCTTGCCTCCGAGTTCAAGATAGAGCTTGTTGCCAAACTTCGCGATTCGTTCCTTGATATGTTCCGATTGGATCTTTAAGTATTTTTGATTGTCAAAACCTATTTTCATAACCTAATACCTTTTAAAAATGACTTGCAAAATTAGTAAAGTTTATTTAAAATTAAAACTTTTAGAGTCATTTTTTTAGAAAAATACTGTATTTTTATTCAGACGTTGATGATTAGTCCGTCGTATGCCAACTCCACATCGTCGGCGAGTCGATGGTTGACCTCCTCGTGAAGCCCTATCTCATGGCTCATGTGAGTGAAGTAGGTATGGCGAGGCTTGATGCGGCACACTGCCTCCATTGCCTGATCCACTGTCCAGTGAGTAGGATGGGGATTCCAGCGCAGCGCGTCAAGAATCAATGTATCAATGCCTTCCAGTTTTTTCCAGTCATCGTCGGCTATTCCTGTGCAGTCGGTGATGTAGGCGAGAGGGCCTATGCGATAGCCAAGGATCGGGAGCTTGCCGTGAAAGACTCTGATAGGCACAATCTCATTGTCACCGACCTTGATTACGTCGGCAGGAGAGATGCGATGCAGATCGACCGAAGGAACGCCCGGATAGCGATGTACGAAGATGTAGTCGTAGTGCTTGATGAAAGTCTCGGCAACGCTGTCTTCTGCATATGTGTCGAGCGAGTTGCGGAAACTGTAGGCTCTAAGGTCGTCGAGTCCGGCGCAATGGTCGAAATGGATATGTGTGATGAGAAGGGCATCGAGCTTCTTGATGTCGGCTCGCAAAGCCTGCTGGCGGAAGTCGGGACCGCAGTCGATGAGGATGTTCTTGTCATCGTCGGTCTCTATGAGTATGCTGGCACGCAGTCGGTTGTCGCGTGGATCAGCCGATTTGCACACAGGGCATTGGCATGTTGGCATTGGCACACCGCAGCTCGTGCCCGTGCCTAAAAATGTTACTTTCATAAGATGTTGACTTCAGGAGAAATCTCGATGTCGAATTTCTCTTTTACTGTTCTGATTACGATGTCCGATAGTTCTACGATGTCGCTTGGCGAAGCATTGTCGGCATTGACCAGCACGAGGCATTGTTTCTCATAGACCTGTGCGCCTCCATGTCGGAAGCCTTTCAAGCCGCTGTTTTCGATGAGCCATCCTGCCGGCACCTTCACCTTGTTGTCTTCGCCAGCCACCTTGTACGATGGGATATTGGGGTAGTTGGCCTTGATGCCCTCAAACTGTTCTTTGCTTATCACAGGGTTCTTGAAGAACGAACCGGCATTGCCAGTCTTTGTCCAGTCGGGCAGTTTGCAGGCGCGAATATCCACGATGGCATCGCGCACATTGGCAAGCGTGATCTCCTTGCCGTCGAGCGCGGCCTTCACATTGCCGTATTCGAGGTTGAAGCTTACGGCTTTCGAGAGCCTGATCACCACGGCAGTCACTACATATAGCTGCTTTGCAGGCTGATGCTTGAATAGGCTGTCTCGGTAGCCGTATTGGCAGTCGCTCTGTGCGATGGTTTCTGTCTCGAGCGTTTCGGTGTTGAGCACTTCTACATGCTTCACGAGGTTGCCGAATTCAGCACCGTATGCTCCGATGTTCTGCACCGCTGCAGCACCAGTCTCGCCAGGGATGGCAGAAAGGTTCTCTGCTCCATAGAAGCCGTGACCCACAGCCCATGCCACCACATCGTCCCATATCTCGCCAGCACCCACTCTCACAGTCACCTCGGTATCTGTCTCGTCGATGATGTCAATCCCCTTGATCTTGCCATGGAGTATGATGCCGTCGTAGTTGCCCGAGAAAAGGATGTTACTGCCTTGCCCGATGTTCCATATCTGATGTTTCCTGCCCTTAATCAGTTCGTTGGTGAGTATCATTCTCAGCCCTTCGACCGTATTGTACTCGCCAAATACCGCTGCCTTGACATCGATGCCGAACGTGTTCTTGCCAAGCATCGACGCATTGGTTGTGATTGTAATCATATCTGAATAAAATAGTACTTTAGATTGCAAAGATAAATAAAATGGAGGGGAAAACAAAGACTTTCATCTTAATTAATGTTTCAAATGACAAGTTTTCGAAAATAAGTCATATATTTGCAATATCTATTTTTTGTAATATTGATGAAATGAAAACATTGTTAAGAGTTCTGTTGATGAGTGCCTGCGTCTTTCCAGCCCTGGCCGCTCCCGACAAGAAGCCGAAGGTCATCGACTCATATTATGTCGATGGCAGGGGCATGGTGTGCGATTATGAAGATGCGTTTTTTGCGATAAAGGTGCTCAAGGATGGCGACAGCATCAAGGTGCATCAGTTCAATGCCATCACCGAAATCCCTGTGAGTGTCGAGACCTACAAGGTGCTCACCGACAGCGTGCAGGTCAAGTGGGGCACGCAATTCATGTTCAATGCCGAGGGAGCAATTTCCATTTTCGAGAATATCGACCTTGTGCGAGGCATTGACGAGGTAATCAAGTATGACGATTCGAGCCGTGTGGAGCAGCATATCATCAAGGACAACATCAACAAGACCACCAAGACCACTATATATTATTCCAACGGACAGCAAAAGACTATGTCGCTCTTGGAGAGGACTGTCGATAGGAAGCATGTCAATACGATTAAAAGCTGGCTTCCTGGCGGACAGCTGATACGCGACCAGCGCATCGAGAACGGCAAGACAGTGACGCTCAAGACCTATGATGCAGAAGGCGAACTGGCATTCTCTCTGCCTTGTCAGGATGGCGATTCGGTCTTCTACAATGCAGAAGGCAATATCGTCACGCGCAAGAATGCCGTCAGGAGAGGAGTAATCAGACTCGAAGGCGACAGCATCAAGATCACATCCTTCGACAACCGTGGTCGTCGCCTTTCGGTCGAGAACTACATGTCTTACATGCCCGAGAACCCCATTTCGTGGGGCGTGCAGCAGTATTTCTATGCCGATGCGCCACAGCCTACCGACAGTGTATGGATCTTTCGCTCGGTCAATGGACATAACCTTGTAGAGAAGACCTTCTATCCAGATGGCAAGCCGAAGAGTGTCTCGACCATTACTTTCGACAATGTGATGGTAGCCGACCGTGAGTTCCGTCAGTATTATCCTTCAGGAATACTGCGCCGAGTCGAGAAGCATCATGGCGACAAGCTTGTCGAAGGACATATCTACGACACCCAGGGCAACGAGGTGTTTCCTTTCTATGAGTTTCAGCCGTAAAGGCTATGAAACTAAAGACGGATGAAATAATGCAAGAAAAATCGAAAGTTTTTGCAAAAATGCTTGCAGAATAAGAAATATTCATTATCTTTGTGCCGAAAATTTGGAGAAAAAATAGAAAAAATCTCAGATTTTCGCTTAAAATCCATCAATTTTTCAGTTGGTGGAAACAAACAAAGAGTAAGTAACTAAGGTAATAAGGTTGTAAGGTTATAAGGTTTTTAGGTAGCTCCGCGCTGACAAAGAACCTCAAAACCTTAAAACCTCAAAACCTAAAAGCCTAAAAGCCTAAAAAAGTATGAGCACAAAACAGAAACGCTTCATCCTCCCAGAGGACGAGATACCTACACAATGGTATAATATTCAGGCAGACATGCCTAACAAGCCACTTCCTCCGCTCAATCCTGCTACCAAGCAGCCAATGAAGGCCGAGGATATGTATCCAATCTTTGCAAAAGCCTGCTGTGATCAGGAGATGGACACCGAACATGCATGGATCGACATTCCTGAAGAAGTTCGCGACATGTATAAGTACTATCGTTCGACACCTTTGGTCCGCGCTTACGGACTTGAAAAGGCACTTGGCACTCCTGCTCATATCTATTTTAAAAATGAGTCAGTGAGCCCAGTAGGTTCTCATAAGCTCAATTCAGCTCTCGCCCAGGCTTACTACTGCAAGCAGGAAGGCATAACCAATGTAACAACCGAGACTGGTGCAGGCCAGTGGGGTGCTGCATTGTCTTATGCGGCAAAGGTGTTCGGACTTGAGGCAGCTGTCTATCAGGTCAAGATTAGCTACAACCAGAAGCCTTACCGTCGCTCTATCATGCAGGCTTATGGCGCACAGGTCACACCTTCTCCTTCGATGTCAACACGTGCCGGCAAGGACGTCCTCACCAAGGATCCAAACAATCAGGGTTCACTCGGCACGGCAATCTCAGAGGCAGTGGAATTGGCAATGACCACACCTAACTGCAAGTATGTGCTTGGTTCGGTGCTCAATCACGTTGCTCTTCATCAGACAGTGATCGGACTTGAGGCTGAGAAGCAGATGGCAATGGCTGGCGAATATCCAGACATTGTGATCGCTTGCTTTGGTGGTGGTTCAAATTTCGGTGGATGCGCTTTCCCATTCATGCGCCACAACATCCTCGATGGCAAGAAGACTCGTTTCATCGCAGCAGAGCCATCAAGCTGCCCAAAACTCACTCGCGGTGTGTTCCAATATGACTTCGGTGATCTCTCTGGTCTCACTCCACTTCTCCCAATGTACACCCTTGGTCACGACTTCATGCCAGCCAACATCCATGCAGGTGGTCTCCGTTACCATGGCGCAGGTGTCATAGTTTCGCAGTTGCTCAAGGATGGCTATATGGAAGGTATGGATATTCCACAGACAGAGACCTTCGAGGCAGGTCTGCTCTTCTCGAAGAGCGAAGGCATCATCCCTGCTCCAGAGTCTTGCCACGCCATTGCAGCCACAATACGCGAGGCAAAGAAGTGCATCGAGACAGGAGAGGAGAAGGTTATACTCTTCAACCTCTCTGGCCACGGACTCATCGACATGGCGGCTTACGACCAGTACCTTTCAGGTTCGTTGTTCGACTATGAGGTTGATGACGAGCAGGTGCAGAAATATACCAAGAATCTTGAACAGATCATTAAGTAATAGTGAAATCTCTGAACTGCGGTTCAGAGATTTTTAGTTATTTTTCTACTGCCAAAAAACTTATTTATGGATAATCTCATAATCAAATTAGGAAAACGTATAGATACGACCAATTATCTTGAGGTCGAGAAAGACTTGTTGAATCAGATTGCAGCAACCCCACATACGTCGTTGACACTCGATGCCGACGACCTTGACTATATCGCATCAAGCGGTTTGCGTGTTGTTCTGAAACTCGCGAAGATGGACAAGACTCTGCGCATCATCAATACCGATTTGAAAGTCTATAACATCTTCGAAATGACTGGTTTTGCGAAAATCATCAACATTGAGAAGAAACTGCGCAAGATAGACCTCAGCCAGTGTAAGTTGCTCGGTGCAGGCGGTACAGGTGCCGTATATCGTGTAACGCCCGAAGAGATAGTGAAAGTCAATTACAACCCTGCCACCGACGCAGAGATGATCGAAGAGAAAGAGAAGTCGCAGGCAGCATTTGTGCTCGGCGTTCCTACGGCAATCTCGTTCGACACTGTCGATTGTGGTGAGGGACGCAAGGGCGTGGTCTATGAGACCATCAAGAGCACCACATTGGGCGAGATGCTTGAGGCTGACCCAAGCCAGTGTGAGAGTCTGGTGAATGCTTACATCAAGGCATTGCGCACCATCAACAGCATTCACACCGACAATCCGATTTTCCCAAGTGCCATCGACTTCTACATTGACTGCATCGAGAAAGCCAAGCCATTCTACACCGAAGAGGAAATGGCAATGCTGCAGCGTGTAGTAGATGCGATGCCACAGGGCGACTGCCTCGTTCATGGCGATGCTCACCCAAAGAACCTCATGCTCCAGGGCGATGAGATGATGTGGATCGACATGGCAATGGTATGTGTCGGCCGCCCTATCTACGACATCATTTCGTTGGCGTGCATGCTTTTCCTCTCCAATGATGATTATGCCAAGAAGTTGACAGGTATGTCATTGTCTAACCTCCAGCGCTTTGCCGAGACCTTCATCCGTCTTTACTTCGGCGTGGAAGATGAGGCAGAGGTGCTGCGCTACAAGATGATGATGGCACATCTTTATATGATCCGCGGCGTGTTCTCGATAGGATTCACTGCTCCTTCGACCATCAAGGCACGTCCAAAGATACTGCAGATGGCACACGAGCGCTTCTTCCCAAACATCGATTCAATCATTGCCACAGTCGAGGAATTGGGAGCAATAGAATAAGTTTCGGCAGTTGAAAAAGAAATAATAACTTGTCGAAGTATAGATATTGGCGAGAGAATTTGTATTTTTTTGTTAAGAAAATTCATGCAAATCTTGCAGGATTTCCAAAAAAAAAGTAAATTTGCGCGTCTTATTTAAGGTATAATCTTTATTCATCACAGAAATATATGGCTGGTTTTTTCGGCTCAGTTAGCAAGACATCATGTGTCGCAGAGGTTTTCTATGGCACTGACTACAACTCTCATCTTGGCACTCGCCGTGGTGGTATGTGCGTATATGACTCTGAGAAAGAGCGTTTCGTTCGTAAGATTCATTCACTTGAGAGTTCATATTTCCGCACGAAGTTCGAATCAGAGCTTCCAGAATTTTCAGGCAATTCGGGTATCGGAATCATCAGCGATACCGATGCGCAGCCACAGTTGTTCAATTCTCATCTCGGCCGTTTCGCCATCTGTACAGTAGCCAAGATTGTCAATCTTCAGGAGATTGCGCAGAAGTTGCTCGATTCGGGCATGCATCTCACCGAGTTTACTTCAGGACGCATCAATCCTACCGAGGTAGTCGGTTGCCTGATCGTCAAGGGCAAGGACTTTGTCGATGGCATCGAGAACGTGTTCCGCGAAGTGAAGGGCTCATGCACGATGCTCATCCTCACCGAGCATGGCATCATTGCCGCACGCGACTCTTGGGGGCGCACTCCTATAGTAATAGGTAAGAAAGAAGGCGCTTATGCCGTGACGAGCGAGACCACATCTTTCCCTAACCTCGGCTACGATATTGATTCGTTCCTTGGTCCTGGCGAGATCGTGAAGATCACAGCCGATGGCATTGAGCAGTTGCGCAAGCCTAACAAGCGCTGTCAGGTCTGTGCTTTCCTCTGGGTCTATTACGGCTTCCCAACAAGCGACTACGAAGGCCGCAACACCGAGGAGGTGCGCAATCAGTGCGGATATGTGATGGGCAAGGAAGACGATGCAGTGGTCGATTGTTCATGTGGCATCCCTGATTCGGGTGTGGGCATGGCAATCGGATATGCAGCAGGTCATGGCGTGCCATATCAGCGTGCCATCTCCAAATATACGCCTACATGGCCTCGCAGCTTCACCCCAGCCAATCAGGAGATGCGTGAGCTTGTGGCAAAGATGAAGCTCATCCAGAACAAGGCTATCCTGAAAGACAAGAAAGTGCTGTTCTGTGACGATTCGATAGTGCGTGGCACCCAGCTTCGCGACAATACCTATTGCCTCTATGAGGCAGGAGCAAAGGAGGTACACATGCGCATCGCCTGTCCTCCGCTGATCTACGGCTGCCGCTTCGTCAACTTCACATCTTCAAAGAGCGACATGGAGCTCCTCACTCGCCGACTCATTGCCGAGTTCGAAGGACCAGAAGCAGCCCAGGATCCAGAGCGTCTCAAGGCTTATGCCACTACCGACTCACCTGAATACAATAAGATGGTCGAGCACATCAGGGATCGCTTCGGTCTGACTTCGCTCAAGTTCACCAAGATGGAGACTCTCATCAATGCCATCGGACTTCCAAAGTGCCAGGTTTGCACCCATTGCTTCGACGGCTCAAGCCAGTTTACGCTCGAAGAAGAGAATCTCGACAACGAGTAAGAATTGACTCTGATGCTGATTTAATGCGTCATAAAGTAGGTTTTTGTCCACCCAATCTTTCCCTACAAAATCCCTTCATTTCTCTTATGCGCACTAAGGGACACTTAGGCGATTCATGGGGGATGGTTTGGTACGTTGGTGTTAAGATGTTAGGTCTCTGCGCTTGATAGAAGTTCAAGGTCTTCTGTATTGTCTGTCTGTGTAGCGTCAAAGATCATCTTGACACCTTCATATTTTCACGTATTCACACCATAATTGCCTTACATCTACATTATCCGAATGTTGCAGATTGACTGAAGGTTTTTCACATTCGATAATACTTATTTAGGAGATTCTAAAAGTTTGTAAATTAGTATTATCAGTTTTATTCAAATTTTTTTATAAGTTTCAGAATAATACCTTCCTCCCCTTATAGAGTTTCATTAATAAAGGTTCGCAGTTGTGTGTCAATCTGCTCATTCGTCGTGCAGCTTTGGGATTGTCTTTGGGCAAATATGCCAATGCAATTACAATAATTACAGTCAAAAAATGGACACACATGAGTAGATTAATTCTGCAGATCAAGCGTAATGCCCCATTCGAAGCGGCGAGGCATGATAGGGTAGTCGGGCATGATGAAGGTGTCTGTGGTCACGCCACTGCCCAAGAGGTTGCTCATCATGATGAAGAACTTGATGCGCTTGAGGTTGCAGTTGAGGTAGCCATTGAGATTAGGGTAACCACCGCACTTGATCTCCTTCTGCATGGCAAACTGCTGGGTGGCAGGCTGGTAGGTAGGAGCGTAGTACTTGGCATTGTAATAGCCAGTGACACCGAGCTGCGCCGACAATGTCTTTGCCACCTTGAAACGAATGGAAAGGTCGGTCTCTATGCTGAATTTTGGCAATGTCAGCACATCATCGTCGGTCGAAGTCTGCACCAGGATGGCATTGTTCCATGTGAGAAGACCTGCGGTGAGGCCTTGCCGAGCCTCAAGACTGAACACCGATATCTGCTTGTCATATTGCTTTGGCAGGAAATCATCGCTGGTGAAATATATGTAGTTGTTGATGTATTCGATGCCGGCACGGATTGAAGTGTTGGTGCGTGAATAGTTCACCAATCCGTCGATATGAATCTTCTGGATTCGGTCGAAGTCGTTGCTCCACTTGAAGTGGTTGCTGAAATAGTGGTCGAGCATGTAGCTCGGACGGCTATTGCGCATGAAACCTCGAGCCTGAAGAGTGAGACTGTCGCGACGGAGTCCTGTCTCAGGGTCGCGTCGGCCGAATGGGATCACTGTCTGGATTTCACCATTTATATCGATATCACCTACCTTGTCGCCCGAAAGAGCAGTCCTGGCAGTAATGTCGAAGGTGAGAGCCGACGAGAGGTGGCGGCTCAACTGGCCACCCACCCAAAAGTTGTTCGATACGTGCTTGCGCTGGATGAAGTCGAGGTCGAGCGAATCGACCAGCATGGTATAGGTCTGGCGCTCGTAGCCGATGAAAGCCGAGATGCCGAACTGTGAATACTTGTTGAATCCCTCGTTGAGTCGCAGACCTGCATAGGTCGAGAAGTTCTGATAGGAGGTCGAGTCGTTGGTTGCCTCAAGGTTGTAATAATGTTCCTTGAAGAAGTCGTGATTCTCGGTCTGGTCAGCTCCTGAATTCATGCGGAACGAGTGGTCGTAGGTCTGGAAGTCGATGCTGTGGAAGATGGTAGCCACAGGAATGAACTCATCCCATACGGCGGTGTCACCTTCCTCCTGACGCTCTTCCCACATACCCAAATCGAAGGAATGGGTGAAGTGGATGTTGCGATAGTCGGTGTCGTTCCAAGTGTCAGTCAGCTTGGTTGGCATGGTGGCAGGAGTGGTGAAGTTGTCGTTGTAGTTGTCGGGATGAAGCACATACTCGCGGTCGGTGATGCCGCCCCATTCCTGATTGCCGTATTTGCTGACATTGAGCGAAGCATAGGCCTTGTACTGCGTGCCTTGATAATAGAGGTAGGTGAGCCACTTCAACGGTTTTGCCGCCGAATTGACATATTCGCCTCGGGCATAAACATAGTCGAGCTTTGTGCCAATACCGATATTGGGCTTGATGTTGCCCGCAAAGTCGAGCAGCAGGCGGTCATTGGCCTGAAGCGTCGCACCCGAATGGGTATAAGATGCCACGGTAAACGGAATCTTGGTGTTGTAATAGAGCTGATCGGCAGGACCTTCAGCAAAGAGGCTATAGGCATTGGCAAAGATGAAGTCGGACTCATCCTTGCGCGAAAAGTACTGATTGATGAGGTGTGGCGAATACAGGTTGGACGTATAGACCACCGACAATGCCTTGCTCTCCATAACATTGCGGTTACAGAGTCCTATGTAGCTGGTGTCGGGCACAGCATAGTAGATATTGCCTGTGAGAGGGTCGAGGCGGAAACAGTAACGGTCGTCCTTAGGTGGGTGACAAGGGTCATCTTCTTGCGCACCCTGCTGCTGGTTCTGTTGCTGGCTCTGCTGGGCATTGTCGTTCTGTCCCTGTGTCCTCAACTTGTCCTGCGCATTGGCAGAGAGTGAGACAAGGGCAGCGATAGCCGGTAGTATTATGCGTAGATATTTCTTCATTCTTTTAAAATGTACGCGCAAAGATACATCATCGCATCGAAAATAGCAAATAATTTAAGAATTTACCACAAAAATTGTTTTACTATAGCCTAAATTAACGGTTTCTTGTTAATTTTACTTAATCAATTAACATTTTTCCGCCTATAATTTTTGTGATTAAATGTTTTTAGTTAATTTTGCATCGTAAAGTTAAATTTGAGTATGAAGAAAACTACGATCTGGTTCATAGCGATTGTGCTTTTGTCCGCTTTCATCGGACTGCTGGCTATTCAGTTCTCATATCTTGAGGAGATAGTCAGTACTCGACGCGAGCAGTTTGACGATACCGTGAAGCGCGGTCTGTGGCGAGTGGCGCGTGAGCTTGAGCGAGCCGAGACAGCTTCCTATCTTGAGGAAAACTACAACGAGACCCAGCGACAGCTTCTCGAATCGCTTTCCCATGATGGTGAGTACGGAGTGCCTGCCAATGTGCCTAACGACAAGGTCATAGTAAAGGGACCTGATGGCTCGGCTTCGGCGTTCGAGTTCAAGGGTACGATGCCCGACACGGCACGGATCACGCCTTTCAACCTGTCGTCGCGACATGGCAAGGGCTCGATACAGAACAGCCAGAAGGCGCTGCACGATATGCTGATGGAGCAATATATCTATCAGAAGAACCTGCTCGATGATGTGGTTTTCCGCATCCTGTCGCAGACCAACGACAAGCCTATACTGGAGCGATTGGACATCAACAAGCTGCTCATCACGCTCGACAATGAGCTTGAGAGCATGGGCATCTTCCTCGACTACGACTTCTGCATCATCGACAAGGACGGCTCGATAGTCTATGACACTCCAAATTTCTCGACACAGAAAGCCGAGAAGGCGGGAATCTTTCTGCAACCGTTGTTCAACAACAATGTCACGTCGCGAGTCAGCTACATCGAGATCTATTTCCCAGAGCGCAACAAGTTCCTCTTCAACAGTGGCTTGACCTTCATGGTGCCGTCGTTTGCCTTCTCGATCATCATGCTCGTCCTCTTCCTGTTCGTCATCATAGTGGTGTTCCGACAGAAGAAACTCAGCGAGATGAAAAACGACTTCATCAACAACATGACCCACGAGTTCAAGACGCCAATCAGTACCATCTCCTTGGCTTCGCAGATGCTCACCGACCCATCGGTCAACAAGTCGCCTGCATTGCTCAACCACGTCAGTGGTGTCATAGCCGACGAGACCAAGCGCTTGCGCTTTCAGGTGGAGAAAGTGCTCCAGATGTCGATGTTTGACCGTCAGAAGACCAATCTCAAACTCTCGGATATTCCTGTCAACGAATTGGTCACCAATGTAGTGAATACCTTCACTCTTAAGGTTGAAAAGGCAGGAGGCAAGATAGAGACATCGCTCGAAGCAGAAGATGACATCTGCATGATAGATGAGATGCACTTCACCAACGTCATCTTCAACCTGCTCGACAATGCCTATAAATATGCTCGGGAGAATGTGCCGCTCGAACTTCAGATATCGACGCGCAACATTCACAACAACAAACTCGAGATACGCATCAAGGACAATGGCATTGGCATAAAGCACGATGATCTGAAGAAAATCTTCGAGAAGTTCTACCGTGTGCCGACAGGCAACCTTCACAATGTCAAGGGCTTCGGTCTCGGACTTTCGTATGTGATGAAGATAGTCAAGGATCACGGCGGTGACATCAAGGCAGAGAGCGACCTCGGTCAGGGCACGACCTTCGTCATCACGATGCCGCTACTGTCGTAGAAGAGAAGGTTATGAGGTTATAAGGTTATAAGGTAGCTTTGCGCTGTCAAAGAACCTTAAAAACCACAAAACCTTAAAACCTTACAACCAAAATTCAAGAATATTTACAAATGAGGATTTTTCTGAATTTTATTTCGAAGACGACACTTCTAAGGGTATTCTAGCATCAAGGGATTGTGAAATCGAAATTCCGACAGAAGAAGAGATCGAGGGAATATCCCCAAAAGAAGACTGTCCTAGCTGGGGATCTTTTAAGACGAATTTAGCCACACTTAGACAGTCCCTAGACTTTTTTAAAGGATTCTACGAAGGATCTCAGTGGAGGCCTAT
>SFEH01000199.1 GCA_004557315.1 Bacteroidales bacterium
GCTTTCGTTGAGCGGAGTGCCTCCGGTGCGGAACGTCTCGCCGTAGGAGATCCTGACATCGCCGTTCTCGATGCCCACGGGTATGTCAACCGTGTCCTCGGCATCGTCGGGATTGACCAGGCGGATCATGCAGAGGTACGGCTCGGCGATGCGGCCGCTGACCTCGAACTCCACCTCGCCGCTGCCGATGCCGACAGAGTCGATGAGCGTGCCGTCAAGGGTCTCGAACAGGGCTATGCTGTATGGCTCAGCAGTCGATCTGAGGCTGATGCTGCAGCCCTCGGTGCGGCTCCCGCACGAACTCAGGAGAAGGAGTGCCAGAAGGGCTGGCTGAAAAAATTTGATAATACCATTCATTTCCGTATTGTGATATAGAAAAGGCGATTCGGCTAAACCAGTTAGCAGAACCGCCCTGTCATGTTATGTTTCAACTGCAATCCGTCAGAAACGGAAGCCAACCTTCACCATAGGGGTGTCGAACACCTTAAAGTTGTGGTGATCGCAGTTGTACTTATCAAATCCGCGTGGACAAATCTGGATGACATCGTAGCGATAAGAAAGCGGCTGGAACTCAACGCCGAGAAGAAGGCCCTTCATGAGGCTGTACTCGACGCCCGCAACAGCGGCTGCCTTGATCCCGAACATCTGTCCTACCTTGCCGTTGGCAAGATAAACGTGCTCAGGGAGTCCCTCTATGTCGTCATTTTTGTCCTCTGCATCCTGATAGATCTTGCCGGTGTATGGCTCCGAGACGCTGATGCGTCCCATCTGGAACCCTACGGCAGCACCCAAGTATGGCTGAATGCGTGGGTTTGGTGTCACGAAATAACGATCGGTGCCAAAGGTCACGAACCAGTTGTTGGTAACCTGGGCGTTGATGTACTTCTGTGAAGGGATGATCATGTCGGGGACATTCTCATAGTCGCCTTCAACGAAGTCCTTCTTCGGCGTCGCGTTGTAGTTCAGACCCATAGTCACGTTCACGTCCCAGCAGTCACTGAAGAAATACTTGATCTGTATTCCCCCGAGGTCAACGAGACTGTGACCGTTCATGCCCTTGATGTTCAGGTAGCGATTCAGGTCTCCGCTATTGTCTTGGCCTCCGTTTGGAAGTCCAATCGAGCCTTCGGTGTTGGTGTAGCTTGGCACGAGGTAGTATGAGGTGTTCTCGTTGTAGAACCCGCCATAGTTGCCCAGCACCAGGTTCACCTGCCACTGTCCTTTCTTTGGGCCGAACGTTTCAGCACACTTCTTGTCGCACTCCTTTTGTGCCATTGCTGGCACAACAAGGAGTCCTAACATCAGTATTGTGCAAAGTCTTTTAATCATTAGACTGTATTCTAATTGATAAAAATTCGTTTAATTAAACCGTAAGCAAACAGGTTTATTACTTAGCAAGAGCTGCAATGTAGTCGTTGAGCTGGCTGAGAGCGAAGTCATAGCGGCTCTTTGCTACCTCGAGTTCTGCCTTAGCCTGCTCGAGTTCGAGCTTAGCTGAAGCAACAGTATCGAACTCATCGTTGGCAGTAGCACGCTCAAGGTTCTTCTCTGCAAGAGCAACAGCAGCCTCGGCATCCTTGATCTTACCCTTAGAGTTTGCTACACCAGGATTGCTCTTCTCATACTTAGCAAGCTCTTTCTTGAGCCAAGTCTTGACATCTGAGAAATCATTACCAGGTGCCATAGTGACAGTATTACCGTTTTCGTCTATGTATGAGAACTCAACGTTGTTGTAGTATGCGGCGAGAATATTGTTCAGGTCAGCTACAAGAATATTGTACTCACCAATCTTAGCATTAATAGCACGGATAGCAGCATCTACTTCAGCAGTGAGCTTGCTTGCAACATGGTGCTTAGCCTGATGCTCCTTCTTAGCAGGTTCGATTGCAGCCTTAGCCTCGTTGACAGCCTTAGTATAGCCTGCAATCTGCTCTTGAATAGCAGCCTTGGCAGCAGCAACCTTCTCCTTGAGAGATGCGATCTCAGCATTTACACCTTGGAGGTTCTGGTGATTAGCAAGTGTCTGCTTAGCATCATCCAATTTCTTGAGTGAAGAACCTGCCCAATTGATGAGAGCATTACCATTCTCATCAGAAATTGGGGTTGTTGACCAATTGATAAGTGCAGTAGTAAGCTCTGTGTGACGTGGATTTGCATTACCAGAACCGAAGGCTTTCGCTGATGCAGTCTTCCAAGCAGCCTCAGCGAGAGCTGGAACAAGTTTACCCTCTGCAGCCTTGAGAGCAGCATCGATAGCGATACCAGTGGTTGCAACCATCACATGATTAGCAACAGCTTCCCACTTCTCACCCTTAGCATCCTGCTTTACAGCATCAACTACGATAGAAGAACCGAAAACACCAGCCTCTTCGCCAACCTTATTGGTTGCAACAGGATACTTAACATTCACCAAAGCATTGTTCTTAACAATCTTTGTACCCTCAAGCACATCATAATCAAGAGCTTTAGAATTAGTCACTTCCTGTGCAGCAGCAGTGAGCTTGTCATTATAACCCTTGTCTGTTTCTTCGAAAGCTTTCTTAAGAGCAGCCAATTTGCTGTCAGCATTAGTACGAAGAGCTGCTTCTGCCTTCTGATAT
>SFEH01000200.1 GCA_004557315.1 Bacteroidales bacterium
GTTGCCATTCCTGCCACTCACCTGCTCACCGACAAGGACATCATCTACCGCTGTCATGAGGCAAGCATCAAGGCTATCATCGCGTGTGGCGATGCCACCATCCTGCGCAACATCATCAAGGCCCAGGCATTCTGCAGCTCGCTCCAGCACTGCATTTCCATTGGCCCGACAGTGCCAAAAGGATGGGACAACTACTGGCAGGGACTGTTCAACGCTCCCAAATTCGTGAGCCAGAAGGGACAGAACCTCGCCACCGACAATTTCCTGATGTACTTCACTTCAGGCACCAGCGGCGAGCCAAAGATGGTGATGCACGACTACAGCTATCCTCTCGCCCACATCATCACGGGCAAATACTGGCATAATGTCCACGAAGGCTCGCTCCACCTCACCCTTGCCGACACAGGCTGGGGCAAGGCTGTATGGGGCAAGTTCTACGGACAGATGATCTCGGGCGCAACGGTCTTTGTCTATGACTTCGAAGGCAAGTTCGAACCAAAGAACCTGCTCAAGGTCATTCAGGACTTCAAGGTCACCTCGTTCTGCGCCCCTCCTACCGTCTATCGCTTCATGATTCGCGAAGACCTCTCGCAGTACGACCTCTCAAATCTCGAATACTGCACCACTGCAGGCGAGGCTCTCAACCCTAATGTCTTCCTTGAATGGAAGGAGAAGACGGGCATCATGATCTATGAGTCATACGGTCAGACCGAGACGACACTCGTTGTCGGTACTTACCCATGGTGCCGTCCTAATCCAGGCTCAATGGGATTGCCAAACCCGCAGTATGACATTGATGTGGTGGATGCCGAAGGCAAGACATGTGCGGCAGGCGTTCATGGTCAGTTGGTCATCAAGACTGGAAGCAAGAAGCCTATAGGCCTCTTCAAGGAGTATTACCGCAATCCTGCCTTGACCGAGAAAGCCCACAACAATGGGGTCTATTACACGGGCGATGTGGTGTATCGCGACGAGGAAGGTTACTTCTGGTTCGTGAGCCGTGCCGACGATGTCATCAAGTCATCGGGCTACCGCATTGGTCCATTCGAGGTCGAATCAGCACTGATGAGCCATCCTGCCGTGGTCGAATGTGCCATCACAGGCGTGCCCGACGAGATACGCGGACAGGTGGTTAAGGCCACCATCGTGCTGGGCAAGGAATACAAGGGCAAGGAAGGACCTGAGCTCATCAAGGAACTGCAGGATCATGTCAAGAGCGAGACTGCTCCCTACAAGTATCCTCGCGTCATCGAGTTTGTCGATGAACTGCCTAAGACCATCTCGGGCAAGATACGCCGAGTAGAGATACGCGAGAACGACGCGAAATAAAGCGAAATATAGCTAAATAAAGCGCGACAATTCGAGACAACTATTTCTGAAGCCAATCGATAGGCTCCTGTCCACGCGACCGGAGATATTGATTGGCTTTCTTGAAATGTCCGCAGCCATCGAACCCTCTATAGACCGACAATGGCGATGGATGCGAACTCTCGAGCACGAGATGCTTACTGCGGTCGATCACCCTTCCTTTCTGCTGCGCATAGCTGCCCCAGAGCATGAAGACCAGACCCTCTCTCCTATCCGACAAAGCCTTGATGGCTGCATCGGTGAAGGTCTCCCAGCCCTTGCCCTGATGCGAACCTGCCTTGCCAGCCTCGACGGTGAGAGTGGCATTGAGAAGAAGCACGCCCTGATCTGCCCATCGCGTCAAGTTGCCATTGGTCATGTTCATCGCCACTCCATATTCCTTCTGCAATTCCTTATAGATATTGATGAGCGAAGGCGGAGGCTGAATGCCGTCCTGGACCGAGAAGCACAGTCCGTGAGCCTGGTTCGGACCGTGATATGGATCCTGACCGAGTATCACAACCTTGACCTTGTCGAATGGCGTACGATTGAAAGCCTCGAAGATCTTTGACCCCGGAGGATAGACGGTCGTAGCCTGATATGCCTTGCGCACAAAGGTCGTGAGCATCTCGAAATAGACACTGTCAAATTGAGGCTGAAGCACCTCTCGCCAACTTTCTTCAATCTTTACCTGCATTATTTTTGCGTTTTATTTGGATTTGTCTAATATTTGCCTTACCTTTGCCCCGATTAAGGTGTGAAGATGTGAAGGTGTTAAGGTGTGAAGGTGTTCATTGACACAACACAAGGCTCTACACACGCCTTTACAACAAGCAAGGTTCTAAACAAGTCTTCTCAAAAGACAAGACTCTGCTGAAGGTGTGAAGATGTGAAGGTGTGAAGGTGTTCATTGACACAACACAAAGCTCTACACACGTCTTTACAACAAGCAAGGTTCTAAACACGTCTTCTCAAAAGACAAGACTCTACTGAAGGCCTTGAACACCTTCACATCTTAACAAGCGCAGCGCCTTAACACCTTAACACCTTAACAAGCGCAGCGCCTTAACACCTTAACACCTTCCCGGTCCCGTAGTTCAATGGATAGAATAAAGGATTCCGGTTCCTTCGATTACGGTTCGACTCCGTACGGGATCACAAAACCCCACGGCTCATAGCAATGCGAGCCATGGGGTTAAGTTTTATATTAAGGTATGATTCATCACTCAAAGCTTACCACATTGTAATCGAAC
>SFEH01000006.1 GCA_004557315.1 Bacteroidales bacterium
AGTATAGCAGATGCTACTTTTTCAACGAATATGTGAGTGGTGCTGTTGCCAATGGGCTTGAATCGGATTGGGATGCCTTGCAGGAAAAAGTATTGCCTGAACTGACAAACGCACCGAAAGACTATAACAAGCTGCTGGTTGACGAGTGCTGTTTCTTGTGGGGAGTTATTCTCATTGCGAAAGCTACGGTGGGGAATCCTGAGAAAAGGAGCTTATTGACGGTTGCGTTGAGAAACCAATGGGATATTTTCCAAGACCTATATTCTATATTGACAGGATTGATAATCAAGAAATATGTCAGCTATACGGCTGTTATTGCTCCTTACGCTGCCTTGCGAAAAGATTATGCTCATCTGATGGTCAGCATGCTCAGTCATAAGAAAGACATCGCTAAGGGCATGCCGATTGATAAAAGGAACAAATTTTTCAGCAAGCGCAAAGAGGTGGAAGCAGCAAGTACATCAATCGAGCAGAGGCACGATCTTGATGAGTTGGTACAGATTGTGTTTCCTGAGGTATCGTGGGGATATTTTGACCATCCTACCGAGCGTCTGACTATGGCAGAAACCTTGAACAAGATGAAGCAACAAGATATGCTGCTGAAAGAAAAGGATGAGCAGATAAATCATTGGCGAGGAATGGCAGAAGATCTCACTGTTACTCTCAATGAAATGAAACAAAGTTACCGCGAGAATGCTCTGACCGTGGAGGAAATATCCAAGCTCATTCTCAGCTTTGACGTAGGAACAGATCTAATGGTGTACCATTTGTTTGATGACGAGCTGGAGGATAGCGATGCTTGGCAAAAAGGCAGAATACCCTTGCTGAAAAGCATTAAGCAGAAAAAGGAGGAGCAAAAGAAACTTGTCGCTGGCAATACAACGATCAATGTTGGTGCTGGCGGCATCAATGTACAACAAGCAAATAACGTAGGCAAATGAAAGAAGACGATAAAACACAATTCCCCAATGTCACTCACTACACGAAGGTTGACGTTCAGCCAGGTGGCATTAACATTCAGCATGTAGAGCACCTGCATCAGGCAGACATCCTCAAAGCTCTCGGCATTGAACTTGAGATAAAAAAGGATGGAAAGACGATGGAAATCAGCAAGACAGATGAAAAGAAAGATGCAGCCGAATGCAGTGCGCCAAATGACGTAGAAATTGAGGACGAGATTCCTACTTCGGTCAGTGAAGTATTCCTCCAACCGGCTGTAATAAAGAAATATGTGAGTGCGATGATAGAGAATTACTATGGTGGCAAACCTCTGTCGTTGGCACTTATATACTGTGTCCTGAAGGACTATTCGTTGTTGAGATGCGTAGGGGATTACCAAAATTTTGTGAAAGCACTTATCGATTGGGGGATGCTTGCCCCCTTGTCTGACAAGCAACTCAAGACTCTTGCCGATGGTGTGAGTGCCTATATGCGAGACCGAAATGACCACGGCAAAATTCGCCCAGGATTATCGGCAGATTTCCGCAAATGGGAAGATACAGAAAAGAAACAACAATGTGAAGCAATAGCAACGGTGTTTGGCAAGGAGGATGATTATTTTAATCCAGCTGGCACTATACATTATAAATACCATAGGTAACCGCCTGTAGGTTCAAAAGATTTTTGTGAGTCACTATTACATTTCGGTGTAGTAGTGACTTTTTTGTGTTTGTTTCTCACGTCTCTCTCGCGTGAGACGCAGGTTGTTCTCTCGCTTTCTCTCGCTCGCTCTCATTTTCTCTTAAAACACTGATAAACAGAATATAAACCAAAGGAAATATGATTGAATATCGGATAAAATGCTCTATCTTTGCAGCGTTGAAGGACAAAACATACGGCGAATGCTCAGGTTGTTTTTCCTTTACACACTGACTGATGGTGTTAAGGTGTTAAGATGTGAAGATGTGAAGATGTGAAGATGTGAAGATGTGAAGATGTTCATTGACGCTACATAAGACTCTGCACAAGACTAACACTACTGAAGACCTTGAACACCTTAACACCTTAACAAGCGAAGCGCCTTAACACCTTAACACCTTCAGTCATTATGGTCAATAGTCATTAGTCATTAAGAAAAATTATTAACATTAAAATTAAAAAAGAAGATGACAAGAATTTTGAAAGTGGTGCAGCAGGGCGAGGCTTTCGCTGTACAGAGCCAGAAGGCTGAGGGTGGACAGACGATGAAGTGCAACATCGTGCTGCAGGAGTTGGGCGGCAAGTATGGCGACCAGTATGTGGCGACAATGCTTGGGAATGATGCTATGAGCCGATTCTATGGCGGCGATTTGGTGGCAGTGGCTCTCCGCTTCTCGGCTCGCGAGTACAACGGAGCAATGTATCAGGATATTTTGGTGACTGAGATCAAGAAGGTGTGAACATCTTGAACATCACATAAACTGAGTTGAGGCACGAGGAGGATATTCCATGGTAAAGCGCGCAGGAATCTGAATGTTTCTTCTCGAAAATCAACAAAGTTATGAAGAATCGAATTTTTACAAACAGAACTCGAGTTTTCTCCGACTCGGTAAAGATGGAGACAGAGACAATGTTTTATGAGGATGGCATCATCAAGACCTATCCTTTGGCTTACGAGTTGGGACAGCAGATCACTGCCAACGGCTCGACGGTGACGATGAAGGCGAAGGTGACGGTGGATTCCGACGGCAATACCAGCGTGATGCCTTACAGACGTGACAGCGGACAACGCTACCGCCACCTCTTCAAGACTCGCCACGGCGAGGTGAAGGAGACCAACGAGGACGTGATAGTGAAGTTCCAGTTCAGCAAGTCGCAAGGCAGATGGAAGATCTGTGATGACCTGGAGACAGAGACCGATGACATTCTTTCTTTTCTTGAAACAACTAACGACATCAGAAAATGGCAGTAAACGTGATTTTGTATGACGCTAAGCGTCGGAAGATTGCAAGAGCGGTGACATCGCGCGAGGAGTATATCTCCTTGCGTGACTCTGCCCAGAACCGCTCGGCTGAGAAGAAGAAGATGGTGCAGATGAACTATTGCCTCGTATCGCCTTCGGGCGACAAGGGCGACTTCCCTCTGCGCGGTGCTTCGACGGTGGGCAACTCGGTGGGCATGGACATCGACCTTACTGCCGATGTGGCAGAGAAGGAGAAGCAGACACAGGAGATCGGCAACCTCATCTTGTCGAAGCGCGACGAACTTGGCTTGCTCCTGCTCGAACGCAGTGCGACCAAGGGCTACCATATCGCCTTCCGCCGCCATGCAGGGATGAGCAACGAGGAGAACCTGCGTTGGGCAAGCGATCTGCTGGGCGTGGAGTTTGACAAGGGCGCAAAGGACTCGACGCGCGTATTCTTCACTCCTCCTTCTGACAAGCTGCTCTTCCTCGACGATGAGATCTTCGACCGAAGCGTGGTGGAAGACGGCAATGCAGAAGTGGTCGTTGAGACAAAAGACACTACTGAATCGTCAAAAAACACTGCTGAAAGTAAAAATAACACTGACATGTCAGCGTTTTCATCGGAGGAAAAGAACTACTTGGGCATTCCGTATGGCGAGATCATCGGCAAATACTGGGAGATGTTCTATGGCGGTGCAGAGCCAGTGAAGTCGAATCGCGACACATTGACCTACGAGCTTGCCAACGTGCTGAAGCACATCTGCGGCTACGACCGTGGCTTGCTGGCAGAGGTGATTCCTTGCTACGACGGCTTCCCAGAGGCAGAGAAGATGAAATGTATCGACTCGGCACTGAGCGGCAAGCGCACGCAGATGCCGCGACGGCTGCGCGACGTGTTGGCTGCATTGCGTGCTCAGGCAATCAATGGCAACGGTGGCATTGACAAGCTCGGAATCGTGGAGGCACTCGACGAAGCGATGGGGCAAGACGAACTGTTCCACTACAACCAGATACCAGAGGACGTGATGACACAGGGCTTGAAGGAGTCGATCGACGCGGCTGGCCACACGCTGGTGATGCCTGCCATCACCGCCATCTGCCCTGCCATCGGCGCAAGGGCAACAGGCGTGAAGCTCGACGTGCACGGCAAGGCCAATACGCTGAATCTGATTGCCTACATATCGGGCGACTTTGCTTCGGGCAAGGGACAGATTGATGACATCGTGAAGGCATGGATGAGCGAAGACATCGCATTGGCAGAGATGTACAACCAGCAATGGGCGGAATATGCCGAACAGAAGAAGCAGTGCAAGAACAAGAAGGAGCAGCCAGTGGAGCCGAAGTTCCCGAAGGTGTGGCTGACACTCAACAACACCACTGCCAACCTTGCCGAGGAACTGTCGAACATGAACGGCAAGCACGCCTTTTCGTTCACTCCCGAAGCCGACGTAGTGAGCCTGAAATGGAAGACCTCGGTGAGCGACTTCTCGACGATGATTCGCCAGAGCTACGACGGCTCGTCGTATGACCGTGAGGCACGCAGCGTGGAGGCGGTGAACGTGCATATTCCGCGACTGCTGTGGAACGTGGTGATGTGCGGCACGCCCGATGCCCTCTATCGCGTGGTGAACAACTACACCGATGGCTTCCAGAGCCGCATTGCCTTGGCTCGCACGCCCGACAATACCTTTGCTCGCCTCGATGACAACCCTGCCCATCTCACCGACCTCCAGAAAGAGCGCATCGAGCAGGTGAGCCACCTTCTGCCATTGCTCAACGGCACGATCGTATTGCCAAAGCTTGAGGCGCGAGGCAGGGCTTGGCTCGAAGAGGTGCGACTGGTGACGATGAAGGACGATGACCGCGTGATGGCTCGCCAGAGATTCCGCATCTGCGTGACGGCTCAGCGCATGACGTGCTGCCTGATGCTCGCGAGTGTTTGCGCCTCGCTGATCGGGCAATATGGCGCGAAGAGTGCAGAAATGCGACTGAAGAGCGACCCGACTCTGTGGCAGAAGATGATCGAGCAGATGCAGACGCAGAGCTACATGGATATGTTTGGCATCATCGCCGATTCGCTGCTCGACAATGCCATGTATTTCTTCCGCGACCGCATCGAGAGTGCTTTCAATGCGAGGACGTATGCTGGCGGTCAGGCATTGGGCAACATGCGTGTGCGCAAGGGCAAGAACGACACTATCTTCGAACGTCTGCCAGAGGTGTTTGGCTTTGCCGAGGCTTTGGCTCAGAGCGTGAAGGTGAAGAGCAACGGTGTGACGCAGAATGCCGTACAGCAGATGCTGAAGAACTGGATGAAGCAAGGGCTGATCGTGGCGACAGAAGGAGGATACAGGAAAGCTTAATAGGGTTATGAGGTTATGAGGTTTTGAGGTTATGAGGTTATGAGGTTATGAGGTTATGAGGTTATGAGGTTTTGAGGTTATGAGGTTATGAGGTAGCTTCGCGCCGACGATGAACCTAAAAACCTCAAAACCATAAAACCTAAAAACCTCAAAACCATAAAACTAAAAAAATTATGAAAATCTATCTATATCGAAAAAGAATAAAGGGTGAGAGCACCGATGGGGTGCTGATTGACCAACGCGGCAACCGCATCTGCGACACTGCCGAAAACACGCTGACGATGCTACCTGAGGGGAAATATCGTCTGGAACTGAAGAAATACAAGAAGGGCAACTATCGAGCTGCCTTCGCTACGCCAATCGATGCAAATGGCGAGAAGCAGCAAGGGTGGCGCGGCTCGGGATTCATCATCCACGGCAACGGAGTGTATGGGCGAGGACTTGGCAGCAACATCATCGTGGGCGACTATCTTGTGCCAGGCGTGGTGACCCACAGTGCGAAACACTTCACCCGACTGATAAAACGCCTCGAAAAGGCAGAGAAGCGCAAGACAGAAGTGGAAATAGATGTGAAGGTGTTAAGGTGTTAAGATGTTCATTGACGCTACATAAGACTCTGCACAAGACTAACACTACTGAAGACCTTGAACACCTAGATGTGAAGATGTTAAGGTGTTAAGGTGTGAAGGTGTTCATTGACGCTACATAAGACTCTGCACAAGACTAACACTACTGAAGACCTTGAACACCTTAACAAGCGAAGCGCCTTAACACCTTAACACCTTAACACCTTAACGCCTCCGTTTGCCGACAAAATGGGAGGATTGGCTGAAAAAATTTGCATCGTATTGGGCAAAAGCATATCTTTGCAGAAAACTGAGATATGAAACTGACATTTTCGCAGAAAGAAAACCTTGTAATAGCTGTTGCCTGGCTACTCGTATATGCCTCTACTCCATTGTATATGTAATATGGGCTATTGGCAGTCAGGCAACGTTCATGTGGCACGAGGTGTTTTGTAATACAAGTTGTTCTTTTTTGCGACATACGCAAGAAATCCTAAGCTTTGTTGCAAATTTATCACACCACGATTAACTTCCGAAACTTAAAACAATATTAATAATCAGCCAATCATCTGATTATCTTCTTTGTCTTGCCATCATTCATTCTCAAGATCTGTAAACCATCGCGGACACTGCGCTGAGCGGCACCATCGAGTGTGTAGATACGGTCGATGGCAGAGTTGTCGATGCGATCTATGACAGACTCGATGTCGGTGACAGAAAACTCGACGATGTTCTTGAACTGACCCCAATATGGGTCGCCTTGATAGAGACCTTTTGTGCCTGTAGGCACGTAGAGAGTGGCGGTGTCGTAGAGGGCTTCTTCGAAGTGATCACCAGAAGTAGGAGTCACCACATTCTCAGAGCGGAGATAGATGGACTTGATGGATTCACAAAAACGGAAAGCGCCTTCTCCCCAATTCTCTACTCCACTGCCGATAACCACGGTTTCGAGCATTTCACTAAAAGCACAAACCAATTGTTTCAGGGTCTTTACCCCATCTGGGATGACGAAAGATGTTGTTTGAAGGCATGATGCAGAAGCACCCCTCAGGGTTGTCACCGACTCAGGAATCTGGTAGTTGTCATGAATGCACGGCATAAGCACAAGCTCGGTCATATCCTTGGTCAAGAGCATTCCGTTGGACATAGCAAAGTTGGCATTGCCTTCGCCAAGGGTTATCTCCTTCAGGTTTTCGGCAAAGACCATGAAAGACTCACCAATCGACTTTACGCTAGAAGGGATATGGATCGACGATACGCTGATGCAACCCAATCCCATTACTCCAATGCTTTCAAGACCTTCGGGAAGAGTCAGTGAAGTCACAGCAGCTGAGCCATTAAGAGCTGCATCATCGATCGTCTTGACTGTGGCAGGAAGCTTCAGGTCAATGCTTTTATTCCAGTCGGTTGCGCCCAACAGATAGAGGAAGCGCGTCTTGTCGGCCGATAGGAGCATATTGCCTTCCATGACGAAGTGCTTGTTGCCTTCTTCAATCTTCATTTCTTCAAGGTCGTAGTTGAGTGTGAATGCGGAAGGTTCGATTTCCTCGACCGAAGCTGGGATGGTGATTGACTTGAGTCCCCACACAGAGCTTAATCCACGATAGTTGATTTTCTTCAGCGTCGAAGGCAATGTGATACTGTCGATTTTTCTCATAGTGAAACAGCATTCACCAAGCTCGGTCACAGGATAGGTGACCCCATCGACAGTGATTTCCTCAGGGACGACAATGGAGCCCGAATAAGGGTCGCATAGGTTTGTGGATCCATTCTCGCCCATGTAGCTATCAGTCACTACTGTGGCTGTCATTTCCTGCTTATTGAGATCATAAGCCAATCCATCGACCACCACCGATGCAGCACTTGCCTCGCCTGAATATGTGTCGATACCAGCCAAAGAGTACTCCCTGATGTTGGTAAACACGTCCCAGCCCTTGGTTGCGGCGTATTTCTGACTTGACCCCTCAGGGACAAAAAGCGTAGGGATGGAATCTTGACCGATTACAAACATGTCACCCTCAGACAGCTCCACGGGCTCAGGGTTGCGCGAGAATACCGACTTCAGAACCGGGTTGCCAGTGATGGAAGGAAAACCAATCTCTTTCACGCTACTGCCGATGACAAGAGTCTTGAGCTTTTCGTTATTGCGTATGGCATAGCGCTTCAAATACTCAACCGTATTTGGAATGGTGAGAGAGCGCATGTTTGTTTGGTTGATTGCATTAGAATCGATAGTCTTGACGGTTTTTGGGATGCTCAACGAAGTGTGACCGACCGTCACCTTGATGAGATTGGAGATGTCCTTGTCATACAACACACCATCGACAACAGTATAATAAGGATTCGCTTCATTGACGGTTATCTCGTTGAGATTGCGCGTATCTGCCAAACAGCTTTCGCCTATACTTCTCACAGTAGAAGGGAAGGCAATGGATGAGATGCCTGTGGCAGCGAATGCATATTGTCCAATCGTCTCAAGTCCCTCAGGCAAAGCTATTGACTTCACGGACTCATCATTACTCAAGGCAAAGTGATCAATTGACTTGATTGTAGAAGGGAGAATTATATCGAGCGGATTTTGATTGTCGTATGCATCTATGAGGCAGAGCAGTCGTGTCTTGCTTGCCGACATCAGCATATTCTGCTCGCAGCAGAAATGCGTATTGCCCTCTTCGACAACGATAGTTTTCAGGTTGAAGAGAAACGTGAAGCTTGCCTGACCGATTTCTTCTACAGAAGCGGGAATGGTCAACGTGGAGAGTCCTATCAACATCGAAAAGGCTTGATCACAGATTTTCTTCAACGTTGATGGCATTGTGATGCTGGTTATCTCGCGCATGTAAAAAGCGGCACTGCTTATCTCAGTCACTGTGTATTGGGTATCATCGACAGTGATCGACGAAGGAATGACGATTTCGCCCGAATAAAAGTCACATAGCTGCTGTGTTTTGCCTGCCTCATCGGTGTAAAACTCGTGTATGACAGCGGCGGTCTTGTTCACCTTGTCAAGATTGTAGGCGATGCCGTTAACGGCGACTCGATTTGCCGCTGTTCCAGATGTCTGGGCTTTTGCCCAACTGCATGAAATCAGCATTGAGAAGAACAATGCAAGAAAAGGAGTAAAGTGTTTCATAAAAAAAAATGTTTAGTAATTGATTCTAGGCGCACCCAAAGTCTGCAATATAGAAGTGACTTTAGAGTGCGCTCACTAAAGATGGTCAAATTATTTTCGAGGAATAGTAACTCTTCGGGCTCATCTCCTTGACTTTCGAGAAATAGCGGTTGAAAGATGAGAGGGAGTTGAAGCCACTCATTTCTGCCACCACTGTCATAGGCTTACGACCATTGACAGGCATTGCATCGATGATGCGGCAAGCCTCGGCGATGCGATAGGTGTTGATATAGTCATAGAAGGTGGTTTTCAATGTGTTGTTGAAATACTCCGACAGATAGGTCTTGTTGGTGCCGATTGCCTGAGCCACATCGCCTAGCGAGACGAGAGGATTGAGATAGACCTTGTTTTCCTCCATAATCTGCTGCAGACGCTCGGCAATCAAGGTGTCTCGTTCTGAAATTGATTGTTTAATGGTTTGTGTTTCTTCAATAATTGCTTCATTCTCTTCATTGGCATTGCTCTCATGAGGCTTTTCTGCCTCTTCAGGCCTGAACATTCGGATGAGTCTGTGTCGGCGTGCAAATAGGAAGAGGAAAGTCCAGAAGATAATGGAGAAGAGATTGAACATTGACTCGCTCAGCCATGTCGTCTCATCGAATGCAAAAGCATAGAAAAACAGGGCAGAAAAATACACAAAACACGAAACGACAACCCAATTCACGTCGATACGGTGGCTGTAGGAGTAGTTGTCGGTGATATACTTATGATGTTTGGCGGCAAATATCAGCACATACACTAATGTGATAATCGAAAGAATGAAGTCAAAAGCGAGAGCTGCAAGGACAACTTCTTCAATAGGATAGAGAACAAACGCCAGGACAAACAGCAACTGTAAGACCAATAGTCTAATAAAGCGCTTTTTGGTAATAGACATTGGGTGTACGGCCTCAAAGAAAAATGAGCATATCAGTGGGATGAGCAGCAAGTCCACGATCCTAGCCACGTCGTTTAGAAACATTGAGTACTTCCACTCAGAGAAGAGAAAGACTGCATCTTTTATATGACCAAAGGTCAGGAATGCTGTGGCATAGAACAGGAGCTGCATCATCCTGCTGCGTCGTTTGTAGCTATAGAGCCTGACACTCCAGAACACAAAGAAGAGCGTGACAGCACCTCTCATGTAATGCGCGAATGCCTCGATTGTCAATAACGAATATTCTTCCATTACCTTTTCTTAATTAGTTTATGCAAAAATAAACATATTTTTTAACTTTATCATTTTGCAGAACGTGTAATTTGAGCAAAATGAGCAAAAATTGAACGATTGAGCAGTTTTTGATTTGTTGACACAAAATAAAGAGGTCAAAACTGGTATTATTTGTATTTTTGTTGTTTAATTATACGCTCTATTGCAATCTATGCATAACAAGATGAGTGTAATGCAGAATGTGCAATAGGGCTTGGATGCTGGGCAAAACAGACTTGTAAGATCTGATATTCGGAAGCAGCCTCTTTTTTTTCTGAAAAAAACTGCAGTATATTTGAAAGGACAGACTTTTCTTGGACTTTTAAGAAAGTACAGACTTTTCTTGAAATTTTGAGAAAAGCTGGCAGTGCCTTCAATTATTATGAGGCAGTGCGTTTTCAATCCATCGGAAAAGTCACTCCCCACTCCTTTCGGAGCTGATCCATCTGTCGCATCACGCTGAGGGTTTCGGCATGCGGCATGAGTGGCGATTCCATCAAACCAGCAGCAAGACAACGCTCGCATTCGAAGACTTCGTATTCGTAGCCATTGATCATTTCGGCAGGCTTCTCATAGGTCGCTATCTTGCAATTGTCTTGATAGACTTCAATAAGTTCGGGGCAATTGATATTGTCAATGCGGATGTAACCCTTAGTGCCGCTGATGATGCCTTGGCGGTCGTTTTGGCACAATGCTCCTGCCTGGAGGTTCGCCATCTTACCATCGCGATAAGACAGTGAGATGCATTCGTGGAGGTCAACGCCTGTGTCGCTCAAATGTACATTCGAGACGGTGCGCAGCACGTCATTACCAAAGTACATACGGGCAAAATTGAGCGCATAGACACCGAGATCGAGCAAGGCTCCGCCACAGAGTTCTGGACGGATGATGCGCTCCTTATGTTCGATGCTATAGCAGAGTGTGGCTGTGAGAACACGAGGCTCGCCTATGACTCCGCTTTCCATCACTTCCTTTATCTTATGCGACATTGGCATATAGCGCGTCCATATCGCTTCGGTCACGAACACTCCACTTTCTTTGGCAAGAGCCAGAAGCTGCTCTGCCTCGCGTGCATTGGCAGTGAACGCTTTCTCTACAAGACAAGGCTTGCCGTGGGAGATGGCAAGTCGGGCGTGAGCGAAGTGGTGAGAATGGGGAGTCGCAACATAGACGAGATCGACGGCAGGGTCGCTAACAAGCTCCTCGTATGAGCCATAGGCCTTGGCTATGCCATTTTCTTTTGCAAAAGCCACTGCCTTGTCGAGCGAACGCGATGCCACTGCATAACACTCACAGCCCTGCGGCTTGGATGCCAGGGCATAAGCCATTTTGCGGGCAATGCCGCCCGCTCCGATAATTCCTAAACGCATAAGTCTTTTCTTTTTTGGGGCAAAGATAAGGATTTATTTTTGATTTTGGCTTCTTTGAGAAGGGGAAAAGGAGGCAATGAGGGTGATTTTGAAGGGAGAAAGGGCAGAAACTCAAAAAAAGTGAAGAGAAAAGACCACGAAGGGCAATAACTCATCAAGGGAGGGGTTATGCGAATCGTGGTCTTGGTATAGATCAAAAAAGTAACAAGGCTGAAAGAAGCAAAGCTGACAGAAAGGCTAAAGAAGCGAAGCTGACTGCAGGTCAGAAATCCTGGCCGTTGTAGAACTCAAGGATCTTGACGCGTATGAGGTATTCGTACTTTGACTGAACCTCATCGTGGAGAGCCTTCTCGAGTTTGGTGCGGGCTTGCTGGAGGTCGTAGGAAGTGCTGCGACCGGCACCGAAACGCTCTGCTTCGTAGCGATATGCGATGGAAGTGGATTCGGCGGCTTTCTTGGCTGACGCGTAGTTGTCGCGAGCCTTGGCTGCATTCCAATATGCCTGCTGGATCTCCTTGCCGAGGGTTTGGCGAGCCTCTTCGAGCGCCCAGTTGTAGCTCTGGACACTGAGACGCGCCTGGCGCACACTATTGCGCGAAGAGAAGCGGTTGAAGATAGGGATGCTGAGCGAAACACCTACATACTCACTGCCATTGTCCTTAAGCTGTTTGCCGAACGACTTGTTGTAGTCGGAGTCGTAGAGATGGTAGTAGCTGTTGCTGTAGGAAGCAGTGAGCGAAAGCGAAGGCATCATATAGCTGCGAGCCACCTTTTCGGAGTAACGGCTCTGTTCGAGGTTATATTTGGCAGCCATGATGGCAGGATGAGTCTCTACGGCATAGGCGAAGACTGTCTCGGGCAGAGGCATATCGCCAAGCATGGACGTAGTGTCGAGTTCGATGACCGAGAACTTATCGGCATCGCAATCGAGGTTGAGCGCCTGAATGAGGTCGAGACGCGCAATCATCTCATTGCCCTCGGCTTCAGTGAGCGAATGTTCGGACATTGCAACCTGAGCGCGGGCATTAGCCACCTCCGACTCTGGCTGGCGACCAGTTTCGAACAAAGCCTCGGCCTTGGCAAGAGCATCACGATCGAGGGCGAGCTGCTGACGCTGGATCTGGGTCAGACCCCTATAATATAGGGCATTGAGATAATAGCTTGCCACTGTGACAGTGATGTCTCGCTTTGCCTTTTCAAGATTCTCGGTAGCAGCCTTGAGCGAATAACGGTCGGCCTTAATCTGGTTGGAGATACGGAAACCTGTGAAGACAGGTACCTGAGCTCCAATATTGAACGACGAGCTGGTTGAGGTCTGATCGACTGTCGAACCATCACGTCCAGTGCTTCGTCCGAAACCGAAACTCTGACCCAAAGAGGCGCTTACCGAAGGTAGGCGGCTAAAGCGAGAAGTCTCAAGGGCAATCTCAGCATTCTGTTCCTGGAGTTTTCGCTGTTCGATGCCGATGTTATGGTCGATGGCATACTGCACGCAATCGTGGAGCGACATTGTCTGCTGTGCATGAGCCGAAGAAAGGCCGATGAGGCATAATGTCAGAATATGGAAAAGCTTTTTCATAATCATTTAATTTCTGCATCCCAGAAATGCCTTATCTCTCTATACAAGAACTTTTTGACAAAAGATTCATAAAGCATCAAGGCTCTACTGGGGTGCAATAACTATAATATTCTTTGCGCATCCAAGAAAGTCCCTTACAGGAATTTGACAGATTAATCTTACTTTCAAAAAAAGACTTTCTGGCAAAGCAACAAATATATAAAAGTACTTTTGATGATGCGCTATCTATTTTTAATTAATTCTCACTCGGCCTTTTCGTTACCTCTCAGTTTCATATCCTCAGTGACACCCTCGAGCACCTGGATATAGATACCATCGCTCATACCCACCTTGACAGGGATGCGTTCGAAAGACTGTGGAACGGCTGTCTCGTCGGAAGTGAGCTTATAGACGAAGGTGGAATCGTTGGAGAACTCGATGGCTGTTTCTTCGACAGAGAGCACATCAGAGACACGGTCGAGCACAATCTCAGCATTGGCACTATAGCCAGCTCGCACCACGATGCTGTCGGGGATATTGGTGGCTGCAGCCTTGATTTCGAAGAGGACGGCACCATTGTTCTCGATGCCCTTTGGCGACACATATTCGAGCACAGCTGGAAGCTTGACACCCTGGATAGCTCCGATGGTGAGGGTGATGTCCATGCCGCTGTTGAGACGACCCACCTCTGTCTCATCGACCTTTCCACGGAAGATGATGTCGCTCATATCTGCAACAGTGGCGATGGTCGTACCGTCGCTATAGTTACTGGCATTGACCACAGTCGTACCCTTCTTGACAGGGATATCGAGTATTCGGCCATTGACCGTACTTGTAACGATGGTAGTATTGATTTTGCCCGAACGCTTGCTGATACCGCTGGTGACGATGTCGAGAGCATCCTGAGCCGACTGTGCCGACTCGCGAGCCTTTTCGAGAGTGTTCTTTGCTTTCTCATACTCCTCCTTGGCAATCACTCCCTTATTGAAGAGCACTTCAGTGCGAGCAAACTCCTTTTCGGTTTCCTCAAGAGTGAGCTGAGAAGTGCGCACATTGCTCTGAGCATTGCTGAGCTGAGCCATATCAGGTATGACCTGGATCTTTGCGATAGGGTCGCCAGTATAGACGAAATCGCCTGGTTCGCGATAGAGTTCGGTCACGATACCCTGGATCTGAGGCTTGAGGTTAACCTCATCGCGAGGCTCGACCTTACCATTGGCAATAGTCTTCTTCTCGAGGGTTCGGACAGCAGGAGTGAGACAGTCATAGACCTTCTCGACTGGTTGCGACTGCTTCCAGAGGAAATAGAAAGTGTAAAGAACCAATACGGCAACCAATGCCCATGCAACTCGCTTAATAATCTTTTTCATAAGTCGTTATGTTGTTTTGTGGCAATGCCACGATGTTTTTTTATTCTGTTTTATTCATCTCTCAAAGCATCGATTGCCTTGATTTTCATTGCTCTGTTGGCTGGCATCCATCCAGCGACAAGTCCGCCTATGATGAGGATGATGAGAGCCACCACTGCTACGGTAAACGGAATCTGCGGATTGTCGAAGCCCTGGAACTCGGTGCCACTGCCATTTTCAATGGTCGAAGAGCCCTTGGTGACGATGCTTATGGCTTGTAAGATCCAGACACCAAGCGTGAGACCCGCAATGCCTGCAGTCACCGTGATAACGATGCTCTCGGACATTATCTGGGTGAGGATGGTGCGAGGTGTAGCACCGATAGCTCGTCGAATGCCTATCTCCTGCGTGCGCTCCTTGACCGTCACAAGCATGATGTTCGAAACGCCGATCAAGCCAGCTAAGAGCGTTCCTGCACCGATGATCCAGATGAGGATGTAGATGCCGAGGAAGAGAAGGTCGAACATCTCGATGATCTCGGCAAGGTTGAAGCATTGGATAGCCATGGTGTCGTCGGGATGAGCATAGTGGATTTCCTTGACGACTCGGAGAATCTTGTCCTCCCACTCCTGAGCAGGGGCATCATCCTTGAGCGTTACGATCAGTGCGTGGATCATATCACCTTGTCCGTAGGTGTTCTGACCCGTTGTGAGCGGGATATGGATCGACTCATTGACCCCAGCTCCGAGGTTAATCATACCCGAACTTTCTCGCACAACACCTACAATAGTATAATACAGCTCGCCTGCCTTTATGAGCTTGCCACAAGGGTCGCCACCGCGCTTGAAGAGCGAGCGATAGACCTGATAACCAATGACACAGACCTTACGCTGCTCACGCACATCCATCTCGTTGAGGTATCGGCCGAAGAGCTGCTTCTGGGGGATACACTGGAAATAGCCCTTGTGAGTGCCCACAACCGAGAAATCCTCTGAAGCATCTTCATAAGCACAACGGAAACTGCCAAAGTTGTTGAGCGGCACGATGCGCTCAGTGATATTGCTGAAACGGCTCTGCAGGATGTCGATGTCTCGGTTTTCCAGCATGATGCTTCGTCCCTTGGAATAGCCCTTGTAAGCCATCGAGGTGGTTCCTCCGAAGAAGAAGACACTGTTGGCAGGGATGGATTTGAGGGCAGCGACGATACCATTGTTGAAGCCGAAGCCCATACCGACGAGGATCACGAGCATGAGCATGCCCCAGAAGATACCGAAGGCCGTCATGATTGATCGCCATTTACTGCGTCGGATTGTCTGATATATTTCTGACCAAAGTTCTCTCATAATGCTGCAAGTGCTTCTACAGGTTTAATACTAACGGCTCGCTTGGCAGGGATGTAACCGGCAATGAGGCCTGCGATGATCATAGTGATATTGGCAGCAATGACCACGCTGAGATCGACCTGCGGATCGGCAAAGACCTGTTCCGCCTGCGGGTACCAAAGAGCATCGTGATTCCGATCGATTCAAAAAGCACGAGCGAAAGGATCGACCGTGGAGTGGCACCTATTGCCTTACGGATGCCGAACTCACGAGTTCGTTCGCGCACGGTGATGAGCATGATGTTCGAAACACCCACGATACCTGCGATGAGCGAAGCAATGCCAATGAGCCAGATGAACGACTCAAGGGCGCGTGTCACAGTCACATTTTGCAAATAGTTGGCATAGGAGTTGTTGACCCACACGGCATTTCGGTCGTTTTTTGCGAACATACGGTAGTCAGCAAGCGTCTCGACGATACGCTCGTCGAATGCCTCATTCTCCTTGACTGTCTGCAGCTGATTGGTTAGCAAGGTAATGTTGCGATACAAACCCTCGGGGTTATAGATCATGTTGACCGTGGTGATAGGCGCATAGAGCGGATAACTTGCGCCCTGAGTGGCATTCTTGATCACTCCGACAATCTGGAATGGAATCTCTCCTACATTCACCATCTCCCCTATGAAACCATCGTCACGATGGAAGAGGTCCTTGGCTGTCTTCTGGTCGATGAGCACAACCTTGCGTGCCTCGCGCATGTCCAATTCGTTGAGCTGACGGCCCTCGATGAGCTTGGCATTCATTGCCGTCAGGAAGTCGGTGCGCTGACCGGTGAGCGAAGTACTCATGCTGAACTCGCCATGCGACACCAGAGCGCCCACGCTTACCGAAGGAATAGCGTCGATAATCTCGGCATTGAACTCAGCCATCAGAATCTGGCGGTCGTTTTCGTTCATCTTGACCTGTCGATACTGAGGCAAACCTCCATAAGGAAGAGTCGTCCAGCCAGGAGTGACGCGAATCCTGTTGACCGAATCCGAGGCAAAGTTCTTCTGCATTGCGTTGAACAAGCCGTCGCCCGCACTTAGCAAGACTATCAGCAGGAAGATGCCCCAGGCGATCGAGAAGCCGGTAAGCGCAATCCTCAGTTTATTTCGAGACATCGACTCGTATATCTCGGTCAATAAGTCCATCATGAATGTGAATCCTTCTATCTGTTTGGTTTGCAATATCCTGTTCGTGAGTCACGATCACTACAGTCATGTTCTGTTCACGGTTGACGCGACGGAGAATATCCATCACCTCCTGAGTGGTCTTGGAGTCGAGCGCACCCGTCGGCTCGTCGGCAAGGATGATTTTTGGCTGAGCGATGAGCGCACGTGCAATGGCCACTCGCTGCTTCTGTCCGCCCGACATCTCGTTAGGGAAATGGTCGGCCCATTCGCGCAATCCCATGAGATCGAGATATTCGAGAGCCATGGCTTCGCGCTTGCGTCGTGACACACCTTTATAATACAGAGGCAGAGCCACATTCTCCATAGCCGTCTTGAAGCCGATGAGATTGAAACTCTGGAAGACAAAACCAATGAGCTCATTGCGGAGCTTGGCCGCACGAGTCTCACTCAAGTTCTTGATGTGTGTTCCAGCCAGGTAATAGTCACCCTCGTCATAGTTGTCGAGAATGCCGATAATGTTCAAGAGGGTTGACTTACCCGAACCAGAGGCACCCATGATACTTACCAGCTCGCCATTCTCGATGTGCAGGTCAACGCCCTTGAGCACATGCAGAGGAGTTGCCGACTGGTAAGTCTTATGGATTCCTGTCAATTTAATCATTTTTCCCTATTTATTTAATCAATTGTAACTGCTGTTCCTGTTGCCGACACCATGATCATCGACTCTCCTATTGTCTCGTAGTCGATGTCGATGCCGACCACAGCATTGGCTCCCATGCGAGCTGCACGATCCTCCAATTCCTTCAGAGCATTGGCGCGTCCTTCGATCAATACGGATTCGTAGCTGCCCGATCGTCCGCCCACTACATCGCGAATCGAAGCCAAGAGGTCGCGCACGATGTTTGTTCCGAAAATAACTTCTCCATTCACGATTCCCTTATATGAGAGGATCTTGTGCCCCTCGATTGTTGGGGTTGTTGTAAGTAACATATATTCCAAATTATTAAGTTGTTAATCAATTCTTTCAGTTTGCAGTTTAGGCTTATGGATTCTTGGCTTTAGCATCAATTTCCTTAATCCAAACATCTTGCTATCACCTATATATTTGTCCTATTCCTGCATTCATCATCAACAAGCCTCGATCCATAAACCCTAAACCTTAAACCTTTGTTTGCCTATTAGACGCAACGACTTTCAGTTTTGTTGCATCAATAGTGATAATTTTTCTGAAATTTTTTCAGTTGTGATTCCAAGGAGCTTCATTTCGCGTGCGATAAGCGGCAGTTGCTCCTCATAGAAACGCTTTGAACGCATCTCCTGAATCTTGTCGATAGCGCCATCGGCGAGGAAATTGCCCTTACCTCTCTGGCTGTAGATGATCTCGCCTTGCAGCAGTCGTTCGATGGCACGCTGCACGGTGTTAGGGTTGACCTGCATCTGCATCGCCAGTTCGCGCACCGAAGGAATCTGTTCATCGGTCTTGACCTCTCCTCGCAATACTCGGTCGCAGATTACATCGACAATCTGCATGAATATCGGTTGATTATTCTGAAATTCCATTGTTATCTGTTTTATGTTTGTAAAAATCCTATTCCAAATCATCTTTATTTTAGGTTTTAAGGTTTTATGGTTTTGAGGTTTTCTGTCAGCGCGAAGCACCTTATAACCTCATAACCTTATAACCTTACAACCTTATTTCGCCTGCTTGCGGCAGATCTGTCGGTAGAAGAGATAAGCCAAGCCTATCAGGATCAACGGAGTGGCGTAGCAGACATATGTCATGACGTTCAACACAGTTATCACATTGCCCATAATGAGGTTGTTCAATTCTTCCTGCGACACATTGCCTGCCATTTGACTGATTTCTGTTCCGAACACCACTATCGAACAGATTATCATCGTGATAGCGAAGACCACTGACACTGCGAAATAAATAGCTATGGTCTTGAGCTGTCCGTTGGTACGGAAGAGCATATTGACGCACATATAGGCAAAGAGCTCGCAGAGGGTGATGACTGGAGTGAACCTCATAAGGGTGCTGACGGTCGTGAAGAACAGCGTAAACAATTCAGGAGCAAGCTGCTCATTTGCAGCAACTTCCTGCATCTGATACATTGTCGATTCCCAATTTACGCCGTTCATTACTACCGAGAATTCATCGAGATTCTTGGCAGGGAAGAGAATCAGGAACGGATCGGTGAGCCAGTCAAGTGCAGGAAACATGTACCAGCATGTGAGCATCGTCAATGAGTGGCAGATGAGATAGATTACGAAGACTGCAGCTGCTCCAAGTGCGTATTCGGCAAGCATCACTACATACTTCTCGGCCGAAGTGCCTGGGATTGAGAGGTAGTTGGTAGCACTGCGAGGGTTGGTGAACTTCTGATGAAGAAGTGTCGTAACCACAAAGACCATCGCGAGCTGAGCATAATTGAAGAACGAGCCGATGAACTTCGACATGATGACCGGAGTTTCAGGTTCGAGGCTCTCGATATGGAAGATGTTCTTCGATAAGAAGAAAAGCAGCACACAGCAGACATAGATAATGGCTATGAGCGCCATTGTCAACGAGAACTTGTTCTTGTTGATTGCCCAGTCGTATCTGATCAGCGAAAGTATTCTATTACTATTCATATTGTTTTCTTTTTTAGGTTTTGAGGTTTTATGGTTTTGAGGTTTTGAGGTATTCTGGCAGCGCGAAGCTCCTTATAACCTTATAACCTCACAACCTAATAACCTCATTTTATCCAAATATCTTCTTAAACGCGTCGGGGCGCTTGACCACTGCACTGAAAAGCAGCTTGATGTCAACCGGCATCTCTTCGCCAGTCTTGTTGACCATCACGCTCCAAGCGCCTCTGAGATTCTGTTCGCTATAAAGCACCTCATCACCCTCCTCGGCAACTCCGAAACAGAGCTTCTGCCCGATTTCCTGAAGCGATGCGCTGAGCAGCACGCCATCGTTCTCAAGTATCACCACATAGTCGATAAGACCTTCGAGATCGTCCACCTGATGAGTTGAGATGAGCACTGTTGAATTGTCGCTGATCGAACTTGCCACGATGCGGCGGAAGCTTGATTTCGAAGGGATATCCATTCCGTTGGTTGGTTCATCCATAAACAAATATGGAGTGTTGCAAGCCAACGACAGCGAGATGAGCGCCTTCTTCTGCTGTCCGAGCGACATCAGAGTGATCTTCTTGTCGGTCGGAACCTCAAACTCCTTGAGAGCATTCTCGAGCAGATCGTAGTCGAATGTCGGATATAGCGGTGCTGTGACATCGGCAAGCTGCTTGATGGTGACGTCGAACAATACCTCGTTCTCCGGCACCAAGCGGATCTGCTGCTGCATCTCTGCCTTGCGTTCGCGTGGGTCATAGCCTCCCACCTTGTATTCTCCTTCGCCAAGCAATGCTCCAGTCAGAATCTTGAGCAATGTCGATTTTCCTACTCCATTCTTTCCAAGCAAACCATAGATATGCCCCTCTGGCAATTGGAGGGAGATCTTCTTCAGAACCGGCTGATATGTAGTGTAGCCATAGTTCAAGTCATTTGTCTGTATCATCGTTCTATTATTAAATAAGTAATCTTTCTATGTTGTTATGTGCTTACCAACTTATTTAATTAGTGTGTTAGTTGATTAGTACACTGCAAAGGTAGAGCATTATCTCTATTCATTGCAAGAAAATATATATAAATCGCACAAAAAAAAGAAAACCGCCCTAAAAAAGAGCGGTTTTGACAATTATAGATTACAAATTATTTTCTATCCACCAACAAAACACCCGCAGAATATGGCTCAACGTCAAGGATATATGCATTATCAGAAGCTTCGACACTCTTATGCATAAGAGCAATGGCATCTTTATTGTCCATCGTGTTGCCAATCATCAGATCGCCTGGAGCGAAATATTCATATTGGCCAATCTTTGCATCTTTCCACCCTCCAGCAATCGTCAAACGGTATGGCTTGTCGGTAGGATTGACCACCTTAACTATCACACTCTTTCCGTTTTCCGACATAGTTGTGACCACGCTCAGCTCTCCTGTATCGCCCTCATTATCGAGCAGATAAGGGGAAAAATGGTCGTACCAAAGATCCGTCACCTGATAATTAGGGGCGGCATATACATCCTTATAGTCGAAATTGATGAATGCGTTATTCCAATCGGGCGCATCTGTGCGTCGAATAAACAGAGCCGCAGCTCCCATTGCCACAATCTCACGTTGTTCGCACTCGTTGAGGAATCCACCAGCGAAAAGACCTGTGCGCCAATCCTGGCTATTGAGGTTCCACTCCGAGATGAAGAGCTTGATGTTCGGATTTGGGCTTTCGGCAATCTTCTTTGCATAGCGGTCATACATCTCTCCTAAGCGTTTTGGACCTGACGCATAGCCATTTGGTTGTTCATAGTGATGAAGGCTGAGATAGTCGAAGCAATGGCCCGATCGTTCGATGAAATCCATGTCTTCCTGAAAACCACCACACGCAATAATCTTGATTGTCGGGTCGATCTTGCGCATCTCCTCCGAGTAACGTCTCACACATTTCTCATATCGCTCGATGCCCATCTCCCACATCTCATTGTCAATTTCCCAATATTTGACGTTGTAAGGCTCTGGATGACCGTTGGCTGCACGCTTTGCACCCCACTCATCGGTAGCCGGAGCATTGCAATAGCGCAACCAGTTGAGAGCATTTTGAAGGATAGTGTCAAACTCCGACTCCGGACGTTCGAATGCCACGCTGACGACAATGACTGGTTCGGTATTTATCTCTCGACAGAAACGGATAAACTCGTCGGTACCAAAGCAGTTTTGATCATAATCCATCCACATCCAATGATCCCAGCGTTGGCGTTTCTCCTGCGGGCCAATACCCCATCGCCAATCGTATTGAGCCACATATCCGCCTCCTGGCCATCGCAGGCAGGTTGGCTGTAGCTTCTTCACCATTGAGAAGATGTCAGGACGGAAGCCTCCGAGAGCCAAACCCGAAGCTGTGGTCATGCTTACCTCATCGACCTGCAAAGTGCCGTCCTCAACGCAGATTGCAAAGTCGGCATCACCTGAATAGCTGTTGGTCGAAAGTTCGAACTCATATTTTTTCCAGTCGTTTCCCGGTACGCCCAATGTCTCTTTTGCCACGACTGTTTGTCCATGCTTCAAAGCCACCGAGAGTTTGGCGCCACCCTTGGCGTGAATATACCCGATGTATTTCTCGCCTGGCACGATACGAGCCACAGGTCCCTGACAGATGCCAGCCAAGCCATTGGCCGAAATCTTTTGCGAATATTTCATATTGACAGCATCGCCCTTGACAAGTTCATAAGTGCCATTGCCGAAACTCTCCCACTGAGGTGCCACTGCTGGAATCTTCACGTCTTCGGGGCGGCCTTCAAACAACACTTTCTTTCCATCGGCCGACATCACTTTTATATTTTTATATGTCGCTTCTGTATAGTTGACCCATAGCCAAATGTCGTTCTTTCCTGCCTTATCGAGATTGTTGGCCTTCAACACTTGTTTGCCGTCCCAATAGACCTTGGCAACGGTTCCTCTACAGGAGATTCGCAGTTTATGCCAATCTTGATTCTCGTTGATCTGCTGCTCGTTGGCATATTTCTTGATTATCGGCTCAAAGACTTTCATCATACGGGTTCTGCCCCCGAAGATTGGCACTTCCTTCTCTTTCTGAAGGGCAATCGAGAAACTCGGTTCGCTCTCCTGCTTCTGCATCGCCTCACGAGCCTTTGCCATTGCTTCGTTATTGCGCATCTCTTCGGTTTGTGCAACCGACAACTGACGCACCTCATAATAAGGATTGTGAATGCGCAAGAAATACGGCTCACCATTCATCCTATCCTTGAACTCAAAACGGATGTCCATCAGACCTCCACTCCAAGCACGGCGAGCCAGACGATACGAACGCCAGTTGACATCCATCGTTATGTCATAATCATCACTATCGACTGTGGTAATCTTCAACGGCTGTTCATAGCGAGTAGGCGAATGAAGCACCTCATCGTCATCGACAAACCAGCCATCAAAATATCCATCACGAGGAGGAATACCTGGATGATGCTCAGGTTCGAATGATCGCTCAAAAATCAGTTCCTGCCACACGCCATTGTTGGCAGAGAAATAGATATGTTCGAACAACTGCCCATAAAGCATCGGATCCACAAAGCCACTTGGCTTGGACGTGTCAATAGAAATGGACTTATTGACCTGAGCATTAGCATTGACCGAAAGCAGCATTAAGGCTGCCGTAGAAAACAAAAGAGATTGTCGCATATTTCCAAGATATCAATAATAAATAACGGTAATGTGGAGCAAATATAGCAATAATATATTAATTATTTGCTTTTTCTTTCAAAAAAGATTACATTTATAGGCTTTTTCACTTATAATTGCCCAAAAAACATCTTTTGCTGACAGTCAGTTCTTTGCTGGTATGTTGTATTGGAGAGCCACGAGGGACGTGCTGGCTATCTGTGCTGCGAAGTTGTCAGACTGGCATTTGCTAAGCCCAAGCAGTCCCTTACTCTCCTTGAAGATAACCTTCTGGGGCAAGCGTCTGGAGTAGATTTTATATGCTTCAAAGAATCCCAAGTCAAGTATAAGAAACTAAACGACAAAACGCAACATTGCTGTTGATGAAAAAAAATATTTCGTCATTTTTAAAACAATACACATCAAACCATTAATGTAGCAGCAAATGCTTCTACTTGTTTTTTGACGCTTGACGTCTTAATGGCAGGGACAGCAGAATAAGTATCATCCTCCACTCTGCCTTCGCTCATCCTACGAGATGACATCGGAGATTGTCCACCGATTGTCCATCGATTGTCCATCGATTGTCCATCGTTTCGATGGAGAACTAATGGAGAATTGATGTATAAATAATGGGGAAAATATGTAAATAATTCGAAGGATGAGCGAAGGATGTACGGAAGAAGGACTGAAGAAGGATGGAAGAAGAATGGAAAATGGCAGAAAGGGTGCAGAGGAATCGTAAAATACGAAATAATAAGATTAGGATCGTGATTTTTTTATAAAAAAGCTTGAAACATCGTTTTTTTGTTTATATTTGCACCATAAAAAACAGAGAACATCGGATATGAAGTGGACAATCAAACAGGGAACAGAGACTGACATTCAGGACATTGCACAGTTTCAGGTGGATATGGCAGCAGAATCGGAAGGAACGGTTCTGGATCTTGCCACAGTGGTCAAGGGCGTGACGCTCGCAGTAGCTGACGAAGCGAAAGGACGTTATGTACTTGCAGTGGCTGAGGATGGAAAGGTGGCTGGCAGCCTTATGCTCACACGCGAATGGAGCGACTGGCACGCTGAGTGGTACTGGTGGATCCAGAGCGTGTATGTGCGACCGGAATACCGCCGACAAGGAGCTTACAGGGCAATGTACCAATACGTCCGCGAGCTCGCCAAGCAAAACGACATAGCCTGCCTCCGACTCTATGTGGATCGCGAGAATGAACGTGCACAGAAGACCTATCAGGCGCAAGGCATGCACGAAAGCCACTATCTGCTCTACGAAGAAGAATTTGTATGAAACATATACTGCGAAACATCCCTTTGACAGTAGGGTTGCTGCTGATGGCGGCAATCTTCCTGTTCTTCTTTCTTTGCTATCCCTATCACCTGCATTACTACGAGCAGATGCAGATGTTCCAGTTCTCACAGGACTATTTCCTTGAGACAATCTCTCTGCCAGGAGGCTTTGCCGACTATTTTGGGCGATTCGTCACTCAGTTTTTCCACATCTCATGGGCAGGAGCGCTCATCATGACTCTGCTGTTTGGAGGCGTTTATGCTTCGGGGTGGAAAGCCATCGGACTGAAATGCGAAGGCAATGTGAGGCTTCTGGGCGCTATACTATTGCTGCTGCCTATGCGTTTCCTTTGGGTCAATGCCTGCGACGAGAATGCCATGCCTGCACTATATGTGGCTCTGATCCTGTCGTTGCTGGCGACTTGGGGTTTGCGCGGGGCCGGCTCTCACCCACTGCGACACGTACTCACTCTCTTGCTCTATCCGCTGCTTTACTGGGTGGCAGGACCCTTGGCGATGCTATTCTCGCTGCTTATGGCTGCCCATGACGCACGTCGGGAGAATGGGGTTGGCCGCATCGTCTATCCTGTGGCTTGGCTGCTGCTCGCGGTCTTCACTCCTGCCATCGCTCATCATTGGGTCAACTGGCCATTGGAGAATCTGTTCTTGGGCTTGCATTATTTCCGCTTCACATACATCCAGTTGCCATACATCTGGGAGGCAGTGGCTAGCATTCTGCTTATCGACATAATATTCAACTACTTAAAGAACAGAAAGTCGATGATCGACGACCTTAATCCTTGGGTTGTCTCGGGCAGCATGATGGCATTGATGGTGGTGCTCTGCTGGTTTGGCATAAAGAAAGCCTATCGTCCGAACAATGAGGTTGCGATGAAATATGACGCAATGGTGCTGGAAGAGCGATGGGACGACATACTGGATGAAGCAAAGATGCGCACGCCAAAGCATCCTGCCTGCCTGCAATGCATCAATCTCGCCATGGCAATGACAGGACAAATGGGCGACTTGCTGTTCCGCTGCCCACAGCCAGGGACAGACGCCTTGCTGCCACAGTTCACCATCAACTTCTCACGACCGCTCACAGCCGGACAGATCTACTTCAATTTAGGATGGACCAATACGGCACAGCGCTTTATCTTCGAGGCACAAGAGTCGATTCCTGACTATCAGAAAAGCGCACGATGCTATAAGCTCCTTGCACAGACACATATCATCAGGGGCGATAAGGCCTTGGCACGCAAATATCTGAAGAAGCTGCAAAAGACACTCTTCTACGACGATTGGGCGGATGAGCAGATGGCTCTCCTCGCCGATCCTGACCCAAAGACTTTGGCTCACCATCCGCTTTACGGGCCAATGATGAGGGGCGAGGTGCGCGATGACTATTTCTTCAGCCCCGACATGCTCAACATGCTCGGCAACTACTGTACCACCACTCCTCACAATCGCGTTGCCACACAATATCTTTTAGCTTTGGCACTCGTGCAACGCAAACTTGAGACTTTCGTCAGCTGCTACAACCTCAGCCAATATCTCGAAGCCGAAAAGCGCGTTCCCCTCTATTTCCAGCAGGCATTGGCCCTCGACTGGCTGCTGAAGCACAACTCGCTCGATGGCTTACCATACACGATAGATCAGAGAATCGAGGAAGGGCTAACGCAGTTCATGGCCGACCGCAAGGCGCAACTCCCAGACGCTACGATGCAGAAGAAATACATCTTCACCTACTGGTATCATCACTTCTCGGGCGAAGAAGAGAAAGTTCCAGAGGAGGCAATCAGCGGTGCCGGACGTTAAGTCAAAATAATATCAGCAACATTGACAAATAACGATTTTTGATATGAGACACCATATACATACTATATATATTGCGGCCGTTGCATTGTTTTCAGCTTGCGGAATGCAGAAGGTCACCGATGCAGAGATGGTCTATAGCAAGCCCGAAATCTATCCTGACTATGTCGGCGTGACAATACCAGCCAATATTGCTCCGCTCAATTTCACGATGCAGAATGACAGCGCACTGATGGTCGATGCCGTGTTTACAGGCACAAAAGGCGGTGAATTGCACGCACAGGGAGAGGCATCTACATCGATCGACCCCGACAAGTGGCAAGCTCTGCTGAAGCAGAATGTGGGCGGGAGTCTGTTCGTGCAGGTCAGTGCCAGATTTGCTGACGGATGGCGTACCTACACTCCTTTCGGCATTGACATCAGCACCGACAGCATTGACTATGGCATCACTTACCGACTCATAGAGCCTGGTTATGAGGCATATACAAAGATGGGCATCTATGAGACCTGTCTGCAGGACAGCCGTGAGAGGGCAATCATTGAGAACACTCAAGTGAGGGGCTGTGTCAACTGCCACAGCTTCAATCAGGGCAATACGAGCTTCATGTCGCTGCATGTGAGAGGCGACCATGGTGCCACACTCATCCAGCTTCCAGGTCATGAGCTCACGGCATTCGACACAAAGACCCCAGAGACTTTGGCAAGCTGCGTCTATCCTTACTGGCATCCATCAGGCAGGTTCATTGCCTATAGCACCAACAACACTCGCCAGGGATTCCATGCAGGAGGAAAAAAGATCATCGAAGTGCTGGATCTTGCCAGCGACATGCAGGTCTATGACATCGAGCGCAACGTGCTGATTGTACCTGAAGTACTGAAAGGCGACTCGGCTTACGAGACCTTCCCTTCCTTCTCACCCGATGGCAAATGGCTCTATTACTGTGTAGCACATCCGAAGGAATACCCTTCGCAGGTCAAGGAGATGTACTACAATCTGTGCCGCATTGCCTTCGACGAAGCGACAGGCACATTCGGACAGAAGATTGACACATTGGTCAACGCCGAGGCAATGAACAAGAGCGTTGCCTACCCTCGACCATCATACGACGGCCAATATCTCTGCTATTCGCTTGCCGACTACGGCTATTTCCACATCTGGCATCAGGAGTCGGAGCTTTATCTACTTGATTTACCGACAGGAGAGAGCCTTCCAATGACATTAGCGAACAGCCAGGATGCCGAAAGCGTTCATTCTTGGAGCACCAATAGCCGATGGATAGTGTTTGCCTCACGTCGCGATGACGGGCAGTTCACGCGCCCTTACTTCTGCCATGTCTCGGCAGATGGAGAGGTGGCAAAGGCGTTCATGCTTCCACAGGAAAGCCCGAAGACATTCTATGACAACAGGTTCATGTCGTACAATATTCCAGAGTTCGTGACTTCGCCAGTTCAGATTGACGGCAAGAAAGCCGAGGAGCTGTTGCTCAAATCTGAACGCAAACCGATGCGGGCAAGACTGACAAAATGATAAAGATATTGTATTTGTATAGTATATTATTGCAATAATAGGAAAAAAGAGCAAAAAAAATAGCATTTTTAGCAAAAAAAATATCAAGATTAGAAAAGAATTTATAAATTTGCGCTCGATTAACAGTGTCAAAGCACTTATCAATTGAAAATTCAAAAAAGGTACATATATAAACATCATTTATCAACATTAACAAACTAATCTTATGAAATTATCCAAAACCCTTCTGATGATGGGGCTCTTTACTGCCGCATCTTGCAGTTTCTGGGCATGTGATGACGACGATGATTGGGGTAAGGTCGATGGCGCAGCGCCAGTGGTTAACCTTACAACCGAGCATGTCAAGTCGGCTGTCGGCCGAACCTTCGCTATCACCGGAAACATCGAAGACAATGATGGCATTTCTACAATCAAGCTTTATTGTCCAGACCTTTACCTGAACAAGACCATTGACATCATTGACATCTATGATGAGCCAAAGAAGTCTTATTCATTGAACTACTCTTTCCCTATCTCAAAAGAAGAGAAAGGCGACAATTTCCAGCTTACAGTTACTGTAACTGACATCTGCGGTCAGGAAGTGAGCAAGACAGTTCTCCTGACAATGGACGGCGACTTTGAGCTCCCTTCATTCACCTCTGCTCCAAGCGAAGAGGTAACAATCATCATGAAGTCGCGCACTTCTTACAACCTCAACATCACCGTTTCTGACGATCAGGGGCTCGACTACATCACTGTCCAGATTCCTGGACACGAGGATCTGGGAGAGACGAAGACTATCCAGTGCAATGGTGGCAAGAAATTCGAATACAGCGAGAAGATACTCTTCCCAAATGTCGAGACAAGCTATCAGCTTCTCCTTAGCGTAGTAGATAAGGAAGGCAAGAAGACAGAGAAGAAGAGCAACATCGTCATCTCAAGCAAGGTGCCTGACTATCCGAACCTCTGGCTTGCCGACGTAGCTACTTCAGCAGAGCTCAATGCCGACATCTTTGGCGTTCCTGAGTATGTTGGTCACGCTTACGATGCCGACGGCAATCCAATCCCATTCACCTACGAGGCTCGCTACTACAACCAGAAGGCTGGCACAAAGGTTAAGTTCCTCGGCCAGAAGAACGACTTCAGCCCTGTATGCTATGGCGTTGACGCAGCAGATACCAACCTCCTCAGCGATGACGAAGAGACAATGAAGGACATTGTCCTCAACGAGGCAGGTGTTTACTACAAGCTCACATTCAACATCAAGAACTACGAGCTCCAGACAGAGACTTACCCTGTTTCTGAGGCTATTGCTGCATTCCGCACCGACCTTTACGGTCAGGATGCCTTCGACGTTTGGGGCGATGGCGGCTCATGGCTTTATAAGTTCACACTCGGTTACCTCAGCGGAGGACCAGCCGACGTTATCAGTTTCGCACAGGATTCCAACAACCCTAACCTCTTCTATCTTGAGGAGCCTCTGACATTCGATGCTGAGAACAATACAAGACACGACAGCGACAAGGACATCTACACAACCAACTTCATGATTCACAACTTCCATCCTGGAGGCTGGTGGGATGTTGTCTGCTACAAGCCAAGCAAGAACGACGATCCTGAGTTCTGGCCTTGGTGGGGTAACAACTCACAGCTTACTACCGACGGATGGCATGAGTGGCCAGGCTACAGTGGCACTCCAAACGACTGGTGTAAGGTTCCTCTCGCACCAAGCCAGTTCGGTGACTATAAGCTTATCTTCGATGCTCACCTCGAGCGCGCTAAGCTTGTTCCTGTTAAGTAAACCATCAAACAGAAAACACAGTTATGAAAAAATATTTGTTAATGCTCTGTCTGGCACTCATCAGCGTAGTGGCTTACGGACAGAGAACTGTTACCGGTACGGTCGTTGACAACTTCGACGAGCCAGTGACAGGTTGTAATGTAGTGGTAAAGGGTACTACTCGCGGTGTCACTACCGACATCGACGGCAACTACTCTATCAGCGTTTCGCCTAACGAAGTGCTTGTATTCTCATTCATCGGCTATACTTCTCAGGAGCATACCGTAGGAAACAAGGCAACTATCAACGTGCGTCTTGAAGAAGACAACCAGATGCTCGACGACGTCGTAGTCGTAGGTTACGGTGTAGTAAAGAAGTCTGACCTTACATCTTCAATCTCTACCATCAAGGGTTCGGAGATCGTTAAGAGCGTGACAGGCAATGCAATGAACGCCCTTCAGGGTAAGGTCAATGGTGTGCAGGTTGCTTCGGCTGGTTCGCCTGGTGCTGCTCCAAAGATCCTCGTTCGTGGTGTCACTACCGTCAATGGTTCTGACCCTCTCTACGTTGTCGATGGTATGCCAATCTCGGGCAACATCAACTTCCTCAACAACAACGATATCGAGTCGATGGAAGTGCTCAAGGATGCTTCGGCTGCCGCTATCTACGGTACTCGTGGTTCGAATGGTGTCATCCTGATCACTACCAAGAAGGGTAAGGCAGGTACAGCCAAGTTCAACTTCTCTGCTTCTGTAGGTCTCCAGACAATCGAGGATCCAAAGATGGCAAATGCTGAAGAGTATGAGAAGGTCTATAAGGCTCGCTACACCAACGATGGACGTGAGTCAGGATTCGTGTCAAGCACACACGACACTGACTGGTGGAATGAGGTTGTCAACAAGACTGCCCTCGTACACAACTACCAGCTCTCGGCCAACGGAGGCAATGACAAGTTCCTCTACAACATCTCTGGTGGCTACTTCCGTCAGGAGTCACAGTATGACTATGGCTATTATGACAAGATCAATATCCGCATCAACACCGAATACACATTCAACAAGTATGTGAAGATGGGTCTTGACATTGCTCCAAAGCTTGAGTCTTGGGACAATACTCCTAACCAGATGAGCGGTGCAATGAGCATGGATCCTACGACTCCAGTCTTCAAGGACAAGGAGCTCTGGGGCGACAACATGTACAGCAACTATGAGCGTTCACACAACAACGAGTGCTGGAACCCAGTGGCTGCTGTGGCTCGTGCCAACGACCACGCTCGCAACTATGGTGTGATTGTCAATCCTTATCTCCAAATCCAGCCTATCAAGCAGTTGACTCTCCGCACTCAGTTCAGTGCCAATGCACGTTTTGAGCGCAGCGACTCATTTACGCCTCAATACACTATCGACTCTGCTCACGAGTTCAACGAGTTCTCGGACGTGAGCCGCACAATGAACGAGTGGTTCGACTACAACTGGACCAACACAGCTACCTACATCGACACATTTGCCGATGTTCACAACGTGACTCTCATGGCAGGTTTCACAATGGAGCGCTACTCAAACTTCTGGGTTAACGGCTATCGTGAGAACACTCCTAACGACTCTAAGCCTCTCCAGCAGGTAAGTGCAGGTCAGCAGAACCAGCAGTCAAGCGGTAACACATCTTACAACTCGCTCGTTTCATGGCTCGGTCGTTTGATGTACAACTACGACAACCGCTACTATCTCACAGCTACAATCCGTACCGATGGTTCAAGCCGCTTCCCTGATGGCTCAAAGTATGCTACCTTCCCTTCTGCATCTGCAGCTTGGAACTTCAGCCGCGAGGCATTCATCAAGGACCACATCGACTGGCTCGACAATGGTAAGCTCCGTTTCGGTTGGGGTCGCGTGGGTAACCAGCAGATCTCAAACAGCGCTACTATGACGCTCATGGGTGCTGCTGACTATGTATTGAATGGCGACCGCGTGCTCGGTACAACAGTTTCGAGCGTAGGTAACACTTCGCTCAAGTGGGAGACTGTAGAAGACTTCAACATCGGACTTGACCTCTCGTTCCTCAACAGCCGACTCGACGTTACAGCCGACATCTTCAAGAAGACCTCACACGACATGCTCTATGAGCGCGATAACCTCCTCGTATTGGGTTATCCATCATGGAACTCACGCATCTGGATGAACATCGGTTCAATGGAGGCTAAGGGTTGGGAATTTTCGGCTAACTGGCACGATGCCGTTGGCGACTTCACATATAGCGCAGGTGTCAACCTCTCAAGCGTTGCCAACAAGGCCAAGAAGTTCGCAGGCGATGGCGGTTATGTCTATACTGGTTCAAACCTCGGTGTTGACGGATCAATCATCCGCAACGAGGAAGGCGCACGCATCTCTCGCTTTTACGGCTATCAGACCGACGGTATCTTCCAGAACTGGGAAGAAGTTTATGCCCACACCGACGAGTTCGGTAACCGCATCCAGCCTTCTGCTCAGCCTGGTGACATCCGTTTCGTCGATCGCAACAAGGATGGCAAGCTCAATGAGGATGACCGCACATACATAGGTGACCCATATCCAGCATTGATGATGGGTATCAACCTCTCACTCGGCTGGAAGAACTGGGATCTTGCCATGAACCTCTACGGCACATTCGGCAACGACATCTTCAACCTCAACAAGCAGCGTTACAGCGGTCTTGGCGGACAGAACGTCTTTGCAGGCAGCTACGACAAGGCATGGAACGGTGAGGGCTCAACCAACGAGATTCCACGTCTCTCAGTGAGCGACACTAACCTCAACTACCAGCGCGTCAGCGACTTCTTCGTAGAAGATGGCTCATACATGCGTTGCAAGAACCTCCAGATTGGCTACACATTGCCAAAGCAGGGATTCTTCAAGGATCACAACCTCCGTGTCTATCTCTCTGCACAGAACCTCTTCACTATCACCAACTACAGTGGTATGGACCCAGAGCGTCCTGCATACGACGGTAGCGTAATCGAAACCGGCATCGACCGCACAGCTTACCCTTCACCTCGTACCTTCCTCTTCGGTCTTGACTTCAACTTCTAAGCATCATCTTGTATAATATGAAAAAGACAATATTATATCTCGCGTCCCTCTTTGCCGTTGCAGGTGGTACCATTGCATGCGATGACTTCCTCAACGAGCCAGTGAACGGACAGCAGTCGCTCGACTCATACTTCGTAACCGAGGACGAGGCTGCATCTTATCTTAACGGCTGTTACAACGCCCTCACATTCTATGGCTGGTGGCAGGTTCAGAACTTCTGGATCATGACCGACATGTGCTCAGACGATATGTGGATGGGTAATCTTGCTCAGAGTCAAAGCGATTACATCTCTTTGGCTCACTATCAGGGTGTCGGTCAGAGCAACGGCCCTCTCAACAACTACTGGATGCACCGCTATAAGGGCATTCTCTCTTGCAACGTAGCTATCAACCGCATCCCTAATGCACATTTCCAGGATCAGTCAAAGCAGCAGCGTTTCATCGGTGAGGCAAAGTTCCTCCGTGCATACTACTATTTTGAACTCGTCAAGAACTTTGGTGGCGTGCCTATCGTCGATGACTTCAAGATGCCAGACGAAGTAGCAGGCATCGAACGTGCTTCGGCAGAAGAAGTGTGGGCTCTCGTCGAGAAGGACTTCAAGGAGGCTGCAGAGGTGCTCCCTGTATCTTACAGCTCTGAGGTGGGTCGCGCTACCAAGTATGCGGCTCTCTCATTCCTTGGCAAGGCTCTCGTTTACCAGGGCAAGTGGGAAGAGGCTGCAAAGGTGCTCAATGAGGTAATCAACTCTGGCACATACGCATTGATGGAAGACTTCGGTGATGTATGGAGCGTTGACACTAATAATAATAAGGAGTCAATCTTCGAGATGCAGACCAAGTTCGACGAGACTTATGCTCTCGGCAATGCGCTCTCTGTGGTCAGCGCCAACCGTACTGAGGTCAACGACGGCTGGGCTTGGGGTCTGCCTACAAGCGACCTTGAGAAGGCATTCATCGATGAAGGCGACTACGAGCGTCTGAAGTGGACCATCATCAAGAATGGCGCTACTGAGATTGCTGGTGAGCCAGACTTCGATGAGCTCGTTGCCAAGCAGTATGAGGCACAGAGCTCTCAGCACAAGGACATGGTCGAGGGAACTTACTACATTTCTCCTGACGTTCACAAGTCTGCCCGTGTCAGCCGCAAGCTCTATATCCCATTCAAGAAGCGTCCAAGCAAGTGGAGCCAGGACTTCATTCCTCTCAACATCCGTCTGCTCCGCTATGCCGATGTCCTCCTTCTCGCTGCTGAGGCAGAAGCAGAACTTGGCAAGAGCGCAGAGGCTTGCAACCACCTCAACCAGGTGCGCGAGCGCGTTCACCGCGAAGCTGTCAACCTTTCTGGCAACATGCTGAAGCAGGCAATCCGCACAGAGCGTCGTCTTGAGCTGGCTCTTGAGTACAACCGCCTCTACGACATCCGTCGTTGGGAGAGTCTTGAGCATCCAGGCCATAAGGTAATTGCCGACATTCTCGGTCCTTCAGGTTCATTTGTAGTTCGCAACACTAACCCTGCAACTGCCGATCCTTACGAGTATGCAGCAACCAAGGAGCCAAGCGACAAGGGCAAGGGCTTTGACGAATCACGTGACCTTGTGTTCCCTATTCCTCTATACGAGATCGAGCACTCTAACGGCACTATCGTCCAGAATCCAGGGTGGAACTAATCTGATGACATAATAATGAGCCAGAAGGAGGATTATCTTTCTGGCTCATTTGCTTAATCTATCTCCTATCTTCTTTTTTTCAATCAAATACGATGAAACAATTCTATCTTCTTGTATGCTCGTTGACAATGCTTTTGCTTTGCGCCTGTTCAGATGGTGGCAGCAACGACCTTGGCAATGAGAAGGATCTGATTACAGTGAGCCCTACATCGGTGAACATCGACAAGGACGGCGGAACCTTCGCTCTTACGGTCAAGGCAACACGCGTGCCAAGTGTAAGCAGTTCGGCAACATGGATCACCCTCGAAAGCCGAGCTTCGAACGACAACAGCTACACTCTGACCATGAAGGCAGAAGCCAATACCGAAACCGTAGATCGCGAAGCCACGCTCACCATCTCATGCGGAGAGGCTAATCAGAAGGTTCTGGTCACTCAGTCAGCAAAGGATATCCTGACGGTCGAGCCAACCAAGGTCAGCATCGACGATCAGGAACAGACATTCAGACTGAAAGTCGTGACCAATGGACAGCCTCAAGTTAAGATCGATGGCGGATGGATCCAGCAGACTCAGGCGTCAGATGCCGAAACCCGCAACTTCCATGTCAATGCCAATCTCTCTGCTTCACGTACTGGCACCATCACCTTCACACTTGGCAACCTTTCGGCAAAGGTTACTGTCGAGCAGGCACAGGCAGTGCTTGGAGGCACTGTCGATGCTTCGGTTCGCTATCAGACCATCGATGGCTTCGCGGCTTCCGATTGCTGGTCAACTGCCGTGATAGGCCGTCATTGGCTCAACAGCCGCGATGGCATTGCTCAGCTCCTCTTCTCGAAAGAGATGAAAGATGGCCAGCCTCTTGGCATCGGACTCTCAATGTGGCGCACCAACCTTGGCGCAGGAAGCTGGGAGCAGGGCCTCGACAGCAATATCGGTGTTGAGAACGGTCAGGACGGCTACAACTATTATCGCAGGGCAGAGAGCTACCTCAACGATGACCTGACCTACGACTGGAGCCGCTGCCAGGGACAGAGATTCTTCCTCGACAAGGCAAAGGAATATGGTATTGAGAACATCGTGCTTTTCTCTAATTCTCCAAATGTACAGTTCACTCGCAATGGCAAGGCATACAGCGACAATGGACACAAGGCTAACCTGAAGGCCGACTGCTATGATGACTTTGCTCAATATATGGCACGTGTGGCTGCACAATACCGCAACTGGGGCTATCCTGTCAATTATATCTCGCCTGTGAATGAGCCACAATACGACTGGGCAGGACATGACCAGGAAGGCTGCGGCTGGATAAACAGCGAGGTGGCAAAGCTTACCCGCGAACTTGACTCCGCTCTCGATGCAGAGGGATTGGCAGATGTGAAGATTGTGCTGGCAGAAGCAGCTTCTTGGAACGAAGCGTTCAAGGTAAATGGCAATGCTGAATACAGCGACTGCATCAATAACTTCTTCAGTCCTTCGCACGACAACTATGTCGGCAACCTGACACACGTTGCTCCAATCTTTGGCGGACACAGCTACTGGACCGATGGCACATGGAACGGAATGCGCGATGTGCGTGCACAGGTGGCAGAGAGCGCCAAGAGCCACAACATCTCGCTCTGGCAGACAGAATGGAGCATGCTTGGCGATGGCTACAGCGAGTTCCCTGGCTATGAGAACAGCACAGAGATGGACATTGCTCTTGTGATGGACAAGGTGATCCACAACGACCTCACTGTCGGACAGATGACATCGTGGAGCTTCTGGACATCAATGGATGTATCACGCTGGGGTCAGCTCAACCGTTTCATGCTCATTGACTTCACCCCTGCCAGCGGAACTTACAGCATTCATCTCGAAGACGAAGGCTCGTACAAGGCAGATGCCAACCTTTGGGTATTGGGCAATTACAGCCGTTTCATCCGTCCTGGCTATAAGCGTGTCGATTTCAATGTTCCTGCCGAAAGCCGAACCTTCTTCGGTTCTGCCTATATCTCGCCAGAACAGGATCGACTTGTCGTAGTGGTCAGCAATCTGTCTGATTCGGTTGTCAAGTGCCGTCTGTCTCTCAAAGACCTTCAGCCAAAAGCCGTAACTTCCTACACTACTACATTGAAGAAACATCTGCAACCACAGCAGCTTACGCCTTCGGTCAACGAATACGAACTCGATGCTTTGAGCGTCACAACTCTTGTTTTTGAGTTATAATAATGTCAAGGAAAAGCAAATGAGAGTGTTTTTTCGTCTTTCATTTGCTTTTCCCATTTATTTTGACTAACTTTGCCAACACTATCAAACAAGAACAGACATACTAATCAAGAATCAACCAAACAAACAAAATGAAACATCTTATTTTAACGACCTTACTGACAGCATGTTTGCTTCCTTCTGCTGCACAAAAGAAGCAGAAAGCAGTGGCTGAAGAGCCGAAAGACCCGAACGAAATGGTGGCTTATCTCTTCACATATTTCAACAGCAACAGCCCCGAAGACGAGCAGATATGCTATGCAATCTCCGATGATGGCTACAACTACACTCCACTTAACCATGGCGAACCCGTTATTTCTTCCGACACCATTGCCCTGACTCAATGCGTGCGCGACCCTCATATCCTCAGAGGTGAAGACGGCAAGACTTTCTATATGGTGGTGACCGACATGAAGTCGAACCTTGGCTGGGCTTCCAACCGAGGCATCGTGCTCCTGAAGTCAACCGACCTCATCAACTGGCAGCACAGCACCGTCAACTTCCCGACCAAATACACCAAGGCGTGGAAGGACGTGACTCGCGTGTGGGCTCCTGAAACCATCTACGACCATCAGGCAGGCAAATACATGGTGTTCTATTCGCTGCTGAAGCGCGATGGCGGATTCGACAAGATCTATTACCAGTATGCCAACGACGACTTCACCGACCTTGAAGGAGAACCTAAGTGGCTATTTGACTCGGGCAATGCCACTATCGATGGCGACATCGTCTATAATGAGGCCGACAAGCTCTATCATCTGTTCTACAAGACCGAAGCCGGACGCGGCATCTTCCAGGCAACAGCCAAGAACCTCACCGACAAGTGGCAGATGCTTCCTGAACACGTCGATCAGACCAATCGCCCTGTGGAAGGCGTAGGCGTGTGCAAGGCAATTGACGGACAGTCGTGGATCATCATGTACGACTGCTATAGCGATGGCCATTACCAGTTCTGCAAGTCAACCGACCTCAAGACTTTCGAGTTCGTGCAGAACACTGAGACAAAGGGCAAGTTCACTCCTCGTCATGGCACCATCATCCCTATCACTCGCGCTGAAAAAGAGCGACTTCTCAAGGAATATGGCAACCACAAGCAGCCGATTCTCCCAGGATTCCATGCCGACCCTGAAGTGATGTATTCGCACCTCACAAAGAAATACTATATCTACAGCACCACCGATGGCACACCTGGCTGGGGCGGACATGACTTCAGTGTTTTCTCGAGCGACAACCTCATCGACTGGACCGACGAAGGCAAGATGCTTGATGTCAAGAGCGATCAGGTGAAATGGGCAACTGGCAATGCCTGGGCTCCTGCCATCGAGGAAGTAAAACAGAAAGATGGCTCATACAAGTATTATTTCTACTTCTCTGCCCACAACCCTGTGAGCAACAGCAAGGAAATCAGTGTGGCTGTAGCCGACCATCCTGTAGGTCCGTTCACTGCTCTCGACCAGCCTATCATCTCGATGAAGGATGCTCCTGAAGGCGTGCGTAGCGGTCAAGCCATCGACGTTGATGTATTCACCGATCCTAAATCTGGCAAACATTATATCTATTGGGGCAATGGCTTCATGGCAGGTGCAGAACTCAACGACGACATGGTGTCGCTGAAGAAGGAGACGATAGTCAATCTCACTCCTCAAGGCGGAACACTCGAGACTTGGAATTTCCGCGAGGCTCCATACGTCTTCTACCGCAAGGGTCAGTATTATTTCCTCTGGTCGGTCGATGACACGGGTTCGCCTAACTACCATGTATGCTATGCTACTTCTAAGTCACCTCTCGGTCCGCTCAATCTCGACGAGTCGAACTATATGGTGATCCGTCAGCGTCCTGAAGACAAGATCTATGGCACTGCCCACAACTCTGTACTCCAGATTCCTGGCAAGGATGAGTGGTATATTGTCTATCACCGCATCAACAAGAACTACATTGATCCTCACTTCGCTCCTGGCATCCACCGCGAGGTTTGCATCGACCGATTGACATTCGACAAGAAAGGCAAGATTGTAGAAGTCACCCCTACCCTCAATGGTCCTTTCTGCAAATAATGATGAAACAGACTAAACATATATTTCTAAAACTGATAGCGCTGTGCTCGGTGCTATCAGTCGCTTTTTCGGCAAAAGCCGATTCGGACAATGATGTCGTTCCACCGCTCGACTTCGACCTTTGTCTGGCAGGCAACTACGGAGAACTGCGTCCTAACCACTTCCATGCAGGGCTCGACTTCAAGACCCAGCAGTCGATTGGCCATCCTGTCCATGCATTTGCTGATGGTTACGTTGAGCGCGTGGGAGTCAATGCCTACGGATATGGGCTTGTGCTCTATGTAACACATCCTCATCTTGAGCGCATGACTGTCTATGCCCATCTCGACACCTTCAACGACGAGATATGGAAGAAGGTGCGCCAGCGACAGGTGGCAGAAGAACTCAACAACCCTGACCTGACTTTCTCGCCCGATGAACTGCCAGTCAAGAAAGGCGACATCATAGCAATGAGCGGAAATACAGGCAGTTCGGGCGGTCCTCACGTTCATTTCGAGGTCAGAGGACTGATGAGCGCACCTGGAGCCGACGACGAGGAATGGTATGACCCGATGGCTTATTTCATCGACAAGATCAAGGACACTACGGCACCAAAAATCTCCAATCTCTATATCTATCATGAGCCGAACACGGCTTTCACCCGTCATGCTCAAGTCCTCAACCGCAAGGCAAATGCCTGGGGCAAGGTGGGCTTTGGCATCAAGGCCTACGACTACATGGACGGACAGGCAAATAAGTTTGGTGTGAAGAAGGTGAAACTCTACTGCGATGACAAGCTGATCTACGACTGGAATCAGGACTATTTTCAATATCACGAACAGAGATTCACCAACAGTGTCATAGACTATCGAGAGTTTTCGACCTTGCGCTCGACCATTATGAAGACCTTCACCGAGCCATGCAACAAGCTCAGAATGATTGCCAATGAGCCAGGCGACGGCATAGTAGAGATTGACGAAGAGCGACCTTATCATTTCCGCTACGAGCTGGAAGATGCCCACGGCAACAGCTCGACACTCAACTTCGTGGTCAATGGTGTAAGACGAGAGCCTATTGTCCATAAGCTCAAAGGACGCTTGGCAAAGGCTGGTGAAGTGTTCAGAATCGACACTCTCGGGGTTCATTTCCATAGTCCTGCGGGCAACCTCTACACCGATGCCGACATCGCCTTTGATGTAACAGGACAATCGGCTGACGAGCCTGGACATACGTCACGATTTATCTCGCCTATATATCGCATAGGTTCGCGCGACATACCGCTGCACAGCTTCTGTGACCTTGAAATCAGCCTTCCCGACAGCATCACTTCTGGGTCTCAGCTATATATTGCCAACCTCGACGGAGGCGTATATCGAGGCAATTTCACACCCAAGCAGGCGATACCATTCTCGAAAAGGACACTGCCAGCAACCCTCACCACTAAAGTGCGCGACTTTGGAAGGTTTACGGTGAGACGCGACACCGAGAAGCCGACAGCCACCATTGTCGGACGCCCTACAATAGGCAGAATCAGCCTGAGGCTGAGCGACATTGGCAGTGGCGTGGCATCGTGGAAAGTGCGCATCGACGGACAGTTTGTGCCGTTCGACCGCAACAACCGAGGTGTGGCTATTGGGCATCCCAATCTCTTCGGCATAAAGCCGGGCATCAATCATAAGATTGAAATTCAGGTCACCGACCTTGCAGGCAACGAGACAATAATGAATATCGAAAAGCGGTTTTAACTCCGAATTATTTGGTCATATCGTGCAAAAAGTCTATCTTTGCACGATATTTTATTTTTACATGATATGAAGGAACTTCTCTCGGCTGCTTTAGCAGCAACTCTCATCAGCTTCAGTTCTGCCGATGCTTTAGCTTGCACCAACATGCTCGTGGGCAAGAAAGCTTCGGTCAATGGCTCAACGATGATCAGCTACAATGCCGACAGTCACACACTGTATGGCGAGTTATATTACACTCCTGCTGCCGACCATGCACCAGGCGCAATGCGCAAGGTGATTGAGTGGGACACCAACAAGCCACTTGGCGAAATTCCACAGCCTGCCCATACCTACCGCGTGGTGGGCAATGTCAACGAGTGGCAGGTCACTATTGCCGAATCGACATGGGGAGGCCGTCATCGCCTTTCAGACAAGAATGGTATCATCGACTATGGTTCGCTCATCTATATCGCCCTCGAACGAAGCAAGACTGCGCGTGAGGCAATCGACGTGATGACAAGCCTAGTCAGCGAATATGGCTACTACAGCAGTGGTGAGACTTTCTCTATCGGTGACCCTAACGAAATATGGGTTATGGATCTTGTGGGCAAGGGAACAGGCAACACTGGAGCCGTGTGGGTGGCACAGCGCATACCTGACGATTGCATCAGCGCACACGCCAACCAGGCTCGCATCCACAAGTTTCCACAGGCAAAGAAGAAGCTCAACAAGAAGATGAACCGCTATGAGGTGGGCGACTCGTGCATGTTCAGTGCCGACCTCATCCCATTCGGACGTACTCTCGGCTATGAGGGTTCGGACGCTGACTTCGACTTTGCTGCCACTTTCGGCGATCTCGACTACAGTGCTTTCCGTGGCTGCGACGGACGTGTGTGGGCATTCTTCAACCGCTATGCAAGCGGCATGGAGCGTTATTTCGACTTTGTTGATATGGTCGAAGGCGCAGAGGTGCTTCCTCTCTATGTCAAGCCTGACCGCCTGCTCTCACACCGCGACATTCAGGACGCTTTGGGCGACCACTTCGAGGGCACACCTTGGGATATGACCAAAGACGTGGGCGGTGGTCCTTTCCACTCTCCTTACCGCTGGCGTCCTATGCACTTCGAGGTCGATGGCGTGACATATACCCACGAACGTGCCATCGGCACACAGCAGACAGGCTTCTCGTTTGTAGCTGAAATGCGCGGCTGGCTGCCTCGCGAGGTTGGAGCCAAGACTTGGTTTGCTGCCGATGATGCTGCTACTGCCATCTTCATGCCTATATACAACAACATCCTTGAGGCTCCGCTCTGCCTCCGCGTCGGCAATGGTGACATGCTCACCTTCTCATGGACAAGCGCTTTCTGGATGACCAACTGGGTGGCTAACCAATGCTATTCACGATATGAAGACATGAAGGTCGATGTGGATCGCGTTCGCAACAAGATCATGGATCGCTGGGATGCCGAGACAGACAGTATCGATGCTCAGGCAGTAGCTTTGCTCAAGAACTCGACAAGCGACGTGACAGCCTTCCTCAACGAATATACTGCACGCGAATCGAACGGTGCTACCGAGGCTTACAAGGACCTCGGCATCTATCTCCTCGTCAAATATCTTGACGGTAATATCAAGCAGGAGAAGGATGGCGAGTTTGCACGCACTCCTTATGGCATGGCTGATCGTCCTCAGCAACCTAAATACAGCGAGGAGTTCTATCGTGCTATCGTAAATCAGATTGGCGACAAGATTAAGGTTAAGAAATAAATGGGAAGAAAGAAAGACAAGAATAAGGTTATCGCTAACCTCACTATCGAGAAATATGCGGCTGAGGGCAAGTGCGTGACGCATTTCGACTCGCTCGGACCAAACAACACAGTAACCAAGAAGGTGCTGTTCGTGCCGTTTGCGGCTGTGGGCGACGTTGCCGACATCAAGATACTGCGTTCGCGTACATCGTTTGCCGAGGGAACCATTGAGCGACTCATTACTCCTTCGCCAGTGCGCGTTAGTCCGAAGTGCGAGCAGTTTGGCGTGTGCGGAGGCTGCAAGTGGCAGCACATCCCCTACGAGGAGCAGCTCAAGTTCAAGCAGCAGCAGGTGATGGATGCTCTGACTCGCATAGGTAAGGTCGAACTGCCAGAGTGCACTCCTATCGACGGTTCGCGCAATATCTGGAACTACCGCAACAAGCTCGAGTTCACCTTCTCCAACAAGCGCTGGCTCACCTTCGACGAAGTGAAGTCGGGTGTGGAATATGAGGACATGAATGCACTTGGCTTCCACATACCTAACTGCTTTGACAAAGTGCTCGACATACGCAAGTGCTGGCTGCAGGACGAGATTTCCAACCGCCTGCGTCTCGATATCCGTCAGTTTGCCATCGACACTGGCGTGTCGTTCTACGACCTCCGCAATCAGGTAGGCGTGCTCCGCAATATGGTGGTCCGCACAGCTTCGACTGGCGAACTGATGCTCATCGTCATCTTTGGCGAAGACAATGCCGAGCAGATTGCTCTCGTCATGAATCACATGCGCGAAGCTTTCCCCGAAATCACTTCGCTCATGTATGTGATTAACACCAAGTGCAATGACGCTTGGGGCGACCTTGAGGCGAAGTGCTGGAGCGGAAAGGATCATATCATCGAGGAGATGGAGGGACTGAAGTTCAAGGTTGGACCAAAGTCATTCTATCAGACCAACTCACAGCAAGCCTACGAGCTATATAAGCACACACGCGCTTTTGCAGGGCTCGCTCCTGATGGGGCTTCGACCGACGAGAAGCCGCTTGTATATGACCTCTACACAGGCACAGGCACCATTGCCAATTTTGTGTCACGTCAGGCTCGGAAGGTTGTGGGCATCGAATATGTGCCAGAGGCTATTGAGGATGCAAAGGTCAATTCGGCAATCAACGGCATCGACAACACGCTCTTCTATGCCGGTGATATGAAGGACATCCTCACCATCGACTTCATCAACGAGCATGGCCGTCCTGATGTCATCATCACCGACCCTCCTCGTGCTGGTATGCACGAAGACGTGATCAACGCCATCCTGTTTGCCGAACCAAAGGTCATTGTCTATGTGAGCTGCAACCCTGCAACCCAGGCTCGTGACCTTCAGTTGCTCGACGCTAAATATCGTGTCACCAACATCCAGCCTGTCGATATGTTCCCTCATACCCAACACGTTGAGAATGTGGTGAGACTGGAAATTAGGAAATAATTGTCTTTTTTAGAGGAAGATAAAGGAGATAAAGAAGTTAAAGAAGATAAAGACAAATGTGTTAGTCTATAGCATCATTATCTTTAGCTTCAGTAATAGAACAAACAATGCAACTATTGTCTTTATCTTCTTTATCTCCATTATCTTCCCAACATCAAATCATGCAGAAACGAATGCCAGAAGCTCCTGATTCGGGCAATATCATTGTCAAGGGAGCGAGGGTCAACAACCTCAAGAACATTGACATAGAAATACCGCGAGGCAAGCTCGTGGTAGTAACCGGATTGTCGGGCTCAGGCAAGAGCTCGTTGGCTTTCGACACTCTGTATGCCGAAGGTCAGCGTCGTTATGTCGAGTCGCTGTCGAGCTACGCGCGTCAGTTCCTCGGACGAATGGGTAAGCCAGAGTGCGACTATATCCTCGGCATTCCTCCTGCTGTGGCAATCCAGCAGAAAGTCATCGTGCGCAACCCTCGCAGTACCGTTGGCACACAGACAGAGATCTATGACTATCTGCGTCTGCTCTTTGCCCGCATCGGCAAGACCTATTCGCCTGTGAGTGGCACATTGGTCAAGAAACACACGGTCAACGATGTTGTGGAACGTGCACAGTCATTGCCCGATGGCACAAAACTGGCGCTCTTGGTCAAGGTCGATGTTCCTGAAGGACGCGACCTTGCCTATCATCTTGAAGTGCTCAAGAAGTCAGGGTTTTCAAGGGCCGAGTCAAACGGCAAGTTCATCCGCATCGAGGAAGTTGCTGCTGCTCCGTTTAACCTGGTCATCGACCGTATGATGGTTCCATTCGCTGATCAGGCAGCACTTTCGCGTTTTGCCGATTCAACCGAGACGGCATTCTTCGAAGGTAATAACGAACTTCTCCTCAAAGCGTGGCTACCGAATGGCAGCATCGAGGAGATACTGTTCTCAAAACGCTTTGAGGCTGATGGCATGACGTTCGACGAGCCTTCGGACATGATGTTCAACTTCAACTCGCCTGCCGGTGCTTGTCCTGAATGTGAAGGCTTCGGCAAGGTGATGGGCATCGACGAAGACTTGGTCATTCCAAACAAGTCGCTCTCAATAATGGAAGATGCCGTGATGTGCTGGCGTGGCGATAAGATGTCGGAATGGAAGAATGAATTCGTCGCACGGTGCCATGAGGTGCCATTGAGCAATGGCGAGCCTTTCCCTGTCCATCGCCCATATTATCAGCTCACACAGGAGCAGAAAGACCTGCTGTGGCATGGTTATCCTCCTATCCTTTACGGCATTGACGACTTCTTCAAGATGGTGTCCGACAACCTCTACAAGATTCAGTATCGCGTGATGCAGGCTCGCTATCGTGGCAAGACTACTTGTCCGAAATGTCATGGCAGCCGTTTGAGGAAAGAGGCGGATTATGTCAAGGTGGGCGGCAAGTCGATAACGGAGCTGGTGCGCATGGCGGTCAAGGATCTCATTCCTTTCTTTAACGGCCTTGAACTCAACGAACACGATGCTGCCATTGCACAACGCCTGCTCACAGAGATTCGCAGCCGACTGGAGTTCCTCGACGAAGTAGGACTCAATTACCTTACGCTCGATCGATTAAGCAATAGCCTGTCGGGTGGCGAGAGTCAGCGCATCAACCTTGCCACGCAGTTAGGCAGTGCGCTGGTCGGTTCAATGTACATTCTCGATGAGCCTTCCATCGGCCTTCATTCGCGCGACACCAATCAGCTTATTGCGGTGCTCCGCAAGCTCCGCGACATGGGCAATACGGTCATCGTGGTCGAACACGACGAAGAGATCATCCATGCTGCCGACTACCTCATCGACATTGGCCCTGAAGCCGGACGCTATGGCGGAGAGATTGTATATCAAGGGCCTATCGTCGATATGCACCAGCAGAAACGCGAAGTTATCGACCGAAGCTATACTGCCAAATTCATTCTCGGCGAAGAAAAGATCGAGGCACCAGTCTGCCCTCGTCCTTGGAAAAAATATATTGAGGTGAAGGGTGCGGTACACAACAATCTCAAGAACATCAACGTGCGCTTCCCGCTCGGAGTCATGACTGTCGTAACAGGCGTGTCGGGCTCTGGCAAATCGACTCTCGTGCGCGACATTCTCTATCGCAGTCTCATGCGCCATATGGGTGAAACAGCCGATGCGCCTGGTGCGTTCGCTGGTCTTGCGGGCGACATGACCGAGATTCAGAAAATCGAATTCATCGATCAGAACCCTATCGGCAAGTCATCGCGCAGCAATGCTGCCACCTACATGAAGGCTTACGACGAGATACGCCGTGTCTTTGCCGAACAGCAGATGTCACGCCAGCTTGGCTTCACGCCTGCTACCTTCTCGTTCAATGTCGAGGGTGGGCGCTGTGAGGAGTGTAAGGGTGAAGGCACGATAACGGTCGAGATGCAGTTCATGTCGGACATCACCATGGAATGTGAGTCATGCCACGGCAAACGCTTCAACAGCGACGTGCTCGAAGTGCTTTACAATGGCAAGAACATTGCTGACGTGCTCGAAATGAGTGTCGATGAAGCCATCGAGTTCTTTGCCAATGAGCCTCGCATCATCGAACGCCTCATGCCTCTTCATAAGGTCGGCTTGGGATACATCAAGCTCGGACAGTCGTCGGCTACGCTTTCAGGTGGTGAGAACCAGCGCGTCAAACTCGCCTATTACCTTTCAGACATCGTAGCTCCAGCTTCAAGCCGCAGCAAGAACAACTGCCACACGCTGTTTATCTTCGATGAGCCGACCACGGGTCTGCACCTCCATGATGTGCGCATATTGCTTGAGTCGCTCAACCTGCTCGTCGAGCGAGGCAACACCCTCATCATCATCGAACATAACCTTGAGGTGATCAAGTGTGCCGACCATATCATCGACCTCGGTCCAGAGGGAGGAGAAAAAGGCGGCAACCTTGTCTTCCAAGGCACGCCAAAGGACTTGCTCTCCTGCTCTGACTCCTATACAGCCAAAGCTCTTAAAGCCATCCTATGACCGCCTTTCATCGAGAAAAGCCCCTCACCGTTCTTCTGACTTCCGGTCAGAAGAAAAGCAAGGTGATGCCATAAGCAACCACCGTCGAAACACCCACGCTCACCAGGCCTGGCATCATGAACGAGTGGTTGAGCAGGTATTTGCCAATTACTGTCGTACCCGAACGGTCGAAATTAACCGTGGCAATATCAGACGGATAGTTTGGAATGAAGAAATAGCCATAGACGCTTGGGAAAACACCGAGGAGCACTGGACCAGGGATGCCAAGCGAATAAGCCAAAGGAAGCATCGAGACAACAACCGCTCCCTGCGAATTGATAAGCACCGATACTGCAAAGAAAGCGAGCGAGATAGCCCAAGGATATGTCGCAACAATATCGCCCAAGCCTGCCTTCATCTCGTCCATATAGTTGCTGAAATAAGTGTCGGCAAGCCACGCAATGCCATAGATTGCCACTACAGCCACCATTCCCGACTGCCACACAGCACCACTGACGGCTTTCTTTGGCTGTGCCTTGGCAAGAATGACCATGAAGGCAGCTGCTGCTATCATCACAATCTGGATAATGATGTTCATCGCCAATGGCTTGACCACAGGATTGCCGTTGGCATCGACACTGCCCGTAGCAAACAACGGACGGATGTCGCAGCCTGCTATCTGGCAGACAGAGAAAAGCACGATGACTCCTAATGCAGCAAGGAAGATATAGACGGAAAGACGCGCCTCTTTCGACACTTCGCGGTCGAGCAGCGTTGCTGTGTTGCCATACATATATTTATAAGTCTCAGGATCGGCACAACGAGCCTGGAACTTCGGATCCTTGTCGAGGTCAAGTCCGCGCTTGTAGCTAAAAGCCGATGCGCAGATGAGTCCGATGATGCTGGCAGGGATGGTGACTGCCACAACCTGGAGATTGGTCACCTCAAAGCCATTGGCAGACGAGATGACGACAAACGAGGCTACGGCGGCAGCAATCGGCGAACAGGTAATACCCAGCTGAGATGCTATGCTTGCCACACCACAAGGACGTTCAGGACGTATGCCTTTCTTGAGTGCAATATCGCAGATGATTGGCATCAGCGTATATACCACATGGCCAGTGCCCACCATGACAGTGAGAAAGAAGGTGCAGAGCGGGGCAAGGAAAGTGATTGAGCCTGGATTTCGGCGCAACAGCCGTTCAGCAAGCTGTATCATCCAATCCATACCACCCGATGCCTGAAGCATTCCAGCACATGTCACAGCTGCAATGATAATGTAGATGACATCGGTCGGTGGAGTGCCAGGTTTCATCTGAAAACCGAACACAAGAATAGCAAGGCCAATGCCCGAAATTGCTCCTAAAGCAAGACTGCCATAGCGCGAACCCATATAGAGCGCAAGTAGGATGACGAAGAGTTCGACAATCATTATTACATCCATGGTCGTTTATTTTTCTAACAAGTTTTATTATCCTGATTTTGATGGTTAATTTATGCTTTTAATATATTAATAATGTGCAAAGATAATGTTTTTCTCTTAAATTGTTTGCCTTTACGATAATATATTGCTATCTTTGTGCGAAAAATCAACAAATAATCAAACAAAAAAAAATGAAAATGACATTATTATCTTGTGCAACTATCGCAATGCTGACTGCTTGCACTTCTGCCCCTAAGACCGAGTATGTGATCAATGGTTCTGCCGAAGGTTTCGAAGATGGTACAACCGTCATACTGTTCGATCCAGCCAACCGTGACACAATGGCTACTGCCCAGCTCACTAATGGCACATTCTCATTCAATGGTCAGGCTGATTCGGTCAAGGCTGTCTATGCAATGATCGACCGCCGCCATGCTGCACAGGTCTTCATCGAACCTGGCACCATCGCAGCGGACCTCAACGAAGGAAAAGTCACAGGCACTCCTCTCAACGACGAACAGGCTGCTTTTGGCGAGAAAGCCAGCGCAATCTTCGCTGATGACAATGCTTCTGAGGCTGAGTATGTGGCCCTTCTCAAGGAGTACTACGAGCGCAACAAGGACAATGCTCTTGGAGCTAACATCTGGAACGACCTTGCTTACGAGCTTTCATATGACGAGATGTCGGCAATGCTCGAAACTGCACAGCAGGCCATTAAGGACAATCCTCGCAATGCCAAACTGCTCAAGGCCAAGCAAGCAGAGAAGAACACAGCTGCCGGACAGAAATTCGTTGATTTCGCAGCCAAGACTGTAGATATCAAGAATGCCAAGAAAGATGGACTCGACACTACTCTCGGTGCAATCGTAGCACAGGGCAAGCCTGTCGTAGTGGATTTCTGGGCTTCATGGTGCGGTCCTTGCCGCAATGAGATCAAGGAGTTCCTCTCTGTCTATGGTCCTGAATACAAAGGCAAGGTGAATTTCGTGGGTGTGGCTGTATGGGAAAACAGCGTTGAGGACACAAAGAAGGCAATGGCAGAGCTCCCAATCTCTTGGCCTATCATCTTCGCCGGTGGCCGTGGGGAGGGTCCTACAGAAGAATATGGCATAATGGGCATCCCTCACATCATGCTTATCGGTGCTGATGGCGTAATCAAGGCTCGTGGCATCCGTGGTCCAAAGATCAAGGAGGCAATCGAAGCAGAACTGGCAAAATAAGCGGGTATGCAGATTGAAGCGGAAGAACTGGCGGAACACGGCATACGTCCGACCTCTGTGAGGATTCTTGTGATGCGTGCCATCATGCAGCGCAAAGGCGCATTCTGCCTTTATGACATCGAAGCTGATGTCCCAACCCTCGACCGTTCGAGCATCTTCCGTGCCCTTCGCCTCTTCACTCAACATCACCTGCTCCACGAGATCGACGATGGCTCTGGCTTCTGCAAATATTGCCTATGCCAATGCGAAGACCATGATCATCACCTCAACCACGTGCATTTCACATGCATCAAGTGCGGAAAGACTTTCTGCATTGAAGACCAGAAGATTCCAGTCGTCGCTCTCCCTGAAGGTTTCGTGCAGGAAGAAGCAGAATATGTCATCAAGGGCATCTGTCCCGACTGCAAGTGATAAGAAAATATTATGATTGCAAGTGCGCTATTTTGCTCTTGGAGTATAAGGCTGAAACAACCTCCATACTTAGCACTTGTAAACATAGTGTTTAAAGACAATAAACACCATACTTACGGTTGCTAAGTATGGTGTTTATTTTTTGTTATCAAAGTGTCTGTAGATAACGCTCTGCATCCATGGCTGCATGACATCCAGAACCAGCGGCAGAGATAGCTTGACGATAGAGTGGATCGGCTACATCGCCAGCAGCAAAGACACCTGGAATATTGGTGGCTGTGGTCGGATGCTTGACCTTGATATATCCTGCCTCATCACATTCTACGGCATGACGGAATACCTCTGTGTTTGGATGATGTCCGATGGCAAGGAAGAAACCGTCGATATCGATGTCGAAACGCTCTTCATGATCAGTGCCCTTGCCTCGCACGAGATGTGCTCCTTCAAGTCCGTCTTCACCAAACAAGCCTTCGGTCTGGCACTCCCAGAGAATCTCGATGTTTGGAGTATCCTTGACACGCTGGGCACTCTTCTCACTTGCACGGAGAACATTGCGGCGCACAATCAGATAAACCTTGCGGGCAAGACCTGCGAGATAGGTTGCCTCTTCACAGGCTGTATCGCCACCACCTACTACAGCAACAACACGCTTGCGATAGAAGAAACCATCGCATGTGGCACAAGCAGAAACACCCATACCTGCATATTTCTTCTCGTCGTCAAGTCCAAGATACTTGGCAGAAGCACCAGTAGCAATGATGATGGTCTGTGCCTCGATCACTGTGCCATCGTCAACATAGGCACGATGTGGCTTACCTGCATCTTCAGCGAAATCGACCTTAGTGATAAAACCGCTGCGAATATCAGCACCCAGCTTCAGGGCGTGATTGCGAATATTGTCCATGAGTTCAGGACCAGTAATGCCTTCTGGATACCCAGGGAAATTCTCAATCTCGGTGGTTTGCGTAAGCTGACCTCCCGAGAGCAAGCCCTCATAAACAACAGGTGCGAGACCGCTGCGGCAAGCATATATTGCGGCAGTATAACCAGCAGGGCCACTGCCAATAATCAAAACTTTTACCATAGACAATGTTATTTAGCAATAAGATATTTTGTTTGTTTATAGTTGTCAACGATTTTTCAGATCGGCGATGATGTTCTGCAACTCGCTTTCTGAATCGATAAGGACAGCGCGGGCTTTTGAACCTGTATAAGGGCCAACAATGCCTGCTGCCTCAAGCTGGTCCATGATGCGTCCTGCACGGTTGTAGCCAATCGAGAACTTACGCTGTATCATCGACGTACTGCCCTGGCCAGTTGCTACAACAAGTTCAGCTGCCTCATCAAACATCGGGTCAAGCTGTCGCAGATCAACACCTCCACCCTGTCCGCCATCATCGGCAGCACCTTCTCCAAGCGGAGGATCAGGCAAGATGAAGGCAGTAGGATAAGCCTGCTGCTGAGCAATGAAGCGGTTGATGGCATCGACCTCTGGAGTATCGACAAAAGCACATTGAACTCGCACAGGAGCATTGCCCGTAGAGAAGAGAAGGTCGCCTCGACCGATAAGGTTCTGAGCTCCACTCTGATCAAGAATAATGCCTGAATCGACAGCCGAAGCCACGCGGAAAGCGATGCGGGCTGGGAAGTTGGCCTTGATGGTACCAGTGACAATCTTGGTCGATGGTCGCTGTGTGGCAATGATCATGTGAATACCCACGGCACGTGCCTTCTGAGCAATACGTGCGATAGGGAGCTCAATTTCCTTGCCAGCTGTCATGATGAGATCACCATACTCGTCAATCACTACCACAATGTAAGGAAGATAGTGATGATGCACACCTTCGCGGCTACCCATAGCCGCCTTGATCACCTTGGTAGGATTCAACTCACGGTTGATGAACTTCGCATTATATTCCTTGATATTGCGCAACTCAGCATCCTTAACTAATGCATAGCGGTCTTCCATCTCTACACAGAGACTCTGGAGAGTGGCAACGACTCGCGACACGTCGGTAATGATTGGCTCTGGCTCATCGCCCAGCTTTGCCAGGTAATGCTTCTCGATACGGCTATAGATTGAGAACTCTACCTGTTTAGGATCGACCAGTACAATCTTGAGCTGCGATGGATGCTTCTTATATAATAATGAAGTGAGTATGGCATTCAAGCCGACCGACTTACCCTGACCAGTAGAACCTGCAACGAGAAGATGCGGCATCTTGGCAAGGTCGAAAGTGAAGACCTCGTTGGTAATGGTCTTGCCAAGTGCTACTGGCAGTTCCATCTTCGACTCCTGGAACACCTTGCTCGTTATGCACGAATGCATCGACACTGTCTGTGGATCGCGGTTTGGCACCTCGATACCGATGGCAGCCTTACCTGGTATTGGTGCGATGATGCGCACACCCGAAGTTGCAGCAATGCACATGGCAATCTCATCTTGCAGGTTACGCACCCTGCTGATCTTTGTTCCCGTCTCAAGCACTATCTCAAAGAGAGTGATGGTAGGACCAACCATGGCTGTGATACTCTGTATCTCGATTCCATAGTCGCTGAGAGTCTGACGGATCTTCTCTTTATTGGCATTCTGCTCCTCCATGTCGATTGGTACGGTCTGAGCATATTGCTTGAGCAGATCGAAGGTCGGGAACTTATAATACTCGAGATCCTTGGTCGGATCGTAAGGCACAAACTGCTTGTCAGATGTTTCTGTTTCTGGAGCAGCCACTATTACATCTTCGTCATGGACTGGCAGTTCTTGCGGCTCTTCTGGTTCTGCAACAGGCTCAATAGGTGTCTGAACCTCAAGTTCAGGCTCTGGGTCGGATGCCCAATCGTCGGCAGAAGAGAAAATCTCCCCAGTTTCGACATCGACAGTCTCCGTATCGTTCAGAGCAGCCTGTGCTTCCTCTTCTTTTCTCAAGCGTTCAGCTTCTGCTTCCTCTGCTGCCTTCTTTGCTGCGGCCTTTTCTGCTTCAGCAGCAGCCTTTGCCTCGCGCTTTGCCTTTCGCTCAAGAGCCTTGCGGCGCAAGGTGGCAAAAGGAACCTTGAACCATCCTCCAAACAGCGAACGGGTGCTGTCGATGGTTGTGCGGTTGTAAGAAGAGAGACACAGAAGGATGAACAGCACAGCAAGAACAAGAACAGTGCCCGTCCAGCCTACATTAGCATGAAGAAGCTGAGAAAGGTCATAGCCATGATGACCGCCAAGATAGATGAACGAAGAGTCTAAGCTGAAAATATTTGACACTACACCAAGTGTTGCCGAGAGCCAGATACTCCAGGCCGAATAGCGCAGGAAAATCCATCCAAGCGAACGGAGAGAAAGATCCTTTATCAGTCTATAGCCGATGCGGAACATCAGGATGACAAAGAGGAAAGCCGCAACTCCTATCCACTGATTGATACAGTATTCGGCTGCGAATGCGCCAAATGAGCCTGTCCAGTTGCTGATGCCATTGCCCTGACGGAGAATCTCTCCAGCCGAGAGGTTCTCTATGATTGCCTGATCGCTCTTTCCTGTGAAGAAAAACGACAGGAACGCCATCATAAGGATAGCTGCGACAAGTAGAAGTAGCAGACCGAAAACGAAGCGTGTCACCTCACTGCGATAAAACGTCAAGATGCGTGACGGCTTCTTCGGTGCCTTGTTTTTTGATGTAGTTTTTTCTTTTGCCATATAAAAGAGAAATATATGTTTGATCAGGAGAAGAGCTTTTCTATCTGACTGATGTTTTCGTTCTGATACACCACGACGACCTGATCGCCTGGCTGGATTACGGTCTGACCAGTGATTGTCATACCTTCTCCGTTGCGCACCAAGCCTCCCAGTGTGATGTTTCTGCTCAAACCAAGTTCAATGACCGGTTTCTGCGTTATCTTCGAACCAGGCTGCGCAACGATGTCTGCAACTGCGGCATCGTAGATGCTGAACGTCTTGGCATTAGTCTTATCGCTCTTGAGCAACAGACGATAAATGACCGATGCTGTGAGCTGTTTCTTGTTGATTACTGAACCTATGTTGAGCTTGTCGGCAATAGCTATATATTCGACATCCTCAACCTCAACCACAGTCTTTCCTACATGGAGCTGCTTTGCCATAAGGCATGCGAGGACATTGCTGCCAGAGTTTTCACCAAGCGCTACCAAGGCATCCTCTTCTCCAATGCCCAGTTCCATCAGAGTGTCGAGATCTGAAGATTTGCCATTGATGACACTTGCTTTGGGCACCTGCTCCATAAGATGTTCCGCATCTTTCTGATCATCATCGACAAAGACTACCGACATGCTCTTTGGTAGAAAATGTGTTGACTGGATACCGAGGCGCGAACCGCCAAGGATGACTACTCGGTTGATATGAGTTTCGCGCTTGTTGCATGCCAAGCGCACATAATTGGCATTGGCAGGAGCCACTATAAAATAGATGAGATCGCCAGCCTTGATGACGTCAGTTCCCTTTGGGATGATGGTTTCTTCGCCTCGTTGGATAGCTGCAATGTGAAACTGACCGTATTTCTTGCCGATTTCAATCAGCGACAGGCCAAGGATTGGAGTTCCCTTGTCTTCATATACCTTCACGCAGAGAAGGAGTAGATGACCGTTGCACATCTCGTGAGAAATACGAGCCCATGGACGCATCACTGCCGAAGCGACAGCCTGACCGCCCAACAGTTCAGGATAGACCAGTCGATTGATGCCAATCTTCTTATAGAACTCACAGTTGGCTTCACTCATTGTCTCATAGTTATCGACACGAGCAACAGTCTTTCGAGCTCCGAGATTGGCTGCAAGGATACAGGCATGGATATTGATACTCTCAACAGGCGTCACTGCGACAAATAGGTCGGCATTGGGCACACCCGCCTCCTTAAGATCACTGATCGATGTAGGTGAACCGATCAGAGTCATGATATTATAAAATGTGAGCTGACCCACCTTCTCTGCGTCGGAATCGATCAGAGTAACATCCATGTTTTCTCGTGCAAGAAGCTTTGCCAGATGCGTTCCAACTTCAGCTGCACCAACAATCACGACTTTCATAATATGCTTATTATTATATCAACTTCTGAGCAATGCTCTCTGCATCAATGCCACAGAGTCCATAAAGCTGTGACACCGTTCCGTGAGTGACAAAACTGTCTGGCATGCCAAGGCAGTCGATCTTGCCCTTATAGCACTGGCTGTTAGCTTCCTCAAGGATTGCACTTCCGAATCCTCCCTTTACAGTGCCATCTTCGACAGTCACGATGTGGCTGAACTTGGCAAACACCTCCTTGAGCAACTCGACATCGAGAGGCTTGCAGAACACCATATCGTAATGGGCAATACTCCTGCCTTTCTGCTGGGCTATCGCAATAGCTTTGGTTACCTCTGTGCCGATTGGACCAAGACTGAGGACTGCCACATCCGAACCTTGTTTGAGACATCGTCCCTTGCCAATCTCAATTTCTTCGAGAGGACATTGCCAATCAACCTCCGAACCCCGACCTCGAGGGTATCGGATTACCATAGGGCCATTGACCTTTGTAGCGGTGAACATCAAACGACGAAGCCAATGCTCGTTGAGTGGAGAGGCAACGATCATGTTCGGAATGGCGCGGAAGAATACCAAGTCAAAAGCTCCATGATGTGTAGGGCCATCAGCTCCCACTATACCTGCTCTATCGAGGCAGAAGACCACATGGAGATTGAGCAATGCTACATCGTGAATCACCTCGTCGATAGCTCTCTGCATGAACGAACTGTAAATGTTGCAGAATGGCAGGCAGCCCTCCTTGGCGAGTCCGCCAGAGAAAGTGACCGCATGTTCCTCTGCTATACCGACATCGAAGGTCCGGTCGGGGAAACGCTCCATCATGAAATTCATCGAACAGCCTGTAGGCATGGCAGGTGTGATGCCGACGATTCGCTTATCTGCCTCAGCAAGTTCTACAAGCGTCTTGCCAAAGACATCCTGAAAACGCGGTGGCATTCCTTCCGAGTTCTCCTTGATGATCTCTCCTGTCTCTGGATTGAACTTTCCAGGGGCATGCCAGATCGTTGCCTCCTTTTCGGCTGGTTCATAACCCTTGCCCTTGACTGTGCAAATATGCAACATCTTCGGGCCTTTCAGGTCTTTGATCTTGCGCAGGAAATGAACAAGACTCACAACATCATGACCATCTATTGGTCCGAAATATCGGATATCAAGTCCCTCGAAGATATTCTGACGGCGGGAGAACAAAGACTTGAGCGAGTTGTTGAACCTAATCACAGCACGGCGCATGCTGTCTTTCATCAGATTATAGCGCCTCAGCGTCGTATAGGCTTTGTATCTTAGCTGATTGTATCGCTGAGAAGTGGTGATTTTGATCAGATAATTATAGAGAGCGCCAACATTCTTATCAATTGCCATCTTGTTGTCGTTGAGCACAATCAACAAGTCGTTAGGATGAGACGACGCATTGTTGAGACCCTCAAAGGCAAGACCTCCTGATATTGATGCATCTCCTATGACAGCCACTACTTTTCTGTCTTCCCCTTCAAGCTTGCTTGCTACTGCCATGCCGAGTGCCGCAGATATGGAATTGCTGGCATGACCAGCTGCAAACGTGTCATATTCACTCTCAGTGGGTGTCGGAAATCCACACAAGCCTCCCATCTGTCTAAGTGTGCTGAATTTATCTTTGCGACCAGTGAGAATCTTATGAGGATAGGCCTGATGACCAACATCCCACACGATACGGTCGTATGGTGTGTTATAGACATAATGCAAGGCCACGGTCAGTTCGATTACGCCAAGGCTTGACGCAAAGTGTCCGGGATGAGCCGAAACCTCGTTGATAATGAACTTTCTCAGAGCTGCGCAGACGTCTTCGAGCTGGCTCTCTGGCAAGGCTCGTAAATCAGATGGATAACCGATCTTGGTCAAAATGTCACTAATATTTTCCTGCATGATTTTGGCAATTGAGAATCATTATTTTGCTGTTTTGATGCTGTCGCGGAGTACAAGTATCGATTCTGGTCCCATATTGAAGAGCAAGTCAAGAATACTGAGATTTGGCATAAACGGATGCTTCAATCCGACTACCTGATAATAAGGCTTTGCCATAAACTCGGGAACCGCCATCGACACGTCTTTCTTCGGATGAAGAGTGTTTCGCAAATCTCTGATACCTTCTGTTTCGGGCGAGACATATTCGGTGGTGTATCGCACATTGGGCTCAAATCCAATCAGACGACATATATGTTGCCTCAAGTTTTCGTTCATCTCAAACAATGTCTCTTCTGAGTTCAGTATCTTCAGGATGTCATCGATGTAATAATCGTAGAAAGGCGTGCTGCCATAATTGCTCATAAAAGCAATCTCGTGCTGATGTAGCCAATCTCCATGTCCACTGAGTCTGACCTCTCTGATTGGGCACTTGATGGCATAGCCCTTCTCGACATTGACCGAAAGTGCCAGCGGCCCCTGATCCGTGCCAATGAACATTCTGTTGCGGTATGACTGCTTGTTGTAATTCTCATTTGCCTCAATCATGATTTCCGGCTCATGGAAAAGCAGTGCGTAATAGGCAACTGGGGCAAAATATGCTGTTGACAGAAGTACCATTATTCGTTATCTATTGTACTTACTCGCTTGAAGAATCTGTCTTTACGCCATTCGCCTGTCTCCTGATCAATCGACATCCAGATGAAAAGAGGAGTGCCGACGATGTGATCTTCAGGAACAAAGCCCCAGTAACGACTGTCGGCAGAGTTATCTCGGTTATCGCCCATCATCCAGTAATAGTCCATCTTGAACGTATATTCAGCAACAGGCTTTCCGTCTATGTAGCATTGACCATCGGTCACCTTGAAGTCATTGCCCTCATACACCTTGATGCAACGCTCATATAAAG